>DASTDH010000262.1:0-13102 GCA_035710445.1 Chthoniobacterales bacterium
TACTCCAGTAGTCCAACTCTCCAACACTCCTCCCTGAACTCTTCTCATGAAAGTCCTAGTGTCGATCAAGCGAGTCGTTGATTTTACTGTAAAGGTCCGGGTTAAATCAGATGGGTCCGGAGTGGACCTCGAGAACGTCAAAATGTCGATGAACCCGTTCGATGAGATCGCGGTCGAAGAGGCGATTCGTTTAAAGGAACGTGGAATTGTCACCGAGATCGTCGCGGTTTCGATCGGTGCACCGGCTTGCCAGGAAACGCTGCGAACTGCGATGGCGATGGGTGCGGATCGTGGTATCCTGATCGAATCCGGAAGCGAGCTGGAACCCCTGGCTGTCGCCAAGACGCTAGCGGCGCTGGTGCAGAAAGAAAACCCGCAATTAGTCATCCTCGGTAAACAGGCGATCGACGACGACTCGAATCAAACGGGGCAGCTTCTGGCCGGTTTACTGGATTGGCCGCAAGCGACCTTTGCTTCCAAGCTGGAGGTGGCCAATGGCAAAGCCGTCGTGACGCGAGAGATCGATGGAGGCCTGGAGACCTTGGAGGTCAACCTGCCCGCGGTGATCACAACCGATCTACGCCTCAATCAGCCTCGCTATACGACTCTTCCCAACATCATCAAGGCAAAGAAACGGCCATTGGATATTTTGAAAATCGGAGATCTGCAAGTCGACATTACGCCGCATCTAACTACTCTGCAGGTTGAAGCGCCCCGTCCCCGAAAGGCCGGAGTCCGGGTCCAAAGTGTAGAGGAACTCGTTACCAAACTCCGCGATGAAGCAAAGGTCATCTGAACAGAAAACCAAGGAGTGTTGGAGTAAAGAAGGAATGGAGTATTGGTGCTCCAATAATCTAACAGTCCTTTGTTTTCTATGTCGATCCTAGTCCTTGCTGAACACGATAATGTCGCCCTGAAGCCCGCTACTCAGCACACGGTTGCCGCTGCCAGGAAGATTGGCGAGAAAGGGGAAAATCCGGAGATTCACGTTTTGGTGATCGGGGAGAATGTGCAGGGAGTTGCGCGGGCGAGTGCTCGCGTGGTTGGTGTGAACAAGGTCTTCCTGGCAGATGCGCCGCATCTCGGTGCTCAAACCGCTGAGGCTGTTTCCGCTCAAGCCTTGAAGCATATCCAAATCGGTCGGTACTCGCACGTGTTGGCGCCAGCGACTACGTTCGGAAAAAATGTGCTTCCGCGGCTCGCTGCTCGGCTCGATGTTCAACAAATTTCCGGCATCATCGATGTGGTATCGGGTGATACGTTTCTTCGGCCGATTTACGCCGGCAACGCACTCGCAACCGTGCGATCTGCCGATACGATCAAAGTTCTGACCGTTCTCTCCACTGGCTTTGATAGTGCTCCGATCGCAGAAGAGAGCGCGCCCATCGAATCGATAAACGAAATCGTCGACGATCGGAGCGGCACCCGATTGCTTGGACGGCAGCTGTCGAGCGGTGAAAAGATCGAATTGACCGCCGCCCGGGTGGTCGTTTCCGGAGGCCGCGGTTTGCAAAAGGCGGAGAACTTCAAATTGTTGGAGGCGCTCGCGGCCAAGTTAAATGCGGCGGTCGGAGCATCTCGCGCGGCGGTAGATGCCGGTTACGTACCTAATGATTATCAGGTGGGCCAGACCGGTAAAATCGTGGCACCGGATTTGTATATCGCCGTCGGCATATCGGGAGCCATTCAGCACCTGGCAGGAATGCGAGATTCGAAAGTAATCGTGGCCATTAACAAAGATCCCGATGCACCGATTTTCCAAGTGGCGGATTATGGTCTGGTTGGGGACGCGTTGGAGATTCTTCCGCAGCTAACCGCACAACTGTGAGTCGTAAACCGAGCAAGAGGTGAACCGCAGATCAGGTCAGAAAGGATAGTCCGCAGATTTCACCGGTTACACAGATTTTTTTCCCCTATGCTGACTCTTCCCGAGAGGATAGTGTTCACTCTGCTAGCGGCGTTGTCGCTCTATTACACTTATCTTGGATTCAGAGAAATCATCGCCGTAGTTAAGCGGGGACAGCCGGAGTACTATTCAAGGACAAACAGAGCGTTGCAGAGGGTTCGCGAAGCAATACTCCAGACGATCACTCAGGTCACGGTATTCCGGAACCGCCCAATCGTGGGTTTTTTTCACAGCTTTATCTTTTACGGATTCAGCTTCTATCTGTTAGTCAATTTGGCGGACGTAGTGGAAGGCTATTTCCCGGGTCATTGGTTTACCTGGTTAGGTAGTTCTTTGGTTGGATGTTGGTTTCGGGCTGGTGCAGACATCCTGGGGTTTTTGGTGCTGATCGGAGTGATCTATTTTCTTTGGCGCCGTTTCATCCGGACCGACTCCCAATTGGAGCGATTCAACGAGCCGGTTTTGCTTCATCCCACCGTCCGTGCGGGCGGCGTTCGCCGGGATAGCTTTATCGTTGCCGCTTTTATATTTTTCCACGTTGGATTTCGTCTGTTCGGGGCCGGGTCGTTGCTGGCGGCCGAGGGTCGCTTGGATGGCTGGCAACCGATAGCAAGTGTTATCGCGTGCGGACTGGGATTTGGCCCGAATCGAATAATCGGATGGCACTTCGGCTGGTGGATATCGCTTGGGCTAATCCTTGCTTTTTTACCTTACTTCGTACGCTCGAAGCATATCCATCTTTTCGTGGCTCCAATCCGGCTCGGCCTCGGACGACGTGACCAGATCGGCAGGAAAGTAGGGAGCGGGAGCCTTGATCCGATCAGTTTTGATGACGAGAGTACCGAACAATTCGGCGTAGCGAAGCTGGAACAGTTCCGATTCACTCAGATACTGGATCCTTACGCCTGCATTCAATGCAACCGCTGCACCAATGTATGTCCGGCTCACGTCACCGGTAAGGCTTTAGCACCCTCTGCGATTGAAATTAACAAGCGGTACGAGCTCAATTCGATCCGGTCGAAGCTGGCCTCGGGAAGTCCAAGCCCCCGACCAGTAATGGAATTTGCGCTCAATGAGAGCGCACTTTGGGCTTGTACCACCTGTGGAGCCTGTGTCGAAGCGTGCCCGGTTGGTTGCGAGCAGCTCACGGACATCGTGGATCTAAGACGCGACGCGGTTATGACCAAGGGACAATTTCCGCAAGAACTCAATGGTGCCTTTCGTAACATGGAACGCTCCGGAAATCCCTGGGGTGTAGCCCACGAATCCAGGGCGGACTGGCCGGGCCGCGATCTCAAGGTGCCCACCGTCGAGGAGAATCCGGACTTCGAAGTTCTCTATTGGGTGGGCTGCGCGGGCGCCTATGACCCCTCCGCCCAGAAGATTGCACGCTCCCTAGCTGAGATCCTGACCCACGCGAGGGTAAGTTTTGCGATCTTAGGCAACAAGGAAAAATGTACCGGCGACCCTGCGCGTCGCGCAGGGAACGAGTATTTGTACTTCAATCTGGCGACAGAGAATGTGGAAACACTCAATGCTCTCCTCCAGTCTGACGGGGAGGGCGCGTCTGACGAAGAGCTCGAGGCGAAGCCGGTCATGAGCCCGGAAGCCTTTCCGCCCGAGAGACGCAATCTGGAGAAAAGCCGGCTCAAGCGAATTGTGACTACCTGTCCGCATTGCTTCAACGCGCTAACGAACGATTATCAGCAACTGGGCGGAAACTATCGAGTGCTGCATCATAGCCAGTTAATCGAAGAATTGATCAAGCAGGGGAGATTGCCCGAGATGATCCTGAGTCAGAAGGTGACCTATCACGATCCTTGCTATTTGGGACGCCACAACGGCGTTTACCAGGCGCCGCGCACCGTTCTTTCCGGTGGTCATAAAGCGCAGCTGAAGGAGATGCCTCGAAATCGCAACCACAGTTTTTGTTGTGGTGCCGGCGGTGCTCAGTTCTGGAAGGAAGAAGAACCGGGAACGATGAGGGTTGGAGAGAATCGATTTCGCGAGGCGGAGCAGACCGGCGCCGAGGTGATCGCCTCCGGTTGTCCATTTTGTAAATCGATGCTCAGCTCGAGCGAGAGCGCCGGCAGACCGGGGGCGCCTCAGGTTCTCGATATTGCCGAGCTGGTTGTGGAGAATTTACGACGGAGTAAAGAGAAATTGGGGCTATGGTGACTGCGAGTGTTTGAAAAGCAACGGGGAAGGGGAGAGAATAGCCAGTAGTCGGTAATCGGTGGCAGACTTCGCCAATCGGGACGACACCCCTTCTTCCAAACCGATTAGTGAATACCGATTAGCGATTACCGGTTACTGTACCTCAGGCCTATGAGTACCTATGAAGCGCCACTCAAGGATATGCATTTCGTTATATGCGAACTTGCCGGACTCGATCAGTTGACCGTTCTGCCTGGCTGGCAGGAGACCGACGAAGAGGTAGTGAAGGCGATCTTGCAGGAAGCGAGCCGTTTTGCCAGTGAAGTTCTGACACCGCTCAATCGAGTAGGCGATCAAGCAGGGGTGATCTGGAAGGACGGCAACGTAGTAACCGCGCCCGGTTTTCGGGAAGCTTATCAGAGCTATATTGATACCGGCTGGAACCGCCTCGGATTCGGGCCAGAATATGGAGGTCAGGCGATTCCAAGCCTGGTCGGTGCCGCCGTGCAAGAGATGTGGAAATCGGCCAACCTGGCGTTCTCCGCCTGTTTTCAGCTTACCCAGGGAGCAGTCGAGGCCCTGTTGCTGCGTGGAACGCCCGATCAGAAAAGCAAATTTCTACCGAAGATGGTGGAAGGCCGTTGGACCGGCACGATGAATCTGACTGAACCTCAGGCCGGCTCAGACCTGGCGGCAGTGAGGACTCGGGCGGTGCCACAACCGGACGGTACTTACCGGATTTTCGGACAGAAGATCTTTATCACCTATGGAGAACACGATCTATCGGAAAACATCGTTCATCTCGTGCTTGCCCGTACACCCGATGCTCCCCCAGGGGTTAGAGGAATTTCGCTTTTCATCGTGCCCAAATTTCTGGTCAACGACGATGGTAGCCTCGGGCAGCGGAACGATGCCTGGTGCCTTTCGGTAGAACATAAGTTGGGCATACACGGGAGTCCGACGTGCGTGATGTCGTACGGCGATCATGGAGGTGCTGTCGGGTACATAGTAGGCGAAGAAAATCGGGGGCTCGAATACATGTTTATCATGATGAACGTCGCCCGGTTATCGGTCGGTCTGGAAGGAGTCGCAATCGGTGAGCGCGCCTATCAACAGGCGTTGGCTTACGCAAAAACGCGCGTCCAAGGGCGAGATAGTTCGGGTAAGAATGAGGCCGTGCCCATTGTTCAGCATCCCGATGTGCGGCGTATGTTGCTGCAGATGAAATCGCAGACCCAAGCGACCCGTTCACTCGCATATGTTGTGGCCGGCGCCCGCGACTTGGCGATGAGGCACCCGGACGAAGGATACCGGCAACGCAATCAAGCGTTTGTCGACCTGTTGACACCGGTGGTGAAGGGCTGGAGCACCGAGACTGGAATTGAAATCGCCTCCCTGGGAATTCAAGTACACGGGGGCATGGGATACATCGAAGAAACCGGAGCGGCCCAGCATTGGCGCGATGCCAGGATTACCACCATTTACGAAGGGACTACCGGGATTCAGGCCAATGACTTGGTTGGCCGGAAGATTGTTCGCGATCAAGGTAAGACGATGCATGCCGTCTTGGATGAGATGCGACGGTTTGAGGGCGAACTAGCGGCAAAGCGACCTGATCCAGCGCTGGAGAGCATCCGCGACGGATACACTCGGGGGGTAGCCGCCTTGTCCAACGCGGTTGAGTATATCCTTGCCAACTACTCGGTGAAGCCCAATCGGGTATTAGCCGGAGGAGTGCCGTTTCTGAAGCTTTTTGGTATTGTGGCCGGCGGTTGGCAACTCGCACGTGGAGCAGTCATATCGGCAAATCGCCTGGCTGAGGGCAAAGGTGATCCTGCCTTTTACGCCAGCAAGATCGCGACCGCGCGTTTCTTCGCCGAACATGTGCTGGCGGCTGCGCCCGGCTTGGCGCATACCGTCGCCCGCGGCGGTGAAAGCGTCACCGAATTTTCTGAGGAACACCTCTCACTTTGAAGAATCGGACCGGCTGGCCAACGGCATTTCTGTCTCAACAGAAAATTACATTGTAATTTTAAGGCCAGTACGCTTTCCTTGGAGGAGTTGTTCTTTCCCTTACCCCTCTGACATGAAGTTCTCCCCCCGTCGTTTGTTTAGCTGCTGCTCTTTTGTAACTGCAATAGTTGCTTTTATAGGATTTGGTAGTCAGGCTCGCGCTGGATCTTTTCTCCTGCACGAACAAAGCGTCAGCGGCCTGGGTACGGCCTATGCCGGAGGGGCCGCCCAAGCTGAGGACGCTTCCACCATATTTTTCAATCCCGCTGGAATCGCGTTACTCCCACAGGGGGAGTTACAGGGTGGGTTTCACTACGTCATTCCGAGCGCGACGTTCTCGAATCAGGGTTCGAGTATTAGCGCTCCCGGTACCCCCTTCAACGGAGCCAAGATCACCGGCGGAAACGGCGGCGATGCTGGAGTCGATCATCTGATTCCGAATGCCTACCTTTCTCAACCGGTTTTTCGCAGCTCACAATATGGTGATCTGACGATTGGAATTGGACTGAGTGTTCCGTTTGGTTTGGAAACAGATTATGATCCTGGTTGGGTTGGCCGCTACTCCGCTCTGCGCACGAAATTGCAGACATTCGATATTCAACCAACCATCGCTTATCGAGTTTTCGATCGAATCTCGATCGGAGCAAGTCTCGACATTCAATACGCATCCGCGCGGCTCAGCCAAGCAGTCGATTTTGGTGGTATTGGCGCCAACATACTGAACACTCAATTCTTTCCGGCTTTGCCGGCCGCTTTTGCCGCATCTGGTGTTCCTGCTCCTTTTATTCCGGGTTTCGTGAGAGCAACCGAACAAGCTTATGCCAATGCAGGTTTTGTTCCGCAGGGGCGCGACGGAATAACTGAGCTACATGGTGACGACTGGAGTCTGGGATTCACGATTGGCGCCATCTTTGAATACCTCAAAGAAAACGAAATACCGTGCCTGCAAGAGGGGCGGATCGGTTTTAGCTATCGATCTGGGATTACTCATACCGTACGCGGGAGTGTGCAGTTCAGCGGAGTACCGGCAATTTCGGCTTCTGGCGTATTTTCGCCCTTGCCTGGAGTGACGTTACCGATCCCGGCTTTTCCCGCCGGAAACGCCTTACAAAACACATTTTTCAATCAAAGTGCTACCGCCCAACTGGAACTCCCGGAGATTTACCATTTCAGCATTTATCAGCGTTTCCTGCACAACTTCGCCATCATGGGTGATATCGAACTCACCCGCTGGAGTCGACTGCAGCAGATCCCGATCACCTTCAGCAATCCAGGTACGCCGGGCAGTGTCTTGAATTTGGAATACAAGGATTCCTATCGTTATGCCGTAGGTCTGGAGTGGTACGCGACCAGGCAACTGACATTGCGAAGCGGCTTTGCTTACGATGAAACGCCGATCAAGGACGCCAGCCTGCGCGATCCACGTATTCCCGATAACAATCGTTATTTTCTTTCCGCTGGCTTGCAGTACAAGCCCTTGCCATATCTGGCATTCGATGTCGGCTATTCACATCTGTTTGTCCCGGACCCGCAGGTGGCGACGAACGACGGGCAGGGCCATATCTTACGGGGGAAATTTGATGCCCCGATCGATATCGTAAGTGCGTCGGTGACGTTGCTTTGGGGTGGGCCTAAAGCGACCTCGGTTCCGGAAACTCCTGGCAAGCAGCCGGTCAGTTACCGAAAATAGCGGTAGAGGCGAACTTTAAATTCCGCCGAACGGATCGGCTCTTCCCGCTATGCGTCGTTGTGGCACACTGCACGCCAGAACGGACCGGCGCGGCTAATAGATTAAGGACCCGTGAATTGGCTCCCTATCGGTGTCGCTTCGAAAACACTAGCTGCGCAGTAACGTTAGTGATTGTGACCAGCACAACTAACACCAGTGAAGCGGTCCAGGCGAGCTTGATCTGATAATCGTACGGCAACGAAGAAAAGTTGTAGATCAGAACCGCCAGCGAGGCAGTTTCGTCATTGAGCGATTGAATCCAATACTGACTAAAGCGAGCGGTAAATAAAACTGGAGCCGTTTCTCCGGCAGCGCGGGCAACTGCCAACATGAGACCGGTCATGATAGCGGGGAGCGCTTCCGGCAATACCACTCGAGCAATAGTCTGGAACCGGGTGGCCCCCAACCCGTATGAAGCCTCCCGAAGTGCGTTCGGAACGCCGAGGATAGCCTGCTCTGTGGTGAGCAGGATGGTCGGCAACGTGAGAACGGCGAGCGCGACTCCTCCGGCAATGGCGGAAAAGCGCCCGGTAGTAAGGACAACCACCGCAAAAGCAAAAACGCCGCAAATGATCGATGGAACTCCGGTTAAAAGCTTCGCGATGAACCGAACGGCGCCGGCCAATGCGGAGCGTCGATTATATTCACAGATGTAAATGGCCGACAGAATCCCCAACGGTGCGGAGAGCAGGATCCCGACACCGACCATGACGATAGTGCCTTGAACTGCGTTCCCAAAGCCGCCTCCTTCGACGCCCGGAGCCGGGGGCAGCGTTGCAAACACGCCCGGGGTCAGCAAGGGCAAGCCCTTCACGATGACCAGATAAACGATGGAAAACAAAGGAATCAGGGTCAGAAAGGAACAGCCGACACAAAGCACCGTCCAAAATGAATTGCGAGTGAGGCGAAAGCGATCCCAGGTAGAGGACGCCTTCATTGGTATTACCTGATCCGCTTCGCCTGCCGCGCTCATATTATTTAACGTATTCCGGCGATGCTTTTCTGGGTGTGACGAAGCACGAGTTCGCCCGCTATGTTGACGAACAGGGTCAGGATTACCAGCGTGAGCGCCGCGTACATCAGTGCGGAGACCTGCATATCATGGGCTTCGCCGAATTGGTTGGCCAACAGCCCGGCTAGTGTCCCAGCGGGAGAAAGCAAGGACCAGGTAAAACGAGGGCTATTGCCGATAAGCATAGCCACCGCCATGGTTTCGCCCATCGCCCGGCCAAAGGCCAAAATGGTCGCAGCCACGATACCCGGCGCTGCCGTCGGCAATAAGACCTTAAAGATCGTTTCCCAACGAGTGGCGCCGATTGCATAGGATCCCTCCCGCAAAGTCTTCGGCACTGCCACCAATGCTGTGCGCGAAATCGCCGTGATCGTCGGAAGCACCATGAGTGCGAGGACGAGCGAGGCCGTCAACATACTGTTCCCGGTTGCCGGTGGCGCAAAAAACGGAAGAAACCCGAGATGCTGGGTCAGAAAGCCTCCCCAGGATTGGACGATTGGAATGATCACCGCAATACCCCACAACCCGTAAACGACGCTCGGAATTGCCGCCAGCAGCTCAACCACGAATCGGATCACCTGCCGGACCGCAGCAGGCAAGAAGTCCTCGCTCAAAAATATCGCGATAGCGACTCCCAGCGGCAGCGCCAGGAGCAACGCTATTCCGGAACTACCGGCGGTACCATTGAGGAACGGAAGGGCTCCATAAATGTTCCGGTTAGGATTCCAGACGGAGCTCACAAAGAAATTCCATCCGGTGGCGACCATCGCAGGAAACGCAGCCTGCAGGATACTCCAGACTATCCAGACGAGGGTGACGACCGTCGCTACGGACGCAACCCAGGTCAGAACGAAAAACAGGTCGAACCCAAACCGCCGTTTCCGAAAGTCATTTCCGGTATCTGAGGCGGGATCGGGCATAGAGCAATACCTTTGCTGCGAATGGGCTATTATTCAATCGACTTTAGCGCCGCTTCCGATTTCGCGCTCACTTCCTTCGGGAGCGGAATGTATCCGAGCTCATCAGCGAATTTTTGGCCGTCGGTCAGGCCGTAGGCCACGAACTTCTTGAGCGCATCCAGGACTTCTTTGCTATCATATTTCTTGTACAACAAGAGCCAGGTAAACGTGGAGATCGGATAGGCGTCCTTGGCATCTGGATCGCTTGGCCATGCGCGCAAAATCTCAGACGGGAACTGCGTGCTGTTCAATGTCGCCGCTCCGGACTCGGGTGTCGCTGCGACGAAGGCCCCGGACTTATTCTCTAGTTGCGCAAACGTCAGTTTGTTGTTCTTGGCGTATCCATACTCGACATACCCGATGGCGCCCGGAGTTTGCTTGATCAACGCAGTAACACCGTCGTTCCCCTTGCCGGCCACACCGGTCGGCCATGTGACCGTCGTACCTTCTCCAACCTGAGACTTGAATTCCGGGCTGATGGCGCTGAGGTGCTTGGTGAATACGAATGTCGTTCCACTGCCGTCCGAACGTTCGCAGACCGTGATTGGGGTATCCGGCAGCTTAACACCTTCGTTGGCCTTGGCGATGATCGGATCATTCCATTTGGTGATCTTACCAAGGAAGATGCCGCTGTACGCCTCGCGGGAAAGCTGGAGGCTCTGCACTGCTGGCAAATTGTAAGCCAAAACGATGCTGCCCGCAGTGGCAGGAATCAAAACTACTCCTTGTTTAACCTTGGCGATCTGCTCATCGGTCATGGCGGCGTCGCTGCCGGCGAAGTTCACAATCCCTTGAGTAAAATTGGTAATGCCGGTACCGCTACCTACTCCTTGGTAGTTGATCTGGATTTTGGGATCTGCCTTAGTGAACTCTGCAATCCAACGCTGATATAACGGAGCCGGAAAGGTGGCACCCGCGCCGTTCAACTTCGTCTGCGCCGAGGCCGAATATGCCGCTGCCGAAGCGGCTAGAAGCGAGAGGGCGACCCTGAATGAGTTGATTTTCATAAGAGATAGGAGACTCCTCTTAGTCCCAAAAGATTCGGGTTCGAGCAAATATCAGATTGTTACAATCGTGTAACGGCACTTAGCCGACGCCGAGAAGGATTTTGCATGCAATCGGTTGTCGGACGACTGCATCATTCCCCACGTTCCGATGCCAACCGACTATGGCTTCGTTTCGCGCTGTCGAGCGAAGCCAGGCGACTCGAATGCAATCGCAGTTTGTGCGAACGGACCGTTATTCAATCGACTTGAGTGCAGCTTCGGATTTCGCAGCGACATCTTTCGGAAGAGGAACATAGCCGAGTTCACCGGCAAATTTTTGTCCATCCGTAAGGCTCCAAGCCACGAACTTCTTCAAAGCACCAAGGACATCCTTATTGTCATATTTCTTGTACAGTAGGAGCCAGCTGAATGTGGCAATCGGATAAGCGTCCTTGTCATCCGGGTCGCTCGGCCAAGCACGCAGACTGTCGGCTGGAAACTGGGTCGAATTGAGGGTTACTGCGTCCGACTGGGGAGATGCTGCGACGAAAGCGCCCGACTTATTCTCAAGCTGTCCAAAAAGTAATTGGGTGCTCTTCGCGTACCCGTATTCGACATAACCGATGGCGCCAGAGGTCTTCTTAACCAACGCCGCCACGCCGCCATTACCTTTGGCCGTGGCTCCGGTCGGCCATTTCACTGTGGTACCCTCACCCACTTGACTCTTGAAGTCCGGGTTAACGGCACTGAGGTGTTTTGCAAAAACAAATGTTGTCCCGCTGCTGTCCGAGCGTTCGCACACCGTGATCGCCGAGTCCGGCAGTTTTACGCCTTCGTTTGTTTTGGCGATGGCCGGGTCATTCCACTTTGTGATTTTGCCAAGGAAGATCCCGCTATATGCCTCACGGGAAAGCTTGAGGGCTTCTACGCCTGGCAAGTTGTAAGCCAACACGATGCTGCCCGCCGTAAAAGGAATCAATACCACCCCTGGTTTCACTTGTGCGATCTGCTCATCGGTCATCGCAGCATCGCTCGCCGCGAAATCGGCGATTCCCTCCGTGAAATTGGCAATGCCGCCGCCGCTACCTATTGCCAGGTAGATGATTTCGACGTTCGGATTTGTTTTGCTGAACTCCTCGGTCCAACGATCCATTATTAGAGCGGCGAAAGTGGAACCGGCGGCATTCAACTTCGTAAACTGCGCCTTAGCAGAAAAAGTCGCAGCGAAAACAGCCACGAGTAAGAGAGCGACCCTGAATGAGCTGAATTTCATAAGAGCAAGGGACTTCTCTTAGTCCCAAAAGATCTGGTTGGGAGCAAACCTCGGATTGTAACAATCGTGCAACGGCCTCCCGCACGGCTACCCAGGCTATGGAAAAATCTGGCCGAACTTTGATTCGGATAGCCGCGTCTTTTCTCGATTTGGGCATGCGTCGGCGATCTGTGATGGCCAGCCGATAAAGACGTGCGAATCTGCAACCGGGAAAAGGGCTCAGTCGTGGAAGCGCTTGATGAGGACCCGAAGCACCGAGCCTAAGAGCAGGAAAATAAAGAAGTTTAACGATGAGTCATCCTCGCTGCACCCTGATCATAAGCACTGCGCCAAGAACGAAGAGCGCTGCGCTATAGCCGAACGCCAAGTTTGGACCGACTGTCGACCAAAGCAAGCCCACCACAGAACTGGACAGAAAATCGCCGATTCCGTTGACTGTTGCCAACACTCCGAAGGCCATTCCGTGCTGTGTTGGTTCAACTAGTTCAGCGCAAAATGAGTCTTCCAGGGTCTCTTCTATCGCAACCTGGATTCCTCCAAGCACAAAAACCAGTGCCAACGGGCCAATACCGGCAGGCAGGAACATAATACCCAGGGCCATTATTGCCGCCAGCGCATAGCCGCTGCCCAACAGCAGATTTTTCGGAAGACGGTCCGCCAGCAAACCGCCCAGATAGGAGAATCCTGCATAGAAGACATTGTGTAAGACGTAAAGTGCTACAGCCGCGCTCGCCGCAGCAGATGCGCCCAGACTCGGCCTCAATCTTTGTGTAGCCAAAAGAATGAGCAGTGTGTGCGCAAACGCACCCGCGCCGAAAATTCCCACAGCCAGCAAGAAGCGCCGATATGATGATGGCAGCGAATGGAGCCGTTCGCCAAAGGATGCGTGAAGTATTGGTGTCCGCTTTCTTTCCTGGACAACAAATCCGACCAAGGCTGCTGCAATCAATCCGGGCAGGAGTGTCATCGCGAACACCGTGCGGTAGTTTCCGGACGTTGCAGCCAATAACCAAAGCGCAGTCAATGGGCCAACAATGGCTCCGAGCGTGTCCATTGCTCGCTCAAAG
>DASTDH010000263.1:0-6525 GCA_035710445.1 Chthoniobacterales bacterium
GTCGGTCTGGTCTCGATCGGCGTCACCATTTTGATGATCTGCGGCGAATTCGATCTATCCGTGGGTTCAATGTTTGCCCTGATGCCAGTGTCCATTGCACTGATGACAAACGCCGGTATCCCCTTTATCCCGGCCATGCTATTTGGGCTGGCGATCGCGGCCGTGGTGGGTTTCGCCAACGGTTTCATCACCTTGACGTTCAATATTCCTAGCTTCATCACCACGTTGGGGATGCTTTTCATCGTGCGCTCGTTGGCTGTCGTTCTTACAGGCGGATTCCCTCCTTTGCTCTCGAGCGATCTGCCGATCGGTGTCTTCACGCAATTCGTCGGTCCGGGTGGAATGCTTCGTGCCTCGTTCATCTGGTTTGCCATCATATCGCTGGTTGCCGCAGCGATGCTGGGCGGCTCGAACTTCGGCAATTGGATCCGCGCCACTGGAGGCTTCTTTGATGCCGCTGCGGCGATGGGAGTCCCGGTATGGCGGGTGAAGATGACCTGCTTCGTCATGTGCGCCATGCTGGCGGGCTTCGGAGGAACGATCCAAGTCTTTCGGTTGGGCGCGCCACTTCCTTCGATCGGCGACGGACTGGAGCTGCAGGCCGTGGCCTCAGCGGTAATCGGCGGCACCGCTTTGACGGGCGGCGTCGGCACGGTGTTCGGCGCCATCGTCGGTGCGCTGCTCATCCGGGTTATCGACAACGGCCTGGTATTGTCCCAGGTCGACGCCAATTGGTTCAAATGTGCCGTCGGCGGGCTGACCATATTTGCCGTCGTGGCGAATTCGTGGCTGCGTCGGACCGCACGCCGCATTAAAGTAGAGGGCTGAAATGACCAACCCCCTGATCTCGGTGCGCAACTTGCACAAATGGTACTCGGGCGTGCACGCGCTCAAGGGCGTCAATTTTGATGTCCAGCCCGGCCAGGTGTGCGGCCTGGTCGGCGACAATGGCGCTGGCAAATCGACTCTGATCAAGATCCTTTCGGGCGTCCAGCGTCCGAATCACGGCGAAATCAGAATCGACGGCCGCCTGGTGGAAATCACTTCGCCGAAGTCGGCGATGAAGCTCGGCATAGAGACTATCTATCAGGACAACTCCATGGTGCCCACCATGTCGATCGCACGTAACCTGTTCATCGGGCGCGAGCCGCTCCGCTTCGCGATCGGCGGCCTCGGGTTGCTTGATTACCAGCGCATGCGCGAGGGTGCGATGCGGGCCATCGCCGATGTCGATCTGCAGGTGCGCTCGCCCGACGCACTGTTGGGCGAACTCTCCGGTGGACAGCGGCAGGGCGTCGCTATCGCTCGTGCCATGCATTTCAAGTCCAGGGTTTTGATCCTGGATGAACCGACGAACCACCTTTCCGTGAAAGAGACATCCAAGGTGCTGGGGTTCGTGCGCAGTCTACCTGCACAGGGTGTGACCGGAATACTGATCAGCCACAACTTGCATCACGTGTTCCAATCGTGCGAACGCATTGTCGCCATGGCGCGCGGCGAGATCGTCTTTGACAAGCCTGTCGGGGAGACCAACGTGGACGAGGTCTCGGACGCTCTATGAAGCAATGAGACTCGAGGGCAAAACCATTCTGCTCACCGGCGCGCTCGGTTCGCTGGGACGAGCTCAGGCGATGCGCCTTGCGGGCGCCGGCGCGCGCCTTCTGCTTCTGGACCGGCCGGGCCATGAGCGCGGCGAAAGCTTCGCGACTGAAGTCGTCGAGATCACTGGAAGCGCAGCCTCTTTCATCGGACAAGATCTGGCCGATCTCGAAGGCGCAAAGGCGCGAGTCGAGCTGCTCGCAAAAGAGCACAACGGCATCGATGTGCTCATCAACAACGCCGCGCTGATCGTCAACCGCCCGTTCATGGAATTTTCGCTCGCTGAATACGAGGATCAACTACGTGTCAACGCGGCGGCCGCGTTCGCGTTGGCACAGGCGGTGGCTCCGGGTATGATTGCCAAACGCTACGGTAAAATCGTGAACTTTTGCTCGGTCACGCTGAATGGCGTCGTTGAGGGCTACGTGCCGTACGTGGCCTCGAAGGGCGCACTCTACGGCCTGACCAAAACGCTCGCCCGCGAACTCGGCAGACATGGCATCCGCGTCAACGCCATCAGCCCCGGTGCCGTACGTTCGGAGGCCGAGGACCGCGTTTTCGGTGACCGCTTGCAACAATATAATAACTGGGTGCTCGACCGGCAGTCGCTGAAGGAACGTATCTATCCGGAACACATCGGCGATCTGGTGTTGTTCCTGTGCGCCAGAGAGTCCGACATGATTGCTGGTCAGAATATATTAATCGACGGAGGCTGGTAGCAAATGCGCGCAGCGGTCCGGCTCGCCGCGGGTTCCCTGGTCGCCGATATCATGCCGTCATTAGGAGGTGGAGTCGCGCGTTTCGATCTTATGCGGGACGGGCGAAGCATGGAGGTGTTCCGCGCTTGTCCGGACGGCGGAACGGACGACCCCGGCGAGCTCGGGTTGTACGTGCTCGTGCCCTGGTCAAACCGCATCTCCAGCTCAGGATTCACCTTCGGTGGTGTATTTCACTCGCTGGCTCCCAACATCGCGGATGAGCCCTGTCCTATCCACGGCGATGGCTGGCTGTCGCCCTGGGGTGTCTCCTTTAATGATGATCGGCGCGTGCACCTCGAACGCGAAGCTCACGGTCCTGGTCCCTATCGTTATGAGGCGACGCTCGACTACACGCTTGGCGCCGACGCGATGACAATCCGATTGGTGGCGACCAATCGCGCTACCATCGCGCTTCCCTTTGGGCTGGGGTTCCATCCCTGGCTGCCACGTACTCCGGCGACGCGTTTGATGGCTCAGGCCGAATCGGTCTGGCTCGAAGATGCGCGCCACCTGCCGGTGAAGCGCGTGCCAGTGACCAGCTGCCCTGAGTGGGACTTTTCATCGTTGCGATCACTCCCGATCGACTGGATCAACAACGCCTTCGTCGGTTGGAACGGCCACGCCACGATTCTCTGGGAAGATCGGGCGCTAGCGCTTGATTTGGAGGCACGCCCTCCGCTCTCCACTTTTATCCTATACTCGCCTTCCGCCGATGCTCCATTCTTCTGCTTTGAACCGGTAAGCCACGCAGTGAATGCCCATAATCTCCCGCCGGGACCAGAGGCGCACGGTCTGATTGTCCTGTCCCCAGGTACAATGTTAGCTGCAGAGTGCCGGTTCCGCGTGCGCGAGATCCAACCGGGGAGCGACCGGCGATGATCCCTCGTCTGCGCATCACCGACATCCGCACCACGACGGTCTCGGTTCCACTCGAGGCTGCCATCCGTCACGCCAACGGATGTCATTGGGGCCGGTTCGTACGCACTATCGTGGAAGTCGACACCGATGCGGGCATCACCGGACTGGGCGAGATGGGTGGCGGCGGCGAAAGCGCGGAAGCTGCGTTCCAAGGCCTTAAGAAATGCCTTCTCGGCCACGACCCGTTCGCCCTCGAAGCGCTGCGCTTCATGATTACCAACCCGACCGCCAGCCTTTACAACAACCGCACGCAGCTTCTCGCTGCCATCGAGTTCGCCTGTCTCGACATCATCGGTCAGGCGCTGGGCATCCCGGTGTATGGGTTGCTTGGCGGCAAGCTTCGCGACGCGGTGCCGTTCGCGTCCTATCTTTTCTTTCGTTTCGCGAGCGATGCGACCGGGCGCCACGAGGTGCGAACCGCCGAACAGCTTGTATCCGAGGCGCGCACATTGAAGGCGCGCCTCGGATTCACCAGCCACAAGTTAAAGGGCGGCGTATTCCCACCGCACCACGAGCTCGCTTGCTACCGAGCACTTGCTGAAGGGTTGCCAGGCGACACGTTCCGGTTCGACCCAAATGCCGTGTTCTCGATAGAGGAGGCGATCCGGTTCGGCCGCGCCATCGCCGATTTGCCTAATGATTACTATGAGGACCCTACCTGGGGACTGAACGGGATGCGCCAAGTGCGTGCAGCCGTACCGATCCGGCTCGCGACTAACACGGTGGTAGTTAATTTCGAGCAGTTGGCAACGAACCTGCGTGATCCGGCTGTGGATGTCGTTCTGCTCGACACTACATTCTGGGGCGGCATCCGGCCCTGCATCAAGGCCGCTGCGGTATGCGAGACAGTGCAAACCGAAATCGCTGTGCACTCATCCGGGGAATTGGGCATCCAGCTCGCCACGATGCTGCATCTGGGAGCAGTCCTCCCCAACCTGACCTTTGCGGCCGACGCGCACTACCATCATCTGGTCGACGATGTGATCACCGGCGGCAAATTTAAATACGAAGACGGCGCGATCCGCGTCCCGGAGGGGCCCGGCCTCGGTGTGCGGCTCGACCACGACAGGGTGGATAGGTACGCCGCTGCTTACCGTCGTCTTGGCGGCTACCCCTATGATCGCGATCCGGCGCGGCCGGGATGGTTCGCGACGGTTCCTAACAGCACCTGGGCCAATCCCGAAGCCCCCTTCTGGTTCGACGGAACTGCCGCCCACGCGATATGAGCGGACCCTCCGCAAAAAGCGAAACGAAATTAAGCCCAAAATCCTAAACAGGATCCACAGATTTCACGGCGTAATCTGTGGATGATTTTATCTGTGGATCATGAACGTTGAGATCGTGTTTGATGCAAGAGACGGCGTTGGAGAAAGCCCGGTCTGGAGAAAGGAGACTCAGAGCCTCTATTGGGTTGATATCGTAGGGAAAAAAATTCGATCATATAACATTGAAAACGGAACGAATAGAGACTGGTCCGCTACCGATTTTCCGACGGCGTTAGCACTGGAGGAAAAGGGTGAGGGCGGGGTGATAGCGTTTGCAGGGGGCATCAGTCGCTGGGACGGGAGGGATGGCTTTGAGCCTTTGGTGCAGCCGGATCCATTCTCCGACAATCGATTAAACGAGGGTAAATGCGATTCGAGGGGACGATTCTGGGTCGGGTCGATGCAAACCAACTTGAATCCAGACGGTAGCATGAAGGAGATGAACACTCATCGTGGTGCATTGTTTCGATACGACGGAGGGCGTCGGTACGAGCGTTTAACGGCGCACGAATTTGGGATTCCAAACACAATGGCATGGTCGCCGGATGAACGCTATTTCTACTGTGCTGACACCATCCGCAACATTTTCCTCCGTTACGATTATCATCCTGATGAAGGCCTAATTTCGAATCCCACCTGCTGGCAGCTTGAGCAATCGAGTGGCGCTCCGGATGGTTCATGCATTGATCATAATGGTTGCCTTTGGAATGCGCGATTCGGCGGGGGCTGTGTCCTGCGAATCACACCGCAAGGAAAGGTGGACAGAGTGTTGCGTTTGCCAGTGAGCAATCCAACCTCCTGCACGTTTGGAGGCAAAGAGGGGAAAAAATTGTTTATCACGTCGGCACGATTTGCCTTGAGTGCGGAGCAGCTCTCAAGGAATCCGCACGAAGGAGCTCTTCTAGCTGTTGAGCTGGAAATTGGGGGCAAACCTGAACATCGCTTTCAGGACGGTTGAAGAATCGCATTCTGGCCATGCAAACAATGACGTCCTTCGATCGTCCCGGGCGGGACGGCCACTTAAAAAAGCCGGCACACCAAAGGCCAAAGATATTTTAGGCCAGAGGTGAAGCACTGCTGTCCAAAATGGGCACCGGTTGGACAGGTAGTGTTCTGTTTAAGGGGTTTGGCGAGGCGTAAAAGCGGTTTTTGGAGATGAGGTTGCCCTTTGCGAGTTAGCTCGGGACCGCGATGCTGTCCAAGTCAAAAAGATCAGGCTGAATCGGGGCTAATGTAGCTTTGGCCTTAGCGGATTTCCTTCGTCAGAATCCGAAAGTTTCTAAAAAATCATCGCGACGGTCCAAGCCGCCGGAAAAGGAGAAATAGACCCATGGAAGAAACTCAGGAAGAGCTCAAACCCCTTACCAGCATCCAACTGCTTGATGCCGCCATCTGGCGCGAAATTGGCTCTGACCAGCCCCCACTGTCAGAAGTTTTAACTGGCTCGTTGGATGCTCACGCGTTCCCAAGCACGCTTCTCTATGCAACGACGATTTTACGCTGAGCCGAGTCTCCATGTAGAAATCTATGATGCGATGACCCCCACCAGTTGGGAGTCAGACAATACAGATGTTTCGTTTTTGTGTGAGGAGTTCCGCAATATTCAAAGTCCGATTCTCGAACTCGCGTGTGGTACCGGCCGAGTTGCGATACCGCTAGCCCAGGCAGGCCATGAGCTCTATGGGCTGGATGCAAGTCCTGCCATGCTGGCGGTTGCCAGCAGCAAACAGCAGCATCTACCCGCGGCAATCAGGGGCCGGCTTTTTCTAACCGAAGGGAATATGCGAGATTTTGCATTCCCTATGCACTTTGGCGGGGTTTACTCAACATTCCGCTCGTTTCAACATCTGCTATCTCCAGATGATCAGGAGAGTTGTCTTCGCTGTATCCACCGGCACCTACGGCATGATGGCATATTGGTGCTTAACCTGTTTGATCCGCGGTATGACTTACTACTTCCTGGCGAGAGTGCAGCGCCGAAAGCG
>DASTDH010000264.1:0-15606 GCA_035710445.1 Chthoniobacterales bacterium
CGATTCGTGGTTTTCTTGGTAGCCCTCTCATCGCGCCCGCTTGCGTCGCTCGCAGAGTCCGATCCATTCACAACCCCCAGGATCATGAACGCTCGAATCCGCCACCGATGGACTTTAATCGGCACTTACACGGGTCCTCTATCCGTGTCCATTCGCGGTTCTAAAACCGTCCTTTTCCGCCGATTCGTGGTTTTCATGGTGGCCCCTTAGAACGCAGAATCATGGACGGTTCGAATACGCTACCGATGGACTTCCAATCGGCACTTACAATGGTCCTCTTATTCGTGTCTATTCGCGGTTTGAACCCCGTCCTTTTCGCGTTTATTCGTGGTTTTCTTGGAGATTCGATAGGCGCAGCGCCGGGCACCGGCCAACAGATGCTCGACTCGCTCAACCCGGACATCGCGCCCGAGCACATGTTCAAAGATGGCCTGTTCCGAGCGGCAAAAGCCAGTACAAGCACTGGCGGCGGCGCAGATAGGGCAATGGTTTTCCACCAGAAGGTAGCTATCGCCCTCTTCTTCCTTTTCCCAGTTCGCCATATAACCTTCCTTGTTCCGAATTTCCGCCAGATGAGCAACCTTCTGCCCCAGACTTCGTTCACCCGATAACAGCGCTTCATATCGTTTGCGGGTTGCGATTTCTCGGACTCGGATCAGCTTATCCAAGGCGCTTTCCCCCAAAACATCTCTGATTTCCCCGATGAGTTGTGCCGTCAGTTCTGCATGCGCATCCGGGAAACGTCGTTGCGCTGCCGGTGCCAGATGGTAAACCTGGGCGGGTCGCCCCACTCCGCGTACTTCCGATTTGGCATATACCAATGCTTCATCAACCAGTCGCAGCAACTGCTGTCGGACCGCCTCGGGCGTGATTTGCAGCCTGGTACCAAGATCGGCGGCGGTTTGCGGTCCTCTCGTTTTAAGCAGGAAAAGCAACCGATCCGGTGGCGCCAATTTTTCCAGGTTCTTATTTTCCAAGTCTTGCCTTGACATATTCGCTGCCTGGATTTACCAAGTCATTACTTATTAAACTAGCTGCCCGCGTTCATCAATGCAACTACAACCAGGACAGCAGAGGTATCCAATGAAACTGTTAACCGATAAATTTGCGCTGATTACCGGCGCTTCCCAGGGACTTGGCCGAGAGATCGCACTCGCTTATGCGCGGGAAAGTGCTCGCGGCCTGGCTTTGGTCGCGCGTGGGAGAGAACCGTTGCAAGAACTGCAATCGGAGATCGGCCAAGTCGCGCCCACCGCAACCGTAGTGACTATCCAGGCCGATCTTGGTTCGTCCGCCGACGTCGAGCGCGTCGCCGCGATTACCTTGGAGGCGTGTGGCGGTCGTTTGGATATCTTGGTCAATAACGCATCCACCCTCGGACCGGCACCGATGCCTTACCTGCTGGATTATCCGGCGGACGATTTCCAGCAGGTTTTGAACGTTAACCTGGTTGCCCCTTTCCTCCTCATCCAGAACTTGCTCGCGGCAATGATCGATCATGGCGGATCGATCGTGAATGTGACCAGTGACGCCGGGCGGACCGGTTATCCCGGTTGGGGAGCGTACGGGATCAGTAAATTCGGTTTGGAAGGACTGTCGCAGACCTGGGCCGCCGAGCTGGTGGAAACTCCGGTTCGGGTAAATTGGGTCGATCCGGGCAACATGAATACGGCCATGCATCGTCATGCTGAACCGGGCGAAGATCCGACCGCCTGGGCCGATCCCGCCGCAGTGACCGAGATCTTCGTATTTCTTGGCTCGGAGGCTGGTCGACAGGTACGGGGTCAACGTTTGGAAGCGCAATCCGACTGGCGCAAAATAGTCAGCAGAGGGTAACTATGCTCTTCCCGCCCGGTCCACCTTCGATCAAGAAGTGTTCCCCGAATCCGGCATCGATTGATCGAATCCTTCCCTTTCATTTACCTTCCGAACTAAACGCCGACCGGCCGCCGGAACGCCGCGGAGTCGCGCGTGATGGGGTGCGGTTGTTAGTGATCGCTCGCTCTTCCGGCGCACTTACGCACACTCGCTTCGATCGGATCGCGGAGTTCCTGGCTCCCGGTGACTTGCTGGTATTCAATTCCAGCCGAACGCTTCCGGCCACATTGGTTGGCACAGCCGGTCATTCGAAGTCGAAAGTCGAGGTTCGTTTGGCGGAACTGCTGCCCGATGGTACCTGGCTTGCCTTGTTGGTCGTTCCGCCGGCGCTCTCCCAGGCGGAAAAGCTGCTTACCCCGGGGTTGAAACTGGAATTTGGTCGAGAGCTGACCTGCGCCGTCCTGGCGCGCGATCAACGGATTCCGCGGCTGTGGAAGCTACGCTTCTCAAAGAGCGGGACCGAGTTTCTCGACCTGGTTTACCGCATCGGGCAACCGATTCGCTATCGTTATCTCTCCGCGCCTTGGCGACTAAGTTACTACCAGAACGTTTATGCGCTCCGGCCGGGCGCAGCGGAAATGCCGAGTGCCGGTCGAGCATTTACCTGGCGACTTTTACTGCAGTTGCGCAGTCGGGGTGTGGAGAGTACCGCCATCACTTTGCATACGGGATTATCTTCTTATCTGGATAACGAGTTTGATCGTCGACATCTCGCCTCGGAGGAAGAATATTGGATCGGCCAGGAAGCAGCCGCTAAAATCGGTTGCGCAAAAAATTCGGGTCGACGCATTGTGGCCGTCGGTACCACGGTTGTGCGAGCGTTGGAGTCGATCGCGGCAGACTCTGGTGGCGAAGTTCGAGCGTGCCATCAGTACACCCAATTACGCATCACCGCCGATTACCGATTACAAGTTGTGGATGGCCTGCTTACCGGCTTGCATGAGCCGGAGGCCAGCCATCTTGATTTGTTGGCTGCGTTCGTACCGTCGCCCACGATTTACGTCTCATACCTTGAAGCGATCGCGCGCCGCTATCTCTGGCATGAATTCGGCGACCTGAATCTGATCTTGTAGATATCGCTGCTTTGGAAGTTGGTTTAGGAGTCTTGGGCGCTTGCTTACGGAGCCGCCTTCCAGTTGTAAGCGACACCGACCAAGTTCTGCTCCAGAGTAACTTTTTGCAGCCTACGTTAAGAGAACCGCTCAAAACCCTCTTAATAATCCCAACGGATGGTTCGATGATGAGTCAGCGCTAAAAACGTGCATTGTCCGGGTAGCGCATTGGTTCGCAGGGACTAGAAGATAGTAGCCCAGCAATTCATTGCTGGGATAGCGTTGTTTTAGAATTACCCGTCCCGCAAGGGACAATCGATGAAAGTTCCGCGGTTTGATCTAAAAAGGAGATTGGTTTCTATCGTCCCTGGGGGACGCGACGCGAAAAAACACATGTAACCCGCACTGAAGTTCGGGGCTACTATCTTTGGGTCCCTGCCGGGACATTTCAGCATTACCGAATCGAAAAGTCAGACCAGTCCTTACGGGAGGACCGATTCTTTTCTAACGCCATCATTCCATCCCTGCGGGACCAATCAACGGAGTTCACCGAACGTTTCGGACCTCCGATTCGTATATCAGGTGCGTCTACAACGATCCCCGCATCGCCGCGAGATGGCGTTTCATTTCGGCCACGCGAAAGTTATGCTCTTTTCCGCGCCGGATGACGACGCTAGTCGCAAGGATATCGATGAGCGTGAGTGCAGCTAGCCGCGAAATCGTCGGGGTGTACACGTCGGTGTTCTCGAGGGTTTCGACCAGTAGAACAACCGTGCAGTGATCCACCAGGGCCCCCTCCTTCCCAACGATGCCAATGACCGATGCTCCATTGGCCAGAGCGGTCTTCGCCGCCTCGATCACTCCCTTGGTCTGGCCCGTATTCGAAATCGCAACCACGACATCCCCGCTCTTTACCATAGACGCGGCAATGAACTGCTGATGCGAATCGCAGTGCGCGGTACACGGTACGCCAAACAGCGGGAATTTTTGCTGCGCATCGAGCGCGACGATACCTGACGCACCAAAGCCGAAGAATTCAATTCGCTTCGCCGCCAGCAGTAAATCGACCGCTTTCTGGAGCGCTCGCTTATCCAACTGCTTCCGGGCCCAGTCCAAACTGTTCATGCTGTAATCGAAGATCTTGTTGGCTATGACCTCGGGCGAATCCGCCGGCAGAATCACTGAGTGGGTAGCCGGCATACCAAGTGCAACGCTTTGGGCCAAACGGACTTTAAAATCCTGAAATCCGACAAACCCCAGAGCCTCGCAAAAACGAATGACTGTCGGCTCGCTCACCCCGGCGCGCCGGGCCGTCTGGTCAACCGTTCCGTTGAGGATAAATTGGGGCGCCGCTAGTGTTAACTCCGCGACCTTCCGATCGGAGGGCCTCAGATCGGGCAGATAAGTGGAGATGATTTCTAACAGGTTGCGATTAGGATCGCTTGGAATCGGGGGTCGAGGTCTTCTAGGCACGGCTACGTGAATTGAAAGTGTAACGGGTGCCGGTCTCTGCCTTCAAGACCTGAAGTTGTTGCGCAACCTCAATTGCGGCTTCGTCGATCAATTCGGGTCGAATCGTATTAAAGGCGAATAGACCGAAATGTTGCGCAATCATGGCCGGAACTCTCGCTTGCAAACAGAGATTAATCGCCTCGGCGAGCGAAAAATTCCCAAAAATGTCCTTTTCGGTAAGCTCCCTCCTCCGGCCGTTAACCGGCAGCATCGCGACGTCCGGCTGAAGCTCCCGAAGTTTCTCTACCAGTCCTTGGTAGGGAACACAATCACCGGAATGATACAAAGTTGTTGCCCCACACCGAAACACGTAGCCAAGAAAACGGTGCCGTCCGCGTTTATCATATTTGAATTCTTCATGCGCGGCCTTTACCGGAACAACGTCGATTTCATGGGTGAGCGAAATGGTCCGGCCGGCTTCAGCCCAAATGATTCGATCCGAATCCACGCGCAAATGCGCCATATCCTCCTCAATGCCGCCCGGCAGTATAAAGCGGGCCTGCGGATGATTCTCGCCGATCGATTCAAGCGTTGGCACATCCAGATGATCCCCATGGATGTGAGTGCAGATCATATAATCCACTGCCGGCAACTCGGGAGCCGCAATCGGAGGCGGTGCCATTCTTTCATGGGAAAACATGTGGTCGCGATATTTTACCGCCAGAGAGTTGGTCAGATAAGGGTCAACGACCCAGATCAATTCCGGTGTACGGAAGAGAAAACCGGACTGGCCTAGCCAATATAGTTCGAGTTCTTTGGCTGAATTCCGCAGCGCTCCGGCCAGAGACCCATCAAAATCCATGAGCTTAACCGGGGGCATCCGCAAAAAAGGTAATCAGGTTTGCTGCCGCTTCAACCGCTGCTCGGTCAACGCTCTCCTTGGTATAGGCGCCCAGATGCGGGGTTACGATCACTTGGGGATGTGCGATCAGCGCAATATTATTCTCATCGGCCTGTTCAAACACATCGGACGCGTACGTTCCGATCTGGCCGGCTTGCAAACCGGCCAAAACCGCGGTCTCGTCGACTAAAGAGCGGCGGGCACAATTGATCAGGATGAGCCCTGGCCGGGATTGTTTTACTAGTTCAGCAGTAATCAACGGTCGTCCATTTGGTAACGGAGGACAATGCAGAGTTATCAGATGGGCGTTACGCATACCGGCAGCCAACTCTATTTTGCTGAATGGATCCGTAGCTACTTGCATCGGTTCCACTACCGACACAGAAGAGCCAAACGCCGCCAATAAGCGAGCAACGCGTTGCCCGATCTTTCCGAAACCGACAACTAGCACCGGTTTACCGCTCAATTCACTTCCTAAGGAGCGGATCCATTTGCCCTCTTTGAGTTGCCGATCGGCCACGTGAAGATGCCGAGCAGCTGCCAGCGCCAAACCGAGGGTTAGCTCCGCGACTCCTTGCGCATTGGCACCAGCGACGCTGAGCACGGTGATTCCTCGTTCTTTGGCTGCTTCCAATGGGATATTGTCGATGCCGCTACCGTTCCGGCTGATCACTTGCAACTGCTTGGCCGAGTCCAGCACCCGAACCGAGATCGGCTCAACTCCCGCCAACCATCCTTCGCATCCCGGCAAAAGCTGCAAAAGCTCTGTTTCCTCGGGCAGCCGGCCTCGTGGGCCAAAAACAATTTCCCATCCTTGATCCTTCAGCATTTGAATCGCGGGATGGTCGGAACCAGACAAGGAGCGCGGCGTAACCAGGATATGTCTCATTATCTTCCGCTGGTTTGGGCGGCGATGCGCGAAAGTCGTTGGAAGGTCGCGGAATCACTGGGAATCTCGATTGCGAACACGTCTGAGATGACACCGGTCCAGCCATGAATGAAATAGTCCCAGCCATCGTAGATGCGGAGTTTGCCTGATTCCGATTGCCGGCGAGCCTGTTGCAGAAAATCAAGTGCGCCCCGGTAATTAAGTTCCCAAACAATTGATCTATGGGGAAATCCGGCTCCATCCGTAATGGGCGATCCGGGTCGATCCTTGCCCAGCCCGGTGGCATTGATGATGAGAGCATGGGGCGCCAGGGTTCGCATGATGCTATCGTTTTCTTCCGGCGATTTGATCAGCTTGGTCTCAAGCCGCGGCGAGTTCACTAGTTGCTGCAGGTGATCCAGGCGCTCGGCCGAGATATCGGAAACGATGATCTGGGAAGGTCGTCCAAGGCGGTGCTCCCCTTGCAGTAGAAACCAAGTTATCGCAACGCCGGCGCCACCGCTTCCCATACAAAACACCGGCCCAGCCGCGCCTGGCCAGAAATTCTCCGGCAGCATCGAGCAGACTGTACGCCCGGCCGATATCGGATCTTTTGCCTGCCCGATTAATTTTCCATCTCGCTTCGAAATCGAACTGATTTCATGCATGGCAGTGGCAAACCAGTCAAGCTCATCGAACTGATTTCGTGCCGCCCGGAAAAGATCGATTTTGTGAGTCGTCACCAACGCTCCCTGTGACTCACGGTCATTGCGGATGAAGCTGACCACCTCACGATAGGACTCGGGCGGAGCACTCAAAGGGAGATCGATGCCATGGATACTGGCACCATCGATACCCAGCTGGGCGGCCCATTCCGGAAACACTTTCATGATCGACGATTGGCTGGTCGACACGCCAATGAAATGGATCGTGGGAGCTTCGGCTGGCAACAGCGATACGCTCATGTCTGCATCACCGATTGAGTGATTTTGACGCTGGTTACAACTGACTCGCGGATGGCGGCCCAATCTCGGTCACGAATCCATTCTTTGGCCGCCAGCCACGAGCCGCCGACGGCTATCACGGCCGGCTCCTTGAGCCACATCTCGAGATTATTAAGGTTGATGCCACCGGTGGGAACAAACGCCGGCGAAAAGGCTCGAAACGTAGTCGCCAGGACCCGCAATGCCCTGGTTCCACCGCTACCCTCAGCCGGAAAAAACTTACACTGTGCTACGCCGAGTGCCAATGCGCCCTGCAAATCAGAAGGCGTCGCCACGCCGGGCAAATAAGGTGTGCCAGATTCCAAGACTGCCTCCGTTAGTGTTCGCTCAAATCCCGGCGAAACCAGAAACTGAGCGCTCGCATCCAGCGCCTGTTGCAGGTGATCGCGCGTAATGATAGTCCCGGCGCCTACCAACATCTCCGGGAAACGCTTCCGGATTGCGCCGATGGCTTGGGCGGCAGCCCTCGTCCGAAAGGTTACTTCCAGCAGTGGCAACCCACCCTGGAGAAAAGCTTCCGCCAAATGAAGAGCATCATCGGCCGAATCAAGTTCGATGACTGGCATTAACCGATGGTACGCCAGCTTGGAGAAAATTGGGTTTGGCATGTTCAAGTGGTTATTCTCCCCGAGTGTATGCCTCGATTTCGGCGCGCGCGCGAACCGTGTAACGAGGGTTGGGAATTAATTTCCATCCCTTGTGATCGTCGTCGACCACGAGCGAATTGAATCCGCCCGCTTTTCGAACGATCTCGAAATTTTGACCGGCATCAGCGGGATAGGAAAACAGCGTCGCAAATATTTCAGATCCGACGTTGACGCTGCGATGCACCCAAAAGGGCGGAACGTAGACCAAAGTACCGGGGCGCATTTCGGCCGCTTCCACTTTACCCTCAAGATTCTCCATCAGCAGAATACCGTGGCCGGCCAGGCAGTAGTACGTCTCCGGCCGGTCGGCACGCTGATGGAGATGACCGCGCGTCATGAAAAACTCAGTTCCAACTTTTCCCGGATTCAAAACGCTGATTCCGGTGATCAGATCGCTTTCGCGCTCGGCAAATCGGAGCTCATTAACCCGGTAAGCAATTTCGCCGCCTCGGGTTTCCAGCAATTGCAGAAACTGCTCCCGATCGGCATAGATACTATCAAGCTCGCGAATATACTTTATGTACCCTCCCGTGTTGGGCTGAATTTCGAGCGATTCGGTATTCAAGAAGGCGGCAAACGGTGGCAGGTAGTTGACAGCACTCATGACGCAGAAATTGATCTGGAATGAAATAGGCACAGACGCGCTACCAGCGGCAGATTGGCGCTTTTTTTGTAGTAATACAACAGTAAACTCACGTTTTCCCGATCGATCGGTAAAATCGATAGAGCGCCTCCGACGATATCAATTACCAAAATCGACCGGCGACTGGTCGCCGCCGCTTTGCTGCGCGGATAGCTCCTCCGCAGCTTTTCGCCCTAATCGCCTCCCGATGATTGAGGGTTATTCCGGCTTCCGCTGAGAAAATGCGGAGCGATCGAAGTGGAACGGACATTTGTGTCAAAAAAGCTTGCAGCCGACAAAACTGGTAGTAATACTACGGAGTTATGCGGGATAGCGATTCTTCTCAAGCACCGCTCATTAAAGCGATCGGAAGCAATCAGGAAGCGGTCCGCTTATCCGGCATTCGTGTGAAAGCGAGCAGGCCCGGAAAGGCAAATTGCCGGCTGTGAATTTCGCGATGCGAAATTAACGGTGAAACTGGTCCACGAAAGTAGTGCAGTAGTCCACGATTTAAGTACAACAATTACTGCATCTAAATTGTAGACCACGCTCCTAGGTAACCTACGATTTAGATGCAGTCCGACAGCTGGTCTCGAGCTTGTTGCCTCTTACCATGCGCAGCAAGCGCATACTCAATGAACCAGCACCGTCAAGCTAGCGTGGCATGTCGCGCCGATGCCCTCGAGGCAGCAGCTATTCGAACATCTGGTACCAATTATGGTCCGCTTTGATTACATGCTCAAGGGAGTGGGTATGAAACTCTTTTTTCGCCGCGGAATGTTCATAAACGTATAGTTTTCCTTTTACGATAGAGAATACTGTCGGATCGCTATCCGCTAACTTACTGTTTTTCATTCCATTGGCGCAATAACCGCCATACTGCGGGACATATTTTGAAGGATCTTTCTTGAAAGTAGCCAGGTCCGCGGCGGAGCTAAAGTAGTAGGTCGCACCTTGATAGGTGGCCTGGTACTTAGGACTTCCTTTAACAGCTTTGTCTTGGGTGAAATAACCCACCACGTCATAGCCCTTCAAAATTACTCCGGTGCTATCCACATTCACCTTGCGCGCGCCTTTCTCTACCCATACCCGCATATATCCCGGGTGAGAGCCTTTCAGATCGCCGCCGACGCGGTCGGAGGGAACGCCTCTCACCGCGCCGCTGCTGGCATGTGCCACGAGCGTACATAAAGCCAAAACTGTAAGCGTATGTTTCATTTTGGTTGCTGAAAGAATGCGCCTTTTCTCTACCCTGTCATGCAAAACTTTTGTAGCAAATGGATCAAATGCATGGCATTAGGATGCATTAGGCCGGGAATCGTTTGAGAAGTTCAGGATCGGCGTTGAGCCGGACAAAATGCCAAGTGTCGAAGTCGCTGATCGCAGAACCCCGCGTGGCAGCGAGCGTGCCAATTGGAAAAGCAAACTCTCTAAATTCCGTTGATCCTTTGGTAACCAGATCGAACAATTCTCGATAGCTACTCCATTCCGGAGCGAACAGCCCTACCTCGATCTGAGCCTCTCGAAATTACCGGCTTGCGCCTGCGCTAGAGTCGCGAGATTAATAGAAGTTTGGGTTCACTGGTTCGCTTTCATTCATGTCGTTAACCATCCCGTTTCTGATCGTCCAGCCCGACCACGGTGTTACTCCTGTCCGCGAATTCATCCGAAGCGCGCAACAATCGCTGTTGATCAAACAATTTACATTTACGGATCCCTCTTTGATCCAGGCCGTCATCGAGCGAAAGAATTCCGGGGTGGCGGTCCAGGTGATGCTGAATTCAAAACGATCCGGTGGCGACCGGGCCAACGATGAAGCCTTCGAAACGTTGCAGAAATCCGGGATCAACGTTCGCTGGGCAAACCCTAAATTTTACGTTACGCATGAGAAATCAATCGTGATTGACAACCGGGTGGCACTCATCGCTACCTTCAATTTGTGTGAGAAGTATTTCACCCTGACCCGGGATTACGGTGTGATCGTATTCGACCCGGCTAAGGTTGAACAGATTGCCGCCGGATTCGAGGCCGATTGGGAACAACGGGATTGGATACCGTCGGCCGAGTCGGGTCTGCTTTGGAGTAATGACAACTCGCGATTATTGATGTCTGATTTCATCGACAAGGCTCAAAGCCGACTCGATGTGCAGCATCCAAAGCTTGTCGACACCACGATTCTTGAGCGCCTGGTAAGCGCGGCCCAGCGAGGCGTGCACGTACGCGTCCTTTGCGGCGGAAAACATGGCATCAGCGATTGGGACATTCTTGATTCCTTCTCCTCTTGGCGAATCCTTCACTATTCCGGAGTAAAGGTGCATAAGCAAAAGAACTTGCGCTTACATGCCAAGTTGCTGCTGGCTGATCGTAAACATGCCTTAGTAGGCTCAATGAATATCGACCGTAGTGCTTTTGATCTGCGCCGAGAATTGGGCATTACTATCCAGGATCCGGCAATCGTAACCCGTCTAGAGCAGGTCTTCGAGCAGGATTGGTTTCTCTCTCATCATTACAAGGCGCCGGATCCGCTCGACCCACAGTCGCACCATCACGAACCGGATTTTCCCCATGACCCAGATCTAATGCATGAGTGATCCGGCCACTGGGAAACAGAAATCGGATCCGTCACCCTCGTTGTGGGAACTGGTTCTAGCCTTTAACCAGATTGCGTTGGCATCGTTCGGAGGCGGGCTTTCCGCCTGGTCTCGTGAAATCGTTGTGGTGGAAAAGAAATGGATGCACGAGGAAGAATTTCTCAGCGCTGCCACCATGTGCCGAATTCTACCCGGTGCCAATCAGGTGAATATGGCGGTATTCATCGGCACAAAGTTCCACGGCATTCCGGGTGCCATTGTCGCCGTGTTCGGTCTGTGCGCGATTCCGGTAATTTTGGTACTCGGGTTGGCTGTCGCCTATTTTCAGTTTCATCATGTTCCTTCGTTGCAGAAAATTTTGCATGGGGCTGCTGCTGCCGCGGTAGCACTGACCATTGCTATGGCCGTAAAAACCGGCCAAAAATGTCTGCATGAGCTGCCGGCGATTCTGCTTTTTCTCGCCACATTGACGATGAACGGTCTCCTTCGTTGGCCGTTGCTGCTGACCCTGGCGATCCTTGGCCCGCTGAGCCTGGCTTGGGCCTGGCCGAGGAAGTAAAAGCTGTGAAGACACTGGTCCAAATTTTCCTCCTCTTCAGTTCGCTCTCCCTTCTTTCAATCGGAGGAGGTAATTCAGTCCTGCCGGAGATGCACCGCCAATCAGTGGGGAAATATCATTGGCTCACTGACAATCAATTCGCTGATGTTTTCGCCATATCTCAGGCTGCGCCCGGTCCCAGCATTCTAATTGTTACTCTCATTGGCTACAAAGCAGCCGGCATTCTCGGCGGCGTGCTGGCAACCGTAGCTGTTATCCTTCCCGCCGCTATTGTGGTCTATTTAGTCACTTTCTTCTGGCAGCATGCCGAAAGATCACCCTTACGCCACGCGATCGAAAAGGGGTTTGCTCCACTTACCGTAGGACTAGTTCTCGCCAGTGCCTACATCATGGGCAAATCAACTGACCACGACTGGAGAGCTTTTCTGCTCACCGGCCTTTGCGCGCTGATCTTCATTTTCACCAGGACCAATCCCCTGATCATCGTCGCCCTGGCCGGACTGATCGGTTTTCTCGGCTGGGTATAGCTGAGTTTGTCGGTGATCGACCAAATCGGACTCGTGTCGTCCGGCGAGCGTTTTTCTGAACTTTGACAGAAGTCTTTGACCGAGGCACGAGGCGAATCAGGCGTTCAATCCAGCACAAGCTGGAAAGGATAACCTTACGTCTGAATCATTTCATCAGCGACAGCTCGTTCGGCGGACAGCCTGGAAGTGACCAAGAAAAACCGTCAGCAACCGCGCTTCCGAGGCCGAAGAAACTAGTCGGGGTAATCCCTTGTCCAAAGATAAAGCGCGAAACCCGCATTCACATCCCGGCGCTTTCTACTGGGAGTTTGTAAGGTCTGTGCAATCTATTTAATCTCCGGATTATTCTTCTGTGCTTTTAAGAAATTCCTATGCCAGGAACAAAAGATCTTCTACTCGCGATTGATGTCGGGACCGGCAGCGTACGGGCCGCGCTGGTCGATATGCAAGGTCAAATCGTCTGCTTCCACGCAGCAGAACATGATCAGCAAGTCCCACAATTTGGCTGGTCTCAGCAGAGACCGTCGGATTGGTGGAATGGAGTCGTTCTGTGCATTCGTTCCGTATTGGAGAAAGTAGCAGGAGCTCCCACGCGGATCGCTGCAGTCGCTTGTTGCGGACAAATGCATGGCACAGTCCTGCTCGATGAATCGGGTGTTCCGGTGGTTGATTATGCCCCGCTTTGGAATGATAAACGGACGCGGGGCGTGCTCGACCAATTCTTGCAGCAGCACGACCAGGAAAAGCTGCTGCCGATCACTGGCAACCCGGCTGCCACCGCTTGGCCGGCATTCAAGCTTCTCTGGTTCAAACATGACTTTCCCGATGTCTATCGGCGCGCACGCTCCGTCCTTATCGTTAAGGATTTCATCAATTTCAAACTCACCGGAGCCAAGGCAATCGACCATCCGGAAGCGTCCACCACCTACCTATACGACGTCACAACGCGCTCCTGGAGCGGCTCGATAATCAATCTTCTGGAACTCAATCCAGATTTGTTGCCCGAGCTGAAGGCGCCGATCGAGATCGTCGGTACCATTTCTAAATCGTGCGCGCAACAGACCGGTCTCTTGTCCGGAACCCCGGTAGCAGTGGGAGCGGGAGACTTTCCGGTTACATTGCTGGGATCAGGAGTCAGTCCGATTGGAGTCGCTTCTGACTCGACCGGCACTTCCACTCTGCTCACCTTGCAGACGGAAAAACCGGTTTTGCATCCGATTATCAGTAACGTAGCCGGTGTCGACCAAGGCTGGAGTGCGTTTACCATTCTGGATGCGGGTGGTGACGCAATGCGCTGGGCCCGGCGCGCTTTCCATGATAACGAACTGGGTTACGACGAGCTGGTCAAACTCGCCGGCGCAGTTCCTCCCGGTTCTGACGGACTACTCTTTCTCCCCTATCTGAATGGCGAGCGCCTCGGTCCGCGAACCAATGCCAGGGCCCAATTTTTCGGTCTGACCTATGGTCATGGAACCGGTCACCTTCATCGGTCAGTGATGGAAGGAGTGGCTTTCGCTTCGCGCCGGAATTTGAACATTATGGAACAGAGTGGGAACACACTCAGCTATATGATCGCCAGCGGCGGCGGAGCTAAGACGCGACTCTGGCTTGAGATTAAAGCGAGTATCTATCGAACACCGATCCGAACGACCAGGCACCAGGAATCGAGCATCTTGGGTTGCGCCATGATCGCTGGCACAGCGGCCGGTATTTATCCCACTCTCGCCGGCGCGTCAAAACGCCTGATTCAGTTAGACGAAGAGATCGTCCCGAACCCGGATTGGGTTCCGCGCTACGAAAAGCTGGCCGAATTGTTTGACCAGATCTACGAAGAGGCCGGGCCGTATTACCAGACGCTGGATGAATATGCAGCGCGGTTCGTGAATAGCCCATAGCCAATGGCCAATGATCCCGCAGGGATACAACGAAAGTAGCCCCGCACTTTAGTGTGGGGTTGGCGCAAAAAAGAGCGGCACGTCCTGGAGGGACGATAGATAGAAATGGTTAGTTCCTGAGCTCTCAAGGGGCTGCCGAAGCATAACGGAGAGTACCACACACTAAAGCGCAGGGCTACTTTCGTTGTATCCCTGCGGGATCATTGCCTATCGGCTATCGGTTATTCGCCAAGCGCTACGCAACCACCTTCAGCATCCCTCCGTCGACGAAATAGGCGGAACCAACCGAATAGCTGGATCTCGGCGAACACATGAACACGAAGAAATGCGCAATTTCTTCGGGCGTGGCAAATCGATCAATGGGCGCATATTCCCGCGCGACACCGTCGAGATGCGCCTGCCAATCTCCCCCCTTGTCGGCCGTCAATTGCTTGGCGGTTTTGATCCAGTCCGGGGTAAGCACCAATCCCGGGTTAATCGTGTTCACGCGAATATTGTCTTTGATGAGCTCGTTGGAGAGTGTTTTCGAGAACATCAAAAGCGCAGCCTTGGTCGTATTGTAGATCGGCTCATACCAGAGCGGCTGGACCGTGCAAATCGAACCGTTGTGCAAAATCACCCCGCCCCCCCGCTTGCGCATGAACGGCACAAGACCGCGTGCCAGACGAACCGCGGCCATCACGTGCAATTCCCAATAGTACTGCCACTTCTCATCCGGCGCTTCTATGACCGTCTCATTGCTGCCAGTCCCAGCATTGTTGATCAAAATGTCCGCACCGCCGAATTCGGTCTCTGCCGCTCGAACCAGTGCGTCGGTTCCGGCAACAGTCGCTACATCTGCGGCTACTCCAATCGCGCGGACTTTGAATTTTTCCGCCACGCGCTTAGCCTCAGTCTTGACTCGATCTTCCTGGCGCGCGCCCAGGACCAGGTCGACACCCTCCGCCGCCAGACCTTCGGCGACAGCTAGCCCGATTCCGACACTGCCGCCAGTGATGACGGCCACTTTATCTTTTAGCTCTAAGTCCATAATAAATGTTTTATGTCGCAGCGTTGGAGGCAATTACTTCACGATAACAATCTTGGACCGATCGATGGTCAGCGCTACCGCAAGAATCAGCACCAGCCCGAAGACGATCTGTTGCGCAAAGATGTTCACGCCGATGAAAGTCATTCCCACGCGTACAATGGTGATAATCAAAGCCCCCACCGCCGTTCGGCCAATTCCGCCTGCTCCCCCGGTAATCGCAGTACCGCCGACGATAACCGAGGCGATCGCCGGCAACAACAATTGATCGGCTAGATTGGGAGACCCGCTGCTTTGTCTTCCTGCCATGAGAACTCCGGCCAATGCCGCCAATGCACCGGAGATTGCAAACGCGAGCACTTTGTACCGGTTTACTTTCACTCCGGATGCCCAAGTGGCCGGTTCACCAGCGCCAATAGCGATACTGTAACGGCCGAACGGCGTGTATCTCTGACACCAAATACCGAGCGCAGCTACGGCTCCGGCAATCCAAATCACGTTCGGTAATCCAAGCAGCCGACCATTGACCCAGGCCAGATATGCCCGACCCGATTCCTCGATACTGATCGCCCGCTCGTGCGAC
>DASTDH010000265.1:0-18617 GCA_035710445.1 Chthoniobacterales bacterium
TGAGGCGATGATTGCAAATCTGCCCGATCGACCCCTCTACTTCAGCCGATCGGTCACAATCAATTTGCAGGGCGCTGCATTTTTTTCGAACCAGCCTGCAGCCGCTCATCTGGCACTGGCTGAGTTTAACGATTTGCAACAACAAGGCGCCACAATCCTGGACGTGCGTCCACCCGCGCTTTTCGGAGATGCACATGTCGCCGCAGACTGAACATCGGGGTCGCCAGCCCTTCATTCGCAGTCTGGTGCGGCTTTTTTGTGAATCCCGACTTGCCGATCCTGCTGGTGGTTGAATACGAGTCGGAGGCAAAGCGAGCTCAGCTTGAACTCGCCCGTATTGGATTTGATCAGGTTGCAGGATATATCGACGCTGATGACCTGGATGAAACACTACAGATCACGCAGATCGGAGCCCGAGACTTCGTCGCCGGCATGGAGAGTGCACCGCGCCCGGTCGTCCTGGATGTTCGATCGGCCCAGGAATGGATTCACGATCATGTCGAGGCGCGATCAACATCCCGCTGCCGCAGCTGTTTCGCCACGTCGGAAGATTTTCTCGCAATACACCGTTGACCATCCTATGTTGCAGCGGATACCGAAGCTCGATTGCAACAAGCCTGCTTGAATCGGAGGGGTTCGAACGCTTGAATAACGTGATGGGCGGTCTGCACGCAGTTCGACATGCGAAACGTCCTCGGCTTCCGGCCGTCGAGCTCGCCGAAAATGTATTAACCTGGGAGATCTGATCGCGCCGTAGTCTCCGTTTAGAAACCAGAACAGCGGTCTTAACCGGGGAACAAACCCATCCGTCTCGAAGCACCGCCGCGTTTTCCGATCGCAGACTGATCCGGCGCGGTCGGCTCGGACCGGGAATGGTTTCCCCGTTGATCGTATCTTCGAACGCTCGGATGCTTAAGCTCGGTATGAAAAATTCGGTGAACGAAATCGCGAAATTTTTGGCCAGAGGGCGGCCAGTACTCACCGCGTTGGCGGCAATCTTGGTCTTCGGCTCTCTTTCGATTGCTCAGAAATCAGAAGCCGGGATTTACGCCCCCAATCCCCCTCCGGCACTCATACCCGAAACGCCCGGTCCACCGCCATCGTGGCGTACCTATGCTTGGATCCCTGGGCATTGGCGATGGCACCACAACCGCTACGATTGGGTTCCTGGCCATTACCAACATCCTCCTTTGGGAGCCAACCGATGGATTCACGGCCACTGGGTTCAGAGTCGGCGTGGCTGGTTATGGTTCGAGGGCCATTGGAGTGATTGACCAAAGTCAAAATCGACATGCCAAAAAGTTGTGCAGCCGGTCGACTTTCGTTGTAAGTCAACGATGTACATTACTGTAAAATGGGACAAACACTCTTTGAGAAAGTATGGGAGGCGCACTCGATTCGCGAATTGCGGAATGGCCAAACCCAGTTACTTATCGGCACTCATCTCATTCACGAGGTCACTAGCCCTCAGGCATTCGCTATGCTTCGAGAAATGGGGCTTCCGGTCGCCTTTCCCGACCGGACATTTGCGACCGTCGATCACATTATTCCGACTGATCAACGGACCGAGCCGTTTTCAGATCCGCTCGCCGATGCGATGATCAAGGAACTGCGCAAGAACTGCGCGGAATTCGGAATCACCTACTTCGACGTTTTCTCCGGCAAGCAAGGCATTGTTCATGTGGTGGGCCCGGAGCAGGGTATCACGCAGCCAGGGACGACGATTGCTTGCGGGGATTCCCACACTTCGACTCACGGCGCTTTTGGGGCGATTGCTTTCGGCATTGGCACGAGCCAAGTGCGTGATGTGTTGGCGACGCAGACCATGGCGATCGGCAAATTGAAAGTCCGCCGGATCAATGTCGATGGAAAGCTCTCCGCCGGAACCTACGCCAAGGACGTCATCCTTCACATCATCCGCAAATTGGGCGTAAACGGGGGCAACGGATTCGCTTACGAATACGGCGGGGAGGTCTTCGATCAATTCACAATGGAAGAGCGGATGACCGTCTGCAACATGTCAATCGAAGGCGGTGCCCGTGCCGGGTACGTCAACCCGGACGAAACGACATACGCCTTTCTTCATGGCCGTCCCTATAGCCCAAAAGGCGACGAATGGAAGAAAGCAATTAGCCGATGGGACTCGTACGCCTCGGATGCCGACTGTGCTTATGACGATGTTGTCCATTTCGACGCCAAAGAGATTGAGCCGACGGTGACGTGGGGCATCAATCCCGGCCAAGCGGTTTTCATCTCAGAACGATTACCTACACCCGAAACGTCGCCCGAGGATCAGCGCGGATCGCTCGCGGAAGCGCTGGAGCATATGAAACTGCAGCCTGGGAACCCAATTAAAGGAACTCCGATCCAGGTCGCCTTTCTCGGCAGCTGCACCAACGGCCGGCTTTCGGACTTCAAAGAAGTGGCCAAGTACATCGAGGGCCGGCATGTCGCACGGGGCGTCAAAGCGATCGCGGTCCCCGGCTCTCAGGGTGTCGGAACCGCTTGCAAGGAGTTGGGGATTGATCGGATCTTCACCGCGGCCGGTTTTGAATGGCGCGAGGCAGGTTGCTCGATGTGCCTGGCGATGAATCCAGATAAGCTGGTCGGCGATCAGCTTTGTGCCAGTTCCAGTAACCGGAACTTCAAGGGCCGGCAAGGAAGCCCGACTGGCCGGACAGTGTTGATGAGCCCGGTCATGGTCGCGGCGGCGGCAATTGCCGGTGAGATTACGGACGCTCGGGAACTGTTTAACCGCTGATCATCAATCCAAAATTACGTCATGGCCTTAAGAAAGATTCTGGAAATAAGCGGCACTTGCGTCTCGATTCCCGGAGATGACGTCGACACGGACCGGATCATTCCGGCGAGATACTTGAAATGCGTGACCTTCGAGGGTTTGGGCGACGCCTTGTTTTACGACGTGCGCTTCGAACAAAATGGGAAGCCGACAAACTTTTCCCTCAATGATCCCCGATTTCACGGAGCAACGATCTTAATCTGCGGCAGAAATTTCGGATGCGGCAGTTCCCGCGAGCACGCTCCCCAAGCGATCTACCGTTACGGTTTTCGGGCGATCGTTGCAGAGAGCTTTGCTGAGATTTTCTTCGGAAATTCGACGACGCTCGGTCTCCCCTGTGTGAGCGCCTCGCGTAGCGATCTCGCCCGCATTCGCCAAATTGTCGAGTCCGAGCCGCACCGCGAGATGACCATCGATTTGACGGCCCAAATCGTTCGTTTCGGAGCTGATGAATTTCCGGCCTCTATTCGCCCTAGTGCGAGGGACGCACTGATTAATGGTCGTTGGGACCCAATCGGCGAACTCCTGGAGGCGAGCGATCTGGTTAAGGAACGGATGGCGCAGTTGCCATACGTGCCGGCGCGATAGCGGATTTCTCGAGGACGAGGACGACGACGAACACGAGGAGGACCTCTCAACTCCAGATCTTAGGTTCAACTATTCGCTCGTTTGTCCGAGCGCGATTCCATCCAAAGTTTATGATCATCAAGGACAACGAATTCATCGATATCCCAACGCCAGCCGGGCCGATGCGTACCTACGTTTTGTATCCAGTCGCTGAAGGGCGTTACCCAGGGATCGTGTTGTTCTCCGAAATCTTTCAGGTAACCGGACCGATTCGGCGTGCTGCTGCTGTGCTGGCCGGACACGGATTCGTGGTCGCCCTCCCGGAAATATTTCATGAGTTGGAAGAGCCCGGCACTGTGCTTCCATATGACCAGGCAGGGGCGGATCGGGGCAACGCGGACAAAATCAATAAAGAACTCTCCAGCTACGACGCCGATGCAAAGGCTGCGGTGAGCTATTTAAAATCGCATCCTCAGTGTACCGGCAAGATTGGCTCTATGGGTTTCTGCATCGGGGGACATCTTGCCTTCCGATCAGCCACCCACCCCGAAGTGCTCGCGGCGACCTGCTGTTACCCGACCGATATCCACAAGCGGAGTCTGGGCAAAGGCTTGAACGACAATACGCTCGATCGAATCCCGGAGATCAGGGGCGAACTCCTGGTCGTGTTTGGCCGGCAAGATCCGCATGTTCCCCGCGAAGGCCGGGCAACAATTTACAATGCACTGGCCGACGCTGGAACAAATTTCAGCTGGCACGAATTCAACGGCGCCCACGCATTCATGCGGGACGAAGGCGCTCGATACGACGCTGCCGCCGCACGAACGGTCTACGGAATGGCGCTGGACCTGTTCCGGCGCAAGCTAGGCGAAGGCGACCTCTCGCAAATTCAAGACTCCACCGAGACACGCCATTAGGCGCACCGCGTTGGAGCCTGATGAACGAACGTTCATCTGGCTTGACGAGATGTTCATTTTTATTTAGGCCAACGGTTGTTCAATCGTGTGAAGCTTTGACGTGCCTTGGGCCGTCTCCGGTTCCCGCTTCTAAACAGGCAGGATCGGGCCCCCCAACGCAGGCTCTTACCCCCGAACAGCAGATCATCTGGAAAGGATTCCCTCCTCACTTCATTATGAAAATGAAACTTCTGGCGGCTATTTCGTCGCAAGCATTACTCGCGCTCGCAGCCGGGCATGCCAATGCCCAATCCAACGCGGCCCAAATCCCGGTACCGGTTCCCCAAACCACTCTTGTGCCGGTAACACTCGATTCTTATCCTTTTGGCGCCGCTGATCACTTAAATGTGCCGGAAGACCTCAGCAAAGTCGGCTACATGGAGGAGGAATTCTTCGTCAGCGGTACCGCTAATGTCTATGACTGGCCGGCTCCTGGGACCGCGACGGTTCGTGTGGCCAATGCCCCGTACACCACGCGAATGCTGGTAAGGCGCCCAGCCCAAAAAGAACGACTCAGCGGCAATGTGATTGTGGAAATCCTGAACGCCACCAACGGAGTCGACTTGGAAATCGGGTGGGCCTTGTCCAAAGAATACCTGGTCCGTAACGGAGACGTGTGGATCGGCTTTACCAGCAAACCGGTCACAGCTGCCGCCCTGCAGAAGTTCAATCCGGCGCGCTATGCTCCACTGAATTGGGCAAATCCCGTGCCGCTGAGCGATCCTGAAAATTGCACAAACTTGATTTCCATCATTTCGGGCGACAGTTCGCGCACAACCGAGAACGGATTGTTGTGGGACATCTTCAGCCAGATAGCGGCATGGGCCCGGAGCAACGATTCCATCCGTCCGATTCACCGGGTCCAATGCGTCTATGGCTACGGATACTCCCAGTCGGGATTCGATCTGCAGACTTACATCGACGCAGTGCATCCGCTGGCGAAACAGGCGAATGGGAAACCGATATTTGATGGGTTTCTCGTTGCCGCGGGATTTAACAGTCCAGCGCCGATCAATCAATGCTCAGAGCCTCCTTCCGGGGCCGGACCTGGCCAGATAAAGAACGCAGGTGTGCCTGTGATCAGAATGGCCACAAACAGCGAAGCCCTTCTGCCAAGCGTACAAGCGGGTAGACGCGCCGATAGCGACCAACCCCAGGACCGGTTTCGAGAATATGAAGTTGCGGGCGCGGCCCATGCGTCTCAGAACGAGCTCGATTACGGACCGGCCTACGCGGACATCCTTCTCGCAGGCGTAGCCATGCCACCCTTAACTGCTGGATTCGGGCTGCGCAGTCCCTTTCACATAGGAATCTTCCAAAATGCTGCATTCGCCAATCTCGATCTCTGGGTGCGAAACAACGTGGCCCCGCCGCCCGGCGCCCTGCTCAATATCCAGAATGGCGCACCGGTTCTGGATCAATTTGGCAATCCTACCGGCGGCGTGCGCTCGCCTTATCTGGACGTTCCGACCGCGCAGTGGTTCGTTGCCAGTCCTGGGGGAGGGCTTAACTTCCTGCTCGGCTACGTGCACCCTTTGGACGAACAACATCTAAAGCAGCTGTATAGCAGCCACGAGCGTTACGTGGATAACGTTGTAAACACGACTCACGAGTTGGTGCTTCAACGCTATGTCACGCGCGAGGATGGAGCAGCAATTATCCGCCACGCAAAAAATTCCGATGTCCCGACGCTAGCCGATATTCCCTCCGATCTACCAGATGACTTGCAATAGTACGATTCATTGATGGAGGCGCGAAGTGCTGGGTTCGCGCCAATTCGAAAGACCCGCCAACCGCTTACATCCACGAATGTGTACTCGGTATCTTGGCCCTGAAAAGTGAACCGGTAGACCCCCGGTTGTAGTGTAGATACTCGTCGATACAATTGATGGCGTGAACGAAAGATTTTTTGAAATTACGTCTGGAGAAGAGAAGATCGCGTACATCCCGTTGAGCCAACTGCTCAGGATTGAGGCGAGTCCGCGAGGAGGAATATTTCTGAGCTTTTCGGAAAACTTCCAGGTGAACATCGAAATAGCCGATGGCGCCGAGTCGATAGCGGTAAAGAGTTTGTATAATGAACTCGTCGCCGCGTCCACCGATCCGATCCGTTTGAATCCCGAAACCTTAAATATCACCCACATTCATTTCTAACTCGCTGAGCAGCCACGATCTTTCTGAATCAACAATCGATTTTTCTCGCCAAGGCGGTACCAGCTTTCACCAAACCTTGTCGCTATTTACCGGGTTCTCGCACAGCTGTGGTCACTATCGCTTACCTACGGGAACAGCCAGCCATCCGAGGTCTTTTGTTTCCATCAAGCGGGATCGGTCTCGCCACGACGCGTTTTCGAGTGCGAGAACGAGGACGAGGACGAGTGCGAGAACGACTACGATTTGGTTTAAACGGCCCGTTTGCGATCCGGACGAACCGCCCTACCTCATCACGCCGCTGCGGCCTTTTGTGGAACTTCTGTCACTCCATAAGGGGGTCTCCGTGTCTACAGATCCAATAAAGAGGACATCAAAAACTAGTGTTTTACATTTTGCGTTCCAAGAAACCCAGGTTCATTCGGCGATCACCAGCCCAGGTGGAAGCGATTCGCCGAAAAGAGCGCTCCGGTCAAGTCCGGCAACTGGGAGGAACGCGCGAAGGCCTCGCACCTTTACCGGGGCGACACCGGATTTTTCCAGTTTCGAGGCAATTCTCTCGCGGAGAGATTTTGGTAAATCGACGTTTGGATTGTTCACGATGCGCGCGGCCCGCAGGAAAAGGGTCTGGATCTCGGTCAGTTCGGGCTCAGCCCAATCGAGATCGCGCAATGTCTCAAATGCTTGTTCGACTTGGTTCGCTGCAACGACGGTTTCGGGTCCGGCGTAGAATGGACTGCGATTAAGAAGCAGTCCAAGCGCGACCAGATACGGAGCGCAATGCTGCTTCGCTGTGGCAAGGTCGCGGACGGTCGGAAGAAAAAGGTCGACGAGCTCGGCTTTAGTGATCGGATTGATTCTTTCGAGCGATCCAGTGAGGCGCAGGAGCTCGGGTGAGGGATTCTTTTGCGTACGCAGTTTGGGCAATTCCGGTTCCAAAACCGTCTCCTGTCGTTCGCGGTTCAGACCGCCAGAGACCCGTCGCCAAAGAATAAATTGCTGAAGCTGGATGCGTTTGCCTGGGTACACGAGTCCGTCCATATGAAGCTGCCAGAGTTGCTCGATTCGAGCATCATCTCCCGGGGCGCCGAATCCGGGGCGAAGCAGAAACCCCGCAAGGATCAGCCATGCTTCTTCATGTTCGACCGATTGTTTGCGGTACGAGATGCAGTTGAACAGCGCCGGCCAGAGCGAGCGAATGAGTACCCAGTTCCACTTGGCCTTGGGCAGGCCGAGGGCCTTCTCAAGGCTCTGGAGCAGATTGTTAGCGGTGAGTTTGTCGCGTCGATCAAGCGGCCGCGAAAAGAGCGCCTCAATACGGGCGCGGGCGGCTTCCGATCGTGCTGGGTCAACGCCTTGATCCACGGGAACAGTCTCGTCATCACCGGTCTGTTTTGCATCGTGTTCGCGCAGGTTAAACTCAAGTGGCCACGATTCGTGTTGATTGGGATCGGCGCTCACACAAGCAACCTGGAGCAAACCGAGTTCATTCATCCGAGCGGTGAGAGTGACCGGCACCCGGTCGTCTCCTGGACGTCCTCCAGTAAATCGGGCGGTGCTCTGGAGCAGAGGAAGCCGGCGGAAATCGCGGTCATTCCACGTCACCAGGGAACCTGCCTTGTCCTGGTCGCGTCTGGTCGAGTAGTACGGCTGAAACCGGACTGGACGGTTCACGCGAAGTTCGAGCCCGAGCTCAGAAACCCGAAACTCCTCTTCCGAAGCGGCACTCCGGGGTAGAATACAGATCAGAGCGGGTCCGACCTGTTCTTTCGGCGATCGTTGATGTACCTCCAAATAGATTGCTCGAGCCGCATTAGCCTCGATCCGCCGCGCACGATGATGCACGATGCTTCCAAAACGAGCAGCTCCCCGCGCAACCGCAAGACTCGGCTCCGAGTTGTGAAGGACTCGCGGCTCGGCGCCTTCTTGCCATCGGGTGATCTGCTGTTGGAGCCGCTCGCGCAACGTCTCGGGGGCGAGTGTCCCGCCATTGAAAAGGATGGCGTCCACACGTGGCCGGCCGCGCAGAAAATCGGCCAGATACCGCGTAACCGCGCTGTCCGCTGCATAAGGAAGCGCCCATTCTCTGAGCCCCGCCTGCGTCCGTGCGGGCCGCTCGCCGGCACGGCATTCCGGGAAAAACCCCTCCAACACAATAGACTCTATCTCCGATCGTGCGATCTGGCCGGAAAGCGTTTCCCCAAGAAGGCTCGATCCGCGTCCAGGAACGGATACCGAAAAAACCTGGCCGGATGCGTCGGCAAGGCAGCGCTCTTTCAAGTCGCGGCAACGCGCCACGAGAAAGTTCCATTGAGTAACTGAAAGTGATTCGTTCGCAACCCGCGATTCGATGTGGTGCGCAAGCGTGAGATCGATATTATCGCCGCCGAGCAGGAGATGATCGCTGACAGCAATTCGTCTGATACGGGGAAGTGAAGCGCTTTGCCGGCTAATCTCGAAGAGGCTGAAATCGGAGGTACCGCCACCGATGTCGATGACCAGGAGATGATGAATGCCTCCTTCAGGGAGCAGGTTCCAGATTTCTGTCGGAGCGCCTTGCTGCTCGAGCCACCAGTAAAATGCGGCCTGCGGTTCTTCCAGAAGACGGACGGTTCCGGGAAAGCCGGCTTCACGCGCGGCGTCCATGGTAAGCCGCTGTGCCACGGCATCGAATGACGCCGGAACAGTGATGGTAATGTCCTGGAGATCGAATCGGTCTCCATCACCGGCAAACCGCGCGTCCCACGCGGCGCGCAGGTACTCAAGCAGAAGCGCAGATGCCCGGATCGGCGATATCCGTTTCTCAACCGGGATTTCGTCCGATCTCCATGGCAGAAACGGCGCGTCGCGATCCACCGCATGGTGAGCGAGCCATGACTTAGCGGAGTGCACGACGCGCCCTGGTAATTCGACCGCCTGTTTTCTCGCGAACCGGCCTGGAACCCATTCTTGCCGCTCCGTGCCTTGCCCCAGTATTTGCGCGGCCTCATGTTCCTGCGGCAGGTAAAGAAAGGAAGGCAAGGTCGTTGCTTCCGAGAATCCGGCGAGGGTCTCCCATTGCGGGATGCGGAACACCTGATTACGCGGATTGTTGCCATCAAGCGCCTCGAATGCCATCGCACAATTCGTGGTGCCAAGGTCGATGCCGATGCTGAACTTCGGTTGGGTCATCCGCAGATTAAGCAGGTTATCTTAAATTCCCTCAGAGGAAACATCCGCGGATCACGTGAATTACGCAGATTAGGTTTGACTTGGCACCGCCAAACGCTCGCCGCCTCTAGTCCATCCGGACCTGAAACTCGACCTTCCAACGACGGTCTGATCCGCTGTGTTTCATCCAGAGCTCGAGGTTACCGAGCTCGGTCACAACCGGATTAATGACGACCGGGATCGCTTGGCCCTCGGGAAATCCTTCAACCGCCGGTAACGTCACTTCGATCTTACTGGTCTCTTCCAATTCGTGTTCGGCGTTCGGGATAATCTGGCCAGGTATATCCCCGCTGCGGACCTCGGATGCGAAAAAGCGGAACTCCGCCGGCTGGCCGGTCATCAATCCGAACTCTCGGTCCTCGATCAATAATTCGGTGCCTTCCTCCATCCCCTGCGGAACCACGCAAAGAGCTTTGATTGGTGGTTTGAATCCTGGAATCGCGGGCATCGAGGATTCCAACCCGATGTAGTATGAACGCGCGGTACCTGCTTTGATACGAATGCCTTGTCCGGTCGCGCGATTGTGTCCGTAGAGCGCGGCTCCTTTGGCGACAGCGAGATCCGGTTGATAGCCCTCGAGCTCTCGAACTGGAGTATCTTGGTTCCAGGAAGCGAGCAGATCGAGAACTCGCTTCCGGATCGGCGCCGCGTTGAATACGCCACCATTAAAAAGGATCGCTGTCGGTTTCAGGTACTCGCCCTCGAGGGCTTCCGGCCGAGACCTGAGGAGTGAGGTGAGCGTTTCACTCGCTTTCACATTGATCAGGCTTCGCGTTAGAAACCGAGCGAGATGCTTACTGATCACCGGGTCGGAGGCGTAAGGTAACCCGAACTCCTGGAGACCAGCGATCCGTGTTTCCTGTGGCAGATCGGTGACCTTGGTGAACGGGAAAAATCCGTCCAACACCACCTGTTCAAGCACAGCGCGATCCAGCGTTGCAGAGAGAGTCTTGGCCAGCAAACTCGATCCTCGAGACGGAACCGCGATCGACACCTGTTTGAGTGACACGTCGGTGAACAGACTGACCTTGGCATTGCCGGCGGCATGGATCAACGCCAATAACTGCCACGAATCGATCGGCTTCCCAGTGGCCTCCAGTTGCGCCTGGAGCGTGTAGGCGAGCGCAAGGTCCATGTTGTCACCGCCCAGAAGAATGTGTTCGCCGACACTGATCCGTTCGACTTCCAGATTTCCTTCCTTTTCGGTAATCGCGATCAGGCTGAAGTCAGCCGTACCGCCGCCGATATCACAGACAAGGACGATATCTCCCCGGCCAACCTGATTTCGCCAGTCGCTCCCGGCTTGTGCTGTCCACGCATAAAACGCTGCTTGCGGCTCCTCGAGAAGGACCACCTTGCCCAAGCCTGCGGCATCGGCAGCTTCCGCTGTCAGATTCCGTGCGACCTCGTCGAACGATGCGGGAACAGTAAGAACGACTTGGCCTTCATCGAGATTCCAAGCGCGACCTTGTACGCGTTCCCCGTACAGAAACCCTTCTTTGATGTGTTCGAGATACAACCGCGAACACTCGAAGGGCGAAAGCTTCTTCACATCCGATTTCCACGGCAGGACCGGTTTCTTTGGATCGATATGGAAGTTCGACAACCATGATTTAGCTGAAGTAACGAGACGATCAGGAATCAAAGAACCGTGATCCCGCGCGAAGTGTCCCACGATTGGGCCACCCGGGTTCTCGGACCAGGGTAACCGTAACTTCTCCTCCGAGAATTCTTCCGGATGCGGGATGTAAAGAGCCGACGGAAGCGTCGGTTTTTCTCCGATTTGGTTGGGACCAAGGAGCTGTGTAATCTCGACGACCCTACTACTGCCGTCGTCGAAATCCTCTAGCGCAACCGCGCTGTTGCTGGTACCCAGATCAATCCCCAGACTAAATCGTTTGTTCATTAAATCCAGTTTCCCAACTAGGATCCACAGATTTCACAGCGGGGCGAAGGCGCAACCACAATGGGGCACCGTATCGGCGTAAAAACACTCTCGTAGTCTGTTTCTTCTGCGAAATTCGGGTCACTTCACTTCGACCTCAGCCGGAGCGATCACCGGCACCCGTTTGCCTTCGGCTTGGACGATTCGCGGCAGTTTCACCGATGCGGTCTTCCAGCCTTTATGGATCAGTTTTCCGGTGAAGGGAGGATCGCCGCTCAGTTTCCCAACGAAGCGGTACTCTTCCGCGAAATAGTCGACTGGTACGGTGACTTGCGACCCTTCTTCAGCATCGGAGACAGCACTGATCTTGAAATGTTCCTGCAGAACCTGCCGACACCCCTGATGAATAACTCGCGCAGCCGCTCCAACCTGCGCATCGTCGTAAGAAGTGAGTTCTTCCATCAGGAAATCCACCAGACGACCCTTCTCTTGAAGAAGCGCTACGAAGGCCACCACTTCGGCTTCGGCCTGGTTCACGGTTGGCCCTGGAGGTTGGACTGTTACCGGCGTCGGAGGCGAAATCGTAGCCGGACCTGGCTTGGAGATCGGACTACTCTGGATGGTTCCGCGAAAGGAAAGTGCCACCACCATGAGTGCCAGCACCAGACCGAGCGCTGCGATCTGAACTGTGTAGGCCCTTGTGGCTGGAAGAAGGAGCATGCCGTTGAGCACGGCAAGAAGAACTCCGGCCACCATTAGATAAGGTTTCATCGTAGTGTTGTCGTTATCAGCGAACGTAAATATATCTTCCGATCTTTACTCCGAAAATATTTCCCGAGAAGTCTTGGCGCAGCCAACGAAATCGCCGGTAGGCCTCGGCGGTCCGGGATGGGCCGCCCTACCTCGGGCGCGAAACTTTGCGATTTTTTGTGCAGGCTTTTCGCCACAAATTTCTCAGCGCGACAGCTCATAAGCCCTGGCATCCCACGCATGCAGGTTAAGTACCGGAGTTTTTTCTTCTTTCGTATCCGAGTTTGCCAGGAGCAGTGACCCCGCTTTCAAACCTGCTGGCAATGAATAGGAGATTTGGTTACGCGAGAAATTAAGAACAATGAGATAACTCTCAGGTCCGAGGCTTCGCGTATAGATAAACAGAAAAGGATGGTGATCGTCGAGATCCTGATAATCGCCGTAAACGAACGCCGGAGTTTTTTTTCGCAGCTCAATGATCGCCTGATAATATTTGTAAATGGAATTGTCGTCCGTCAAATCCTGCTTGGCGTTGATCTCTTGGTAGTTCGGATTCACCGCGAACCAGGCCCTTTCGGCAGTGGTGAAGCCGGCATTGGGAGAATCATCCCATTGCATGGGTGTGCGGGCGTGATCACGGCTGGTCTTCCGCAGATGATCCAGACATTCGTCCGCACTAACCCGATTGGTTAAAACCTCTGTTTTCCAGGTATTTTTCGCTTCGATATCATCGAATTGGTCAATACCGGCAAAAGGATAGTTGGTCATCCCGAGCTCATCGCCTTGATAGATGAAAGGCGTCCCCTTCGACGTCAGCAGCAGCGTGGCTAAAAGCTTAGCCGCCGGGACGCGATATTCCCGGGAATCGTCACCGAAATGAGAAACCAGACGCGGGCTATCGTGGTTCGATAGATAAACCGTTAGCCAGCTGTGGACATCCAATCCTTGGTCAAACCGAGCACAGATTGCTTTAAATTCCGGCAACGTCCAAGGCTTCCATCTCCAGCCTTGACGATCAAGTCGCACCAGATCGAAGTGAAAAATCATGTTGAGTTCATTGCGTCTCTCATCCACGAACAACGGTGTTTGCTCGAGGGTCACACCGAACGCTTCGCCTACCGTCATCACATCGTACTTCGATAACACTTCGCGATTCATCTCCTGCAAGTAATCGTGCAGTTTGGGTCCGGCGGTATAGATGTATTCGGGCCGGTCGGCGCCGCCCTCTGGAAAATCGGGGAAACTTTGGTCTTTGGAGATAAACGGAATCACATCCATGCGGAACCCGTCGATTCCTTTATCGAGCCAGAATTTCATGAGATCGTAGATCTCGTTTCGTACCTTGGGATTGTCCCAGTTCAAGTCGGGCTGCTTCTCTGAAAAGAGATGCAGATAATATTCGTCGCGGGACCTGTCTTTCTTCCAAGCCGATCCCCCGAATAACGATACCCAATCGTTCGGTTCTTTGCCTCCTTTGCCTGGCCGCCAGATGTAATAGTCGGAATAAGGGTTCTCTTTTGACTGACGACTTTGAACGAACCAAGCGTGTTCGTCGCTTGTGTGGTTGGCGACGAGGTCAAGAATCAACTTCATGTTTCGTTCCTTTACACCGTGCAACAACTCTTCGAAGTCAGCCATCGTTCCGAATTCAATCATCACCTTTCGATAATCGCGGATGTCGTACCCGTTATCCGCGTTGGGCGAATCGAAGTGCGGGCTGAGCCAGATGACATCTATTCCCAGAGCCTTGATATAATCGAGCTGAGAAATAATGCCGCGCAAATCTCCAATCCCATCGCCGTTGGAGTCTTTGAATGACCTTGGATAAATCTGGTACACGACAGATTCTTTCCACCACTTCCGGGCGTAACCGTTGGCGGTGCTCATGCTATCCACGAAATTCGGCCTGTTCATAGGAAGGATGACTTTCGTTGCTTCCCGCGGCCGTGGACTTACGAAGTCCAATTGAGCGGGCGTTCGATTGTTGGCAAGTTTTGTGAAAGAATAAAACCAAATGAAACAGAATGTGAATCTCGCTCTATTGGTCCGCCTCGAAGCGAAACCCGGAAAAGAGGCGGAAGTGGAAGAGTTCCTTCATGGCGGCTTGCCAATAGTGGAAGAGGAGCCGGCGACAACGACCTGGTTTGCACTTAAACTAGGACCGTCGACCTTTGGCATCTTCGACACGTTTCCAGACGATGCAGGCCGCCAGGCGCATCTCTCCGGCCGAGTCGCCGCGGCGCTAATGCAAAAGGCTGCTGAACTTCTGGCTCTGCCACCCACTATCGAAAAGGTTCAAGTCCTGGCAGCTAAGCTTCCTTGATAGCAACGCCGGCAACATCGGAAATTGCGAACGCTGGAAACGGTGAGAGGTGATTGTGATTAGCGAGGTTGGGGTTGGGTCAGGACATCGGTACCGCGATCTTTGGTAGCGGCGACTGTCCCGCTACACCAAATTGTTTGAAGCTTCCCAGGCACTCAAACGAAGCGACAGACTGCCCCGATCAAGAACCGCAGTCGCCATCGTGTCGCTGCCAGAAACGTGTAGATCGGTTCGGCAGCTTTCTCAAGTAGTGGCCACGTTCAAGACGCGGCGGTCTCGGAGAGAACGCCCTACCACGCAGTGTGATCGGAATGTCGGGAATCGGCGATCCGATCCATCCAAAGTTGCCAGCAGATCCGCTGCTTGACAGCAATCTGCGCTTTTTTCAGTGGAGTATGGCTCTGCTTGGGACGCGCTATGTATTGGCTGATCCCGACCATCGAGAAACAAACCGTTTTATTCCGAGTTATCTGGGGCGTGATTTTTCTCGGTGGCGTAGGCCGGCTCATGTCCATGATATTTCTAGCACTGCCTCCGGCCCCATTCGTCGGGTTCACCATTCAGCGACACGATGGCGACTGCGGTTTTTGATCGGGGCAGTCTGTCGCTTCGTTTGAGTGCCTGGGAAGCTTCAAACAATTTGGTGTAGCGGGACAGTCGCCGCTACCAAATCACTAATCTCCAATCTTCGTCGCATGGCAAGCACGGCTACCAAACTGACCGCACTATCACCGTATCGCCGCGTCGGTCTTTCGCCATATCCCATATTCAGTGTCTGCGCTGCCCTGTTCCTGCTTCTGACTTCTGTGTTCTAAATTCTGCATTCTGAGCTCTTCCCTGTTGGTATTCGATTCGCTAGTGTGCTAAACAGTCTGCGAGCGCCGCCCACCCCAACAAAATCGGGCCGCTCGACAGAATAATCCCCACCCCCATGAACTTGATACATTCCGCCACCGTTGCGGTGGCAGTTGTTCCGTTGACCCTCGCGCTATTGTCACCTAGGGCAGTGCACGCCGAACCCACGACAAACCTGCTTTCGCAATGGAGCGAAGGTTCCGATGCGGCGGCGATCGCCAAGCTCGGCGACATGTTCAAGGCGGCGGGCGGCAAGTGGACGGCGACATCCATTGCCGGCCATACCGCCAATACGCTGGCCAAGCTTCGCGCCGACGTCGTTTCCGGCAATCCACCGCCCGCCGTGCAGCTGAAGGGTCCGGAAATTGCCGAGTGGAACGCCACTGGTATGACGCTCAATCTCGACGAGATCGCCAAACAGGAGAATTGGGATGCGAGCGTTGCTCCCGAGCTTTTGCCGGTGATGAAACCGAAAGGTTCATGGGTCGCCGTGCCGATGAATATCCACCGCATCAACTGGATGTGGGGCAGCACGAAAGCACTGGACAAAGCGGGCATCAAGGAGATGCCCAAAACCTGGGCCGAATTCAATGCTGATTGCGAGAAGCTGAAAGCCGCCGGCATTATTCCGATCGCGCATGGCAGCGCCGATTGGACCGATGCGACGTCGTTCGAGATCGTTGTTTACGGCATGGATATGGACCTATTCCGCAAGGCTTTTGTCGAAGGTAATACCGACGCAATGCGCAGCGCAGGAATGGTCGCTGCCTTCGAGCAATTCCGCAAGATGATCAACTGGATGGATCCGGGCATGTCCGGGCGTGCTTGGGATGCGGCCGCCAACATGATGCTCACCGGCAAAGCCGGCTTCTTTTTCATGGGCGACTGGTCGATCGGCACCTTCAATGCCGGCGGCTTCAAGCACGGAACCGACTATCTCTGCGCACAGGCGCCGGAAGACAATGGGAAGCCAGGTTTCATTCTCAACAGCGATTCGGTCGTCTTTTTCAAGCAGAAAGACGCCGATTATCTGGCCGGCTCGAAGCTCCTCGCTCATCTGATCATGACGAAAGATTTCCAGACGATCTTTAACCAGGCAAAGGGCTCGATTCCGGCCAGGCTCGACGTCGATCTGAGCAACGGTTTCAATCCTTGCCAGCAAGAGTGCCAGAAGGATCTCGCCGATTCCATCAAAGCCGGCACATTGGTGCGCAGCTTTGCTCATAACATGACTATTCCGCAGAAGTATCGCGGCGCGGCAATGGAAGTAATCACTGAATTCGTCAACACGCCTAATCTATCTGCAGCCGATGCCGCCAAGCGGATGGCCGACGCTGTTGAAGCACAGCAATAACAACGTTACAACGCTTACCTCCTGCAGCCGCCAAGCGGGAGCTGGACTCAGCGGCAAGCCGCAACCGAAGTAATTGGTGAGAAGTGAGAGGAGACTGGAGACTCAGGAACACCGACTTGTCCCACCGAGGGAGAATCCTCGCAGAAAGACAAGAATCCGAACCAGTGTAGTCAAAGCACGAGCCCATGATGTTGATGAATGCTAAAGCCGCACCGTACCGCTCGCTCCGCGAGCGGTTCACGGCCATTCTCCCGCAACTCGTTCTGACGCCCTCGCTTCTCGCCACGCTTGTCTATGTGTTCGTCTTTTGCGGCTGGACGATCTGGATCTCGCTGTCAAACTCCACGCTTCTACCCGACTATTCGATATCCGGTTTCCATCATTATCTGGAACTATGGAGCAACCGGCGCTGGAACATCGCTTACACAAACCTCTTCCTGTTCAGCGCGCTCTATGTGGTGGGCACAATGACAATCGGCCTGTTGCTCGCGATCCTGATCGATCAACGCATTCGCGCCGAGGCTTTGTGGCGTACGATCTATCTTTATCCGCTGGCGATCTCCTTTGTCGTGACGGGTACGGTCTGGCGCTGGTTTCTCAGCCCGTCGACCGGCATCGAAAGCATGATCCATCAACTGGGGTGGACAAACTTCAAGTTCGACTGGCTCGTGCAACGCGAAATGGCGATTTACACCGTGGTGATCACCGGTATCTGGCAGGCGTCGGGCTTTGTGATGGCGCTGTTCCTGGCCGGCCTGCGCTCGGTCGATCCCGACCTGGTCAAGGCGGCACAGATAGACGGCGCCAACATGCCCCGGATCTATCGCCGCATTATCCTGCCGGCGATCGGGCCGATTTTCATCGCCGTGCTGGTCGTGCTTCTGCAATTCGCCATTAAGACGTTCGATCTGGTCATTGCGTTGACCGGCGGCGGACCCGGAATCGCGACAACGGTACCGGCGATTTATGTCTATGATCTCATGTTCCAGCGCGGTCAGATGGCCGAAGGGGCGGCCGCGGCGATCATGATCCTCGTCGCGTTATCCCTGGTGCTTGTGCCCTATACCATTTGGACCAATTGGCGGCAGCGTAGGGAGGCCAGCCGTGCCTGAAGCTGCTACCTATGATCCGCTCGGCGCAGCAGGCACCTGGCGCCGCAACTCGGCGAAACTCATCGTCTACGCGCTGCTTGGTCTGTTCGCGCTCTGTTATGTGCTGCCGCTTTGCATTGTAGTGCTCAATTCTTTCCGCGATCTTCCCGACATCACTCGCAACGGCCTGATCGGTCTGCCACACAGTTTTTCGCTCAATTACTGGTCGTTGGCCTGGAACAAATTCTGTGTCGGCGGTACCTGTGAAGGGATAGCGCCTTTCTTTTTCAATTCCGTCGCTATGGTCGTTCCGGCGACCATCATTTCGACCGCGATGGGCTCCATAAACGGCTATGTTCTGTCCAAGTGGCGCTTTCCCGGCTCGGAACTTCTGTTCGGCCTGATGACGCTCGGCGTCTTCATGCCCGGCCAGATGGTTCTCCTGCCCTGGGCACGCGTGCTGGGCTGGCTCGGCCTAACCAACTCGACTGCTGGTCTCGTGCTGATCCATTGCGTACAAGGGTTAAGTTTCACCACCCTGTTCTGCCGCAATTATTACGTGAATATTCCTGACGATCTGATCAAAGCGGCGCGGATCGACGGCGCCGGTTTCTGGCGGATTTTCCGTAAGATCATACTGCCGCTGTCGCCGCCCATCTTGATCGTCACCGTGAT
>DASTDH010000266.1:0-3770 GCA_035710445.1 Chthoniobacterales bacterium
GAGCGTTCCAAAGGGACAATGTCTCCAAGTTGAGCCCGGTGCCGTTTGCGATAGAATCGAAGCTGATGCCTGGAATTCCTTGGGGCTGCGGCCAGTCCTTTCCTGAGGCACGGGTTCCGACTTGGCCGGCTCGATCTGCTATTGCTTAAATTTTCCCTTTCTGGCTTCGTCGGACACGTCGCCGCTGTGATACGATCTCGGACACTCGAGCATCAAATTCTCTATCCGAACATGATCGTCGATATTGAAAACGGTCAGCAATTGCTCAATTACCTTCGAGATACTAAGCGAATCGGCGCACAGGAAACACCGACCATACGCCGGTTGCAAGGCGGTGTCTCCAACAGGACCGTTTTACTGCTGCGGCCAGAGGGTCCTGCCTGGGTACTCAAACAGGCTCTCGCTAAACTACGCGTGCAGTCAGACTGGTTCAGCGATCCGTCACGCATTCGAATCGAGGCCGATGCGCTGCGTTTTCTACTCGGTATCGTTCCCTCCGGTACGATTACTCCCCTGGTATTCGAAGATGCAGAACAAAACATTCTAGCGATGGAGGCGGTTCCCGAGCCGCACGAGAATTGGAAAGAAAGACTGCTTAGGGGCGAGATCGAGTTATCGCTGATCCAAGAATTTGGAAAAATGTTAGGGCTGATCCATCAACGGTCATACTCCAAGTCGTCTGAGCTCAGGACGAAATTCTTGGATCGAACGTTTTTCCGCACATTGCGATTGGAACCTTACTACGAATACAGTGCGATCGTAACCCCTGCCGCGAAACCGTTTCTCAGCGCGCTGATTGTTGACACCCTCAGCCGGCAAGAAACATTTGTTCATGGGGATTTCAGTCCGAAAAACATTCTGGTTTATCAGAATAAACTGGTCTTGCTTGACCATGAAGTTGCCCATTTCGGCGATCCGGCATTTGATATCGGTTTCAGTCTCACGCATCTTTTGAGCAAAGCACACCATTCGCCAAAAAGCCGTTTTGTCTTGATTGATGCGGCTCTCCATTATTGGAAAACATACTTTGAGCTGGTTCGCCAGTTGCCCTGGAGCGCCGGATTGGAGCACCGTGCTACCAGGCATACCACCGCCTGCTTACTCGCGCGTGCCGTTGGCCGCTCGCCGCTGGAGTATTTGAACGAATCCGAACGGGCGAGACAAGTGCACACTGCTCTTGATTTGATCGAAACCGGCCCGGCTTCAGTGTCGGAACTGGTCGAATTATTCGTCCGAGGGATCGCGTCGTGAGCCGGATAACCCAGCTGGATGCCTTGGAAATTTTGGACAGCCGCGGTCGACCGACCGTAGCCGCTACGATCGGACTGGACGATCGCGTCCTCGAGACGGTTTCGGTCCCCTCCGGGGCATCGACCGGTAAGGCGGAGGCGAAAGAATTACGCGACCGGGACAAGCGCTACCGCGGGCTGGGAACCAGAAGGGCAGTCGCGTATGTCCATGGGCCTATCGCGGCGTCCCTGTTGGGCCGGGATTTCGCCGACCAAGATTTGTTTGATCGCACGCTGATCGAATTGGATGGGACGCCGGACAAATCCCATTTCGGAGCCAACGCTATTCTTGCGACTTCATTGGCCTTTGCCCGAGCAACCGCTCGGATTCGCGGCATTGAGCTTTTCGAATACTTCGCTTCGCTGATTGCAAATCAAGGCCCGGCACTCCCAAGGTTAACGGTGAATCTTTTCAGCGGTGGCAAGCATGCATTCGGTCAGGTTGCGATTCAGGATGTCCTCATCGTGCCGCGACCGACCGCAACGATTGCAGACGGCCTGGCGATCATTTACGAGATCTATCAGTCTGCCGCTGAACTCGCCTTCCGGAAATACAATTCGCGTGCTCTCACTGCGGACGAAGGCGGGTTGGCTCCTCCATTTCGACACAGTCGGGAGATGCTGGAGAGCGGAGCCGAGGCTATCGCCGCGGCCGGATTCCGTATCGGAGAAGATGTCGCTTTGGCGATAGATGTGGGGGCCAGCCACTTTATCAAAGGTCAGAAGTATCACATGGACGGAGAGGAGCTGCTGGCTGAAGACCTCATTCAACGGATCGAACAATGGACCAAGGAATTTCCGATTATCAGCGTTGAAGACGGTCTGGCCGAAGACGATTGGGATCATTGGCCTGAATTGCGGACAAGGTTGCATGGGTCGTCACTCACCCTCGCAGATGATCTCACTTGCACGAACCCGGAACGAATCCAACGCGCCATCCAGCTCAATGCGGCCGATGCCTTACTGCTCAAGCTGAATCAGATCGGAACGGTGACCGAAGCGAAAGCAGCGTACCGCCTGGCCAGAGAAGCTGGCTGGCGGGTCTCAATCAGCGCCCGCAGCGGTGAAACTGAGGACACCTGGCTTGCCGATTTGGCGGTGGGTTGGTCCGGTGACTTCATCAAGGTTGGCTCGATCACCCAGTCAGAGCGACTAGCAAAATACAATCGCTTGCTGCGAATTGAGCGTGACCGGTCGCAGAGCCAGCGATAACCCAGCATTAAATCGCTGGGCTACTTTCGTCAGGACCCTACGGGACCGACAAAACCCTTGTTTCCCTGACAGGGCCTTGTGTCGACGCAGACGCGCGTACGCGATCAGTTACGCATCGATTCAGATGTGCGCTCTCCTTAACCAGTCCGGCACGGACCATCTTGCGGGCGGGCGATTTTGAACGCAACGACGTCACCATTGTTTGTGAGACGGTAAACCAGCTTGTCCTCCGCTCGACTTGGTATATCTGCTAGTATGATCGCTAAAGAGTTCTTTGGACGGACCGGACACCAGAGCACCCGGGCGGTTTTCGGAGGAGCGGGTTTATCGAAAGTCACGCAAGATGAAGCCGATGAAGTATTAGAGCTATTGCTGCGGTACGACATAAACCATATCGATGTCGCTGCCGGTTACGGCGATGCCGAGCTCCGGATCGCGCCCTGGCTGCGAAGACATCCTGGACATTTCTTTCTAGCCACCAAGACCGGTAGCCGAACCTACGATGACGCCAAACGCGATATTCATCGTTCGCTCGAACGGATGGGAGTGGAGCGGATCGATCTCATCCAGCTTCACAGTCTCGCCGATCCGATCGAATGGGACATTGCGTTAAGTCCCAAAGGGGCCCTGGAAGCTTGTATTGAGGCGCGTGAGCAAGGCCTGGTTCGATTCATCGGAGTGACCGGCCACGGCACACAGATCGCAGCAACGCATCTGCGAAGCCTGGAGCGTTTCGACTTTGATAGTGTCCTGCTACCCTACAGTTATATCATGATGCAGGATGCACATTACGCGGCTGAATTCGAACGAGTGCTCGCGCTCTGTAGTGAACGCAATGCGGCAGTAGTAACAATCAAGTCGATCGCACGTCGGCCTTGGTGGGGCCGCGAACACACTCGGGCCACGTGGTATGAACCCTTCGAAGAGCAAGGCGACATCGACGCGGCTGTTCACTGGGTTCTCGCGCGTCCGCGGATTTTCCTGGCAACGGTAGGTGACATTCGTCTACTGCCGAAGGTGCTAGACGCCGCCAGTCGATTCAACTCACCTCCCGACGAAGAAACAATGCGCCAGCAGTGCGCCCGACTGGAAACAGTGCCTCTGTTTGTGTGAGAAGAGTTGCGGGTTACAGGTTGCAGGTTACAAGTTGCGGGCGAAGCGGTCTGACCTGCACCTCGCAACTATTGCGCGGTCCAGCCGCCATCGATCACAATATCGGTGCCGGTGACGAAGCCGGCGGCTTCGGAACACAGGTACAGAGCGAGTTGG
>DASTDH010000267.1:0-5262 GCA_035710445.1 Chthoniobacterales bacterium
TCTGGCACAATAGCCGATGAGATATCGTGGAAACGCAACCCCCAAGTCAACGCCATGTCAAACGGTCGCACGCTCTCGCTCTCCACATGGTATTTCGCGATTGGAAGCGCGATCTCGCTGATTTCGCGTAGATTGAGGGAAGCTACGACCTAGTCCGCTGCAGAGGATCAATCGCGCTACCCCGACGCTATGGCCGACAAATACATGCAACTCCTGCTCACGCCTGCAGTGCAGCGCGCGCAGGACAAATACTTCGGGAAACACCAAGTCGTGGAGAATGCACCCGAAACCGATGCGCTTACGCTGGACGAAGTTGGTCTCATCGTTTCGCGCGATAGCTTCTACTTGGTGACCGTAAGCGAGACAGGTTGGCCGTACGTCCAACACCGCGGCGGTCCGCCTGGTTTCGTAAACGTGCTGGGACCGAATCTCATTGGCTTTGCGGATTTCAAGGGCAACCGTCAACTGCTCAGCGCCGGCAACCGCAATACATTACCCCGCGCTTCACCGCCGCCGAGATGGCAAACTACATCGAGCCGCTGAAAGCCCGCATCGCCGAGCTAGAAGCACAACTTGCCGCTCGCGACGGAACAACCGTGAATACCTTGAGTGCGATTTCCAAGCACAGTCAATCGTAATAGACCAATTATGACTACCGAACTAAAAAAGGCCGAAATCGCTAATCAATTCGACACCTACCTGTCTGCTGTCGATATGGTCAACGCTTTCTTTGTTGCTAAAGCTAACTGAATCTATGCCAACAACCGAAGAGTACGATGTCGTTGTGCTGGGCAGCGGCGAGGCTGGCAAGTACATCGCCTGGAGCCTGGCCAAAAAGGGAATGCGAGCAATTGTGATCGAGCGAAGGTATATCGGAGGTTCCTGTCCCAACATTGCTTGCCTGCCGAGCAAGAATATCATCCATAGTGCAAAGGTCGCCTCCTACTTTTGGAGAAGCGAAGAGTTTGGGATCACCAAGGATAACACCCAGATCCACATGTCGGTAGTGCGTGATCGCAAGCGGAAGATGGTTGATGGGTTGGTCCAAATGCATCTCGATAATTTCAAGGCGAGCGGGGCAGAGCTGCTCATGGGGTCTGGACGCTTCATCGGACCAAAAACGATTGAGGTAACACTTCCTGATGGCGGCGCACGCGTTCTTCGCGGAGAAAACGTTATTATCAGCACGGGTTCTCGGGCAACGATTGAGCCCATTCCTGGGCTCACCGAGGCAAGGCCTCTCACGCATATTGAAGCTCTCGATCTGGATCATATTCCGGAGCACTTATTGATTATAGGAGGCGGCTATATCGGCCTCGAATTGGCCCAGGCCATGCGCCGGTTCGGTAGCCGGGTAACGATCATCGAACGGAACGCGTGTCTGGCTCATCGGGAAGATCAAGACGTTACCGACACGCTCCACGACGTGTTCCGCGAGGAAGGAATTGAGCTCGCCACCAGCGCTCGCATTACGAAAGTCGAAGGAAAATCCGGTGACTGGGTAAAACTTTACGCAGTCCGGGACGGGTCCGAGATGACGCTGGAAGCCACGCACGTTCTGGTCGCCAGCGGTCGCACTCCCAACACCCAGGGTATTGGTTTGGAGTTGGCGGGAGTTGAGACAACCGACCGTGGTCACGTGAAGGTCAATGAACGTCTGGAAACAACCGCCCCCGGCGTTTGGGCAGTTGGGGATTGCGCGGGCAGCCCGCACTTCACTCATATCGCCTTTGACGACCACCGCATTGTCCGGGACAACGTGACGGGCGGTCACCGAGTGACGACCGGACGGCAAGTCCCATTCTGTATGTTCACTGACCCCGAGTTTGCCTCGGATCGGTCTCAGTGAAACGGAAGCCAAGGAGCGCGGCATTTCCTATCGATTAGCCAAAATTCCTATGATCGCGATTTTGCGGACCCGCACATTGTCCGAGACTCGAGGATTTCTAAAGGCCCTCATCGATACCGAGAGTGATCGCATTCTCGGCTTTACCGCGCTTGGAGCGGAGGCAGGCGAAATCATCGCAACCGTCCAGGTAGCGATGCTTGCGGGTCTGCCCTATACCGTATTGCGTGATGCCATCTTCACCCATCCCACAATGCTGGAAGGACTCATCCCGCTGTTCTCGGCCCTGCCGCCTAAAAAGTAAACTCGGATTCACAGCGGCAAGCAGAAAAGGGCTTTGCCAAAAATCTTTACCCGCCTTTCATGTTTAGCGCCGCTGCGCGGAGCGCCTCGTGTGCCGAAGCGCGACCTTCCGTCGCAATTTGCAGCGCTGTTCCAACCGCGCTAAAAAAGCGGCCCATCTGCGGGATGTTCGGCATCAATTGGCCATGATCCATGGCGAGTTTCAATTGGCGTAAACGAAGGTCATTTCTGGCCAGCTTTTCGTACAGCGAGATCAGGGCCGGAACACCGATGGTTTTTGCCCGATTCATCGCTCCGATTCCATCATCAGTAAGGAGGTAATTCTCCAGGAACGCTTTGGCCAGGTCTTGATTCGGGCTCGACCGGCTGCGATAGGCGACGCTAACCCCGACGAAGGGACGTCCGAGCTTTCCGCGGATACCCGGGACTGGAGCCAATCCGAAATCGATTCGATTTTCGATTAGGTTTGGCCAGCACCATGGCCCGGAAATCGTCATCGCTAGCTTGCCTCGCGCCATCAACTCCTCTCCCTCGCCGCCTACCGGGCCTAATGGGAGGATGCCATTTCGGACTAGATCGACAAATTCGGAAAGTCCTTCAATCGTTTCCGGGGTCGCCACACCGATATCCTTGGTGTCATAGTTCGTGCCTCGTCTCTTGAAAACATACCCTCCCGCGCTGGCCAGAATCCCCCAGGAGTAATAGGGGCTCTTGTAATCCCAGAGGATCGTCCTCGCATCCCGGTGCCTGCCCTGGATCAGCCGGTTCATGGATAGCAGGTCCGAAAGGTCCGTCGGTGGACCACCCACGAGAAGCTTTTTGTTATAGATGAGAGTTATCGTTTCCAGCGCAATCGGATAACCCCAAGCCGCGTTCTGGTGTCGCACCGCCTCCCAAGCTTCCGGGTAGAACTTGCGAACAAATTCCGAGCGCGGCTCAACCGGCGCGATCAAGCCGCTGTCAGCCCATTCTCCAACCTTGTCGTGCGCCCAGATGACGATGTCGGGTCCCTGCCGAGCTTGCGCTGCGAGTGGGAAATTGTTGACGATATTTACCGGTGTTTCAATTCTGACTTTGATCCCCAAATCGTTCGCGAACCTTTTCACGATCGGCCCGAGGCCTTGCGCTCGTTCGCTGTCCATCCAAATCAAGAGTTGGCCATTGGTCCAGGCCCCTAAACTCATCGGCCACAGAAACAACAACGCTATTGTCAGATGCCACCAGCGTGGTATCGCGCGACATTTCCAGACAGTGAGGGTATTTGATTTCAGCACCCCCCAGTAACACGCCGATTGGCTATTTTGTCTTTCTACATCTTCGAGTGACGCGGCACATGCTGGACTCGTACTCGCGCCTCCATCGTGCCAGTCGAACTGCATCTTTGGCAATCACCAAGAGCATCGAAAACCACCAAACGGGAGCGAGCACGATTCCGGCATAGGGAATCAAAAGAAGCACCAATCCAATGAAGATCAGAAACAGATAGCCAGACATACCGTCGCCCAGAAGTGACTTCGGTTTCCGCGCCCACATCCACTTGGCGCGGATCAACTCAGAATGATCCACACCGCCTGAGTCGAGATTCAGTGATTGCAGCAGATGGGTCGGCGGTATCTCCGGAAACCTCCAGCAGTTGACCGCGTTGAAATCTCTCCAAAAATCACCGAACCGACTAATTAGCCTGGGATAACTCACTGTGTCTCTCTTGTTCGATCGCCCAAACCACCCCGAAGAACTTCTCGCCTTAGCTTCGATGCCTTGGACTGCACAATACTCCCGCCGGGGGAACTTCTCCGCAATAGCGTAAAAGGATAAGGGAAGACTAACCGAATGACTGGATCGTGAATGGCTCTTTCGGATGATGAATTCAAACGTCGATCTTTAGCCGGCATTGGTGATTCCACGAAACTATTCGCGCCGGAATCGCGTTTCCCGCGGCTTCCACAAAAACCTGGGCCAGAAATAGGGATTTTCGATGCCTCACATCGGAGTCCGCTATTCGGAAAGGCGGATCACTTGGCCTTGTGGCTCACCAGAATTTGCGCTACTAGGCGCTTCCATGCTGGATCACTTGAAAGCAAACAACCGCGCCTGGGCCGAGCGGATGGTCACCACCGATCCCGGCTTCTTCAAACGTCTTGAACGCCAGCAGTCGCCAGAATACCTGTGGATCGGCTGTTCCGATAGCCGGGTACCTGCTAACGAAATCGTGGGCCTCGACCCGGGCGAGCTTTTCGTTCACCGAAACGTCGCCAACCTGGCTCCACCACAGGACGCCAACTATCTCTCGGTGCTCCAGTTCGCAGTCGACGTGCTAAGGGTTAAGCACATTATGGTGGTGGGACACTACGGGTGTGGCGGAGTGAGCGCAGCGATCGATGGCAAACGACGCGGTCTAGTGGATCATTGGCTGCATCCGATCCGTGAACTCTGTCGCGAGCACCGCCGCGAGCTTGACGCTTATCAGGATTGGGACAGCCGCCTCCATCGCTTATGCGAACTGAACGTAGTCCGGCAGGTCAGGAATGTCGCGTCTGACGTATTTGTCCAGGAAGCTTGGGCGCGGGGCCAGGACCTTTGCGTCCACGGCTGGATCTACTCTCTGACCAACGGTCTGGTAACGGACCTTGATGTGACATTTAGCCGGCCGGAGAATATCGAGCGTCAGAGGTAACGAGCTGTCCCGACGATACATCGCTGGGACTTGTGCGATAGTCCGCTGGTAGAAACGAAACTAACAAACTACGTCCCGCGATTTTGGCATGAGTAGTCCGATTACCAGATCAACTGACTAACAAATTAAACAGCGTCACTGGTTGCAGGGCACAGGAACACACAAACTCAGGTGTTGGCGCTTCGGGTGGAAGACCTAGACATGGTAGGGCCTGGTCGCTCCCGACTACGCGCCAGGCTACATCGCGGCCATGTCTAAAGGCTTCCGCCTTCTGGAAGGTAGGGCGCGACGTAGCCTTGCGCGTAATCGGGAGCGCCCGCCCTACCCGCGATGAAGTTGGATTGCGCTAGAGGTATTTCCCCGCTTGGCTCGAATCCGGCATTGACGGCCAGGGGGCATGGATAACCGCATCCGCTGACTGATTTAACAAAATCATACC
>DASTDH010000268.1:0-2862 GCA_035710445.1 Chthoniobacterales bacterium
TTTTGGGCAGGTGATCGGGTATTAAATCGTATCGTTTCAGCAGATAACTTGCCCCAAAGCAAGCCTCGGCCAACCAGGTCGGTAACGGATCTTTCGACTGTTGGGCCGCTGACGATTTCAACGCACGGACTATTACGTCGACCGCTTCACGCAGTCCAGGATACTCATCGGCATCCACCTCGTTCAGTTTGTCCAGCATGCGACCAGTAAAACTCCCAAGTATGCGAAGGTCGGTTGAGTTCACGCCTCTCGCTTGGTCTTCGATATATGCGTCAATAGTTATCGTCTCTCCAGATATTCTCCAGGTGCTGGGTGACATTTGCCCAAACTGAGCCATGCTCGGTTTACTTGAATTAATAAGGGGTTCAGTTGATTCTGATTTGGGTTTCATATGTAGGTGCTTCTTGCCGTTATATTTTCCCCTGGCGCATCGGTGATTGGCTGCGGCCACCCAAGAGAGGCAATAAGTGCAAGAGAAGTAAGCGAGAGAGGCGATGAATGCGGCAACATAGGTCCAGGCTGCCGCGCGTGGTACTCGCACGACGGCGGTGTCTTCTTCTGCCGTCCGGATAAGCCCGGCCCCTTGGCGCCAGTCGCGCCCTTACGGAGGCGTCGAACTCGACCGGAAAGAGTAATCAGATTAAACAGCATCAGGATCCCCCACGCGCCAGCTACCAGGGTCAGCGCCAAGCCAGTGGTGAGAAAACCTGTGAGCATCCCTAACAGCGGCAGCCAAAGCACGATCTGGCTGGCAAACATCGTCAGACCCACTGCGGCCATGCGCCATCGTGATCGCGCGTAGGCTTGCTTGTGTTGTATGGCATGGCCACACTCGTGTGCCGCAAACCCCAAGGGCTGTTGCCGAAGTCCCATTAAAAATTTCGCGGCACGAGCCGTTTGTGAATCGGGTCATAGTGATCGCCGAGTGCCTGATCGTGTTCCACCAACTCTACATCGTAAATCCCTTCCTCACGAAGGATTCTCAGCGCAGACTCAGCGCCGCTTGATGTCGAGCTTGCGGGCCACATGCTGAACTTGCTGTAGACTTGCCGGACTCGCATCGTTGCCCACAAAGATAACGCCATAGTTCCGGTAAAAAGCAGAATGGCTAGCAGACTCATACCAATCTTCCGATCGGTCATCGTAGCTCTGCTTTTGCTATTCCACCAATATGAAGATTGGAACCTATACTTAGCCCCTGTCTAATAGCCCGTGCGACTCAAGCGTGGCTCCTGCACTCCAGTAGAACCGGCCAATACGCGGGGGCAGCGCTTACATACGAAATTGCCGGTCGATCTAAGCCCCTGGTGTTGCAGCAGCTTCCCGTGCGACTGGTACTTGGTTGACCCGAGGGCCAATCTCGCGCCAATAGATCGATAATCGTTCGCCGATATTAGCCTTTTCCTAATCTTTTCTTCCATTCTTCATATTGGAGGAAGATTCGCTTTCCGAGTATAACGCTTGTTCGAGAGCCCCTTGCCGCTGACCGGACCCAGAACCATAGATTATGAAAAAGCTTCTGATTTGCCTGAGCGCCGTCGGCGTCTTTCTTGGGCTGCTTCCGAGCCGGCTTGAAGCCGGATCACGGGAGGGAAACAAGAGTCATCATTGGAGACACCACCGCGGTCATTACACGCATGGATACTATCGGCAGTATTACCCATACCATCACTGGAGATACCCTTATTATGGGTATTACCGCTACCCATACCGGTATTACGCCTACCCTGGTCGTCCTGGAATCAGTTTTAGTTTTCAATTCGACTAATCCAAAACTCGCAAAGGAATCCCCAATGCTAAGGGCGTGCACTGGGACATCCGAGATCCTTGATGCAGGCCACCTCTTTTCGAGCGATCCACCACAGGATGAAATTGACCGATTTGAGGAATACGAACGCCAAATGGAACAAGAGCGAGAGCAGTGGCTAGATAGATGATATTTCCTCGCAATACTCACACCAGAACTCGTCCTGCCTGCTCGACAATCGTGCGAGCCTCAGAACAACGTTCTTCGCTGTTCGATCCTTAATGATTGTCGTATGTCCGCGACGCGAGGAAGAGTTATTCCCCTCTTACGAGGCGCGAGGGTGTTCCCCGAAGCGCAGCCCCGAGAATGGGCCGCTTCAGCGCCATCTCGTCGGAGGGGCTGGGCAAATAACTCTCGAGTCAAGGTGTTCGGGATTTGCACGGAGATTGGAGCAACGCGGCAAAGAAGTACATCCAGACCTATAGGTTGATTGATCTTTGAGACAGATCCCGGAACCGATTGCCGCTGGAGCCTAAATTCCCGATGGTTCTGGAGGCGGTTTGTCCATTGGAAACTGCGTTCACCCATTTTGGACGGCGAAATTGTTGCGCTGGACTCTGAAGGCATCACCCGGTTTCAGTTGCTCCAGCAATGGCAGAAGCGCCCGACGGCTCCGGTCGTATATTATTTGTTCGACCTGCTCTGGAGTAACGGCCGTAACCTCACCGGCAAGACCGTCCTCCAACGCCGTGACAGACTGGAACAGATCATTACGCCGCTTTCGGGGATCCAAATCGGTGGATACGTCAGCCCGCGGAAAGGATCTTTTCGCGCTCGCGAAAGAAAAGGGACTGGACATAATTGCCAAGGGTAAGACAAGCATTTACCGGCCCGGGAAGCGTTCCTCTGATCGGTTGAAAATCAAATCGCGCCCACAGCAAGAATTCGTGGTGTGTGGGTTCACTGAAGGGAAAGGCAGCCGAAAGTATTTTTGGCGCCGTGCCTGGGCATCCTCTTCTTTACGATTTTTGTCATGGTCATATCCTCATAGCTTGCCCAAGACTGCGTCGTCACCATGGCCGAAGAATGTAAATGGATCGTGCTCGAGTTCTGCC
>DASTDH010000269.1:0-19636 GCA_035710445.1 Chthoniobacterales bacterium
CCGTTAGGCTCCATTCGCGGTTTTTGCAGCGAGGAATAAACTTCCGCGTTTTCCGGTAGTTAAAGGCGAGCTCGTATGAGGATTCATTGTCCCCGCGCCAGTTGAGGCTACCGCAGCTTACATCTGCTCCCCAGCAATCTATCGGGAGCCGGCCGATGCCTTTCAAGGGTACAACGATCGAATCTGACGCGCAGCAAATCAATACGTAAACCGAAACCGATGATTCAACTTTTTTAACCTCACTTGGAGAGCGATCTTTGGGTCCAGTACGACGAACTGGGGGGAGCGACAACGGCCAACTGGAAGAAATCCAGCTTACACTGCGGCTCTGGAAAACCTTGATGATGACATGCCACAGTATATGACCGATAACACCGACGCAGGCTAGAACGTCATAACCTGCCGAATGGTTTTGGCATCGGCCAAACGATCAAATGCCTCGTTTAGTTCGTCAAGCTGAACAATCTCGCTCAGCAGTTGATTGATCGGGAGCTTGCCTCGCTGATACAAACTGATGAAGCGAGGAATGTCTCGGGCTGGAATACAGGAACCAAAGTAAGAGCCTTTCAGCGTTCGCTCCTCGGCAGTCAATTGTACCGCGGGGATAGATAATCGATGATCCGGATGAGGAAGACTGGCGGTAACCGTTGTGGCGCCGCGCTTGGTTATTTCGTAAGCCAATTGCAACGCGGCCACCGAACTTGCGCATTCGAACGCAAAGTCTACTCCTCCTTGGGTTAAGTCACGTATCTCCTGAACCGCGGCTGGCCCTGCTTGCACAGTTTTAGTCGCTCCCAGACGCTTTGCTACCTCCAACTTCTCGGCCTTCGCATCAACCGCGACGATTTCGGCTGCTCCGACGAGATTCGCACCCAATAGCGCGCTTAGTCCGACCCCACCCAGACCAACTATCGCCACTGAACTACCTCCCGGAACCCTTGCTGTATTTACAACGGCTCCAACGCCAGTGAGAACTGCGCATCCGAAAAGGGCGGCTTCATGAGCGGGCAACGATGCGTCCACCTTAATCGCCGATCGTCGAGACACGACTGCATATTCCGCATAACCAGACACTCCGATATGATGATGCAAAGGAGTTTTGCCGAGATGCAGACGTCTTGCCCCGGAGAGCAGCGTTCCCGCAACATTGGAGCGATGACCTGGCTCGCACAGGGCCGGACGACCTTCCTGGCAAGGAATACAACTGCCGCAAGAAGGAATAAAGGCCAAGACTATGTGATCACCCGGTTTCAGATCATTAATACCAGGACCACATTCCAGGACCTCGCCGGCGGATTCGTGACCTAAGACCATCGGCGTAGGTCGAGGTCGATCTCCATTGACGACCGATAGATCGGAATGACAGAGACCGGTTGCTTTAATCTTAATCAATAATTCGCCCGGGCCGGGTGGATCGAGTGTGACCTCTTCGATCGTCAATGGTTTGGAATTCGCGTAGGGGCGGGGCCGCCCCATTTCGTGCAAAACTGCGGCTTTCATTGGTTTCAAATCTGGTCGTCTGCACCTAAAGTACTAGCGGTCCAATGTCGAGCCGAGGACCGCCTCGTATTCTTCGATCGTGTCCATATCGCGAATCACATGATCGCTTTCCATCTGGACGACGAAAACTTGGTCAGGGTAGCGCTTGATAACACCTTTGCACCCGACGTCTCCAACTACTCCGAGGATTGCGTCCCGGTACGATGAGTCGAGGAGAACCGGATTACCTCGCTGTTTGTCGAAAAAGGGAACGACGATGCTTTTGCCAGCCTCTTTCGCGTGAGCGAACGCCCCCAAAATACGGTTCACGTCGGCGGGTTCGAGGAGCGGTTGATCGGCCAGGTAGACCATGATGCCGTCTGCCTGGCGAGACACCGCGGTTACTCCCACCCGCACGGAACTGCTGAGACCTTCCCGGAAATCGGGGTTCTCAATCAGCCGAACCTTTCTGCCGTGGAGTTTCTCTCGTACCATGTCCGCCTCCTTTCCCAGGACCACGATGACTTCATCGATTTCAGATGCCAACAGTGTATCCACCGCGCGCGCGATGAGAGGTTTGCCTTTAAAGACCATGAGCAGCTTGTTCTGCCCCATTCGGCTAGACATTCCGGCCGCCAGCACGATCGCGGAAAGCATCATTGGACCCTTGATTCAACAGAATAAGTCATAGGCATTGTCCATGTACGGCTCAGAAGTCCTCCCTGACCACCGTTTCCGGAGACAGCATGCATTGATTCCACGCACCTCACAAGTTCGAGGCTGCCGAATTCAAGTAGATCGCAGGTTGCGCGTCGAATGCCTGCTTGCAGCCGGCACAGCAAAAGTAATAGGTCTTGCCCTGATGATCGGTAACGTAGATCGCCTCATTCTGGTCCACCGGCATCCCGCACACCGGATCCTTTGCCTCGGACACTTCGCGCCGGATGCCGGCGTTTTCCTTCTCCTGGACCGGCGTATTCCGGCTCTTTCTGATCTGCACGATTTCCGCAAGGATACTGACTGCAATTTCCTGCGGCCGTAGAACGCCGAGATAGAGCCCGGCAGGAGATCTGATTCGAGACAACCGATCTGAGGGAACGCCTTTCCCGGCCAGAAAATCGAAGACCTTTCGAGCCTTAACTTTGCTGGCCACAAAAGCAATATAGGGCGCGTTCGTACGCGAAGCTTGCTCCAGGGCTTCCTCGTCTTGGTCACCCTGAGTTGCCACTACCACGTAAGTCTCAGGGGTGACAGCCAGACGCTGCAAATCCAATTCTTCCACGACGACGTCTGCGTCGGGGAAATTCTCTCGGCTGCTGCCGCCGCCTACTATCGTAACCCGATATCCGACTGCCTTGGCCAATTGGCATAAGGTCTGCGCGACCGCCGACCGGCCAAGAATCAATATCTGCGGTTTGGATAAAACCGGCTCGATGTAAATCTCCAACGCTCCTCCACCATGGCAGCTCATCGGGTAGTTGATTGTGCCTTCGTCAGTTTTTGGCGAGGACGGAGGCGCAATCCGAACCAACCGTGGAGTTCCGTCCTCAATCGCTTTCAGTGCCTCTCGGACAACTATTTGCTGAACACAGCCGCCACCGATCCATCCGCAAATTTTACCATCTGCTTCGATGATCGCCTTGTCTCCCGGCTTGCCCGACACCGGTGGTTGAGACCTGATGACGATCGCCATCGCGAATGGACGTTCGGCCGAGCGAAGTACGCCGGCTCGACTTAGGAACTGGTCAAACATTTTTCTAGACCAACACCAGATTCATTTTGCTTTGGCCGGACTGTCGCAGATTCGGGCCTTCAAGGATTCGCCGGAAGCAGTGACCAGCACTCTCCTTGGCCACGGACAGTAGAAGAGGAACGGCTTTGATTTCCATGAGAGTTACTCGGCAACGCCGTTGGCTTTCAGAATTTGCCAGACTTTCCAGGGCGTGATCGGCATATCGATGTGTTTGACTCCTAAATGGGAAAGGGCATCGACGACGGCGTTCACAAAGGCTGCCGGTGAACCGACGTTCGGAGATTCTCCCACGCCCTTGGCTCCGAGCGGATGATGCGGCGACGGTGTACAGGTCTTATCCGTCTCCCAGTTGGGAGTTTCGACGGCGGTCGGGATCAGATAATCCATAAACGTGCCCCCCTGTACGTTGCCGCTCTCGTCATAGGCAATTTCCTGCATAAACGCGATCGCCAAGCCTTCGGTAAGACCACCATGGATCTGACCCTCCACAATCATCGGGTTAATGACGTTTCCGCAGTCATCGACCGCCACAAAGCGCCGAACTTTCACTTCCCCGGTTCCCTTGTCGATGTCAACCACGCAAATGTAGGTACCAAAAGGAAATGTCAGGTTTGGTGGATCATAGTAATGGACAGCTTCTAATCCTGCCTCCAGATCCGGAGGAAGATCAGTATAGGCGGCAAACGCTATTTCCTGGATCGTCTTGGCCTTACTCGGCGCACCTTTGACGTGAAATTTTCCCGGCTCCCATTCCAGGTCTTCCTCGCCAACTTCCAGCAGGTGCGCAGCGATCTTCTTCGCCTTCTCGCGAATTTTGCGGGAAGCCATCGAAGTTGCGGCCCCGGCTACGGGAGTACTGCGACTGGCATAAGTTCCGAGACCATAGGGAGCAGTGTCGGTATCCCCTTCTTCCACTGTAATATCAGCAACAGGAATCCCCAGCTCTTGCGCAATAATCTGAGCGAAAGTCGTTTCATGCCCCTGCCCTTGAGCTTTTGTCCCCATCCGGGCAATCGCTTTGCCGGTAGGATGAACTCGGATTTCGCAGCTGTCGAACATCTTGATGCCGACTATGTCGAAGGTGTGCGCGGGTCCGGCTCCGACGATCTCGGTAAAGCTCGAAATACCGATTCCCATCAGCTCACCCAGTTTGCGTTTCTCCTCTTGCTCTTTGCGCAGATCGCGGTAGCCGATCTTTTCCAACGCCAGGTTCATAGCAGCGTGATAGTCACCGCTGTCGTAGCTCCAACCTAACGGACTTTGGTAAGGAAACTTGTCACGAGGAACGAAATTTTTGAGCCGCAGTTCGACCGGGTCCATTTTTAGTTCCTGGGCGAGAACGTCCATGGCGCGCTCGATCAAATAGGCAGCTTCGGTGACTCGAAAAGAACATCGGTAAGCAATGCCGCCCGGAGCCTTATTGGTGTAAACGCCGTCCACTTCGCAGAACGCCGTCGCGAAATCGTACGAACCGGAACAGATGCTGAAAAGGCCGGCGGGAAACTTCGAGGGTTGAGCAGCGGCATTGAAGGCGCCATGGTCGGCGAGAGTTTTCACTCGCAGTGCTTTAAGCCCTCCCTGCTGATCAGCGGCAAGCTCCGCTGTCATATGGTAGTCCCGAGCAAATCCAGTCGACTGCAGGTTCTCTGATCTGGTTTCGATCCATTTCACCGGGCGTCCCAGTTGCAGCGACGCGACCACTGCGCAGACGTACCCGGGATAGATCGGCACCTTATTACCAAATCCCCCACCGATATCCGGCGAGATGATCCGAATATTGTTTTCCGGCAGGCCTGCAACTAACGCAAAGAGCGTACGATGGGCGTGGGGCGCTTGCGAGGTTTCCCAGACGGTCAGCTTGCCAGTGGCCGAGTTGTAATCAGCTACGCATCCGCACGTCTCCAACGGCGCAGGATGACAGCGCTGGAAGAAAGCGTCCAGTTTCACTTTGACTGGAGCACTTTGCAACACGCTATCGGTTGCTTTGCGATCACCCACCTCCCAGTGGAAAATGTGGTTCGTCTTCTCTGCCCGGTCCTCGCGGAGGATCGGAGCGTCAGCGTCGAGTGCTCGATGGGGATCGACCAGAACGGGCAGATCGTCGTAGTCTACGTCCACTAATTCGGCCGCGTCAGCAGCGACATACCGGTCTTCGGCCACTACGAAAGCCACTTCCTGTGACTGGAACAGTACCTTACCGGTGGCCAGAACCATTTGCTTGTCATGGAAGAGCGTCGGCATCCAGGACAAGCCCGCCTTTTCGAGATCCTGACCAGTGATAATCGCGAGCACTCCTGGAAGTTTGCGCGCCTCTTCGCTGTGAATGGCTTTGATCCGAGCATGCGCATAAGGACTTCGGACCATGTGTCCGTAGACCATTCCGGGAAGATTGACGTCCTCGACATAGGTGCCCTTCCCTTGGACGAAGCGCAGATCCTCCTTTCGCTTTACTGAGTGGCCCATGCCACCAATCTCGGGTGATGTTTTAGGCAGCATGTTTTTCTCCACTCATTTTGTCGGCAGCGTACTGAACCGCCTTGACGATGTTTTGATAGCCGGTACAGCGGCAAAGGTTTCCAGAAATTCCCCAGCGTATTTCTTCCTCGCTGGGGTGCGGATTTTTTTCGAGCAGCGCGTAAGCGGACAAGATCATTCCCGGCGTGCAAAACCCGCACTGCAGTCCGTGCTCTTCTTTGAATCCCTCCTGTAGCGGGTGCAGCTTCCCGTTGTTGGCCACGCCTTCAATAGTTCGAATTGTTCGACCTTCGGTTTGAATCGCGAACACCGTACACGATTTGACTGGTCTGCCATCCAGCAGGACCGTACACGCCCCACAGTTTGTGGTGTCACAACCGATATGAGTTCCGGTCAATCCCAAAACGTCGCGTAAGAAGTGAACCAACAAGAGTCGTGGTTCGATCTCCGCCTGACGATCTTGTCCATTCACTTTGACGCGAACAAGTTTCTTTGTAGCCATGGTGGTTTCCTTTCAAACTGAACTACGAAAATTGCTACGCAGCGGACCGCTCGCGCGCGCGGGTCAATGCGCGTTTGGTTAGCTCTTTCACCATCGATATCTTGTAATCGGCGGGCCCACGTAGATCCGAACTGGGCTGGGCGACCTGGGCGGCAAGCAGGCCTGCTTGTTTGATATTGGCTTCATCGAGCGTCTTGCCGCGTAGAAAGTCTTCGGCCAGACCCGCTTTGAGCGGTGTCGCCCCCACATTGGTCAGGCCGATTCCTGCTTCCTGACAAATACCATCACGATCAACCGTGATATGTGCGGCCACACCGACCGTAGCAAAATCGCCCACTTTCCGTTCCAACTTGAAGTAAGCCCCGCCACTGCGTCCACGCGGCATGGGAATACGGATTTCAGTGAGAATGTCGCCATGTTCGAGGGCGGTGGTAAAAACGGACAGAAAGAAGTCTTTGATCGATATCTTGCGCTCGCCTCGTGGACCGACCGCAATGATTTCGGCGCCAAGGGCCAACATGGTCGCGGGGTGATCGTTGGCCGGGTCTCCGTGCGCCAGGTTACCGCCAATCGTGGCCAGATTCCGCACTTGCGGATCAGCGATCATGGAAGCGGTATCCAGGACAATAGGGTATTTGGTGCGGATCAGCTCGGAAGACTCCAGATCCGCCTCTCGAGTAAGCGCCCCGATCTTCAGATATCCGTCTTCTTCCCGGATGTACTGGAGGCCGTCGATCTGGTTGATGTCGATGAGATATTCCGGCCTGGCTAACCGAATCTTCATCATGGGAATCAGACTCTGTCCACCGCTGAGAATCTTCGCGGCATCACCATGTTGCTCTAACAGGGCGACGGCCTCGGGGAGCGTCCCAGGCCGGCAGTACTCGAACGATTGGGGGATCATCTTTTTTCTTTTTCAAAAAACGGACATCCGCCGCTCGGGCCAAGAAAGGTCTACGACAACCAAACCGGACTTGGCTAAGCATAGATGAACGGACGTTCTGGGGGGTGAATTAGAACGAGGGCGATTTTCGCACGAAAGGCGGGCTTAGTATAGAACAAGATTGGTTTTGAAGGAGCGCCGAGAGCGACGGGAGTACATGAGAGACGGCGAAAGCCGTGACCGGTCTGGCCGGGCACCCGTGCAACCATCATGATGGCTTTGTCCGAAAGGGACAACAGGACTCAGCCCGGGAGTTTACCCTAAAGGCGCTAACATAGAAAAAGCTGGCAGCCCAGCATTCGCGTGAGGCCGACAACGGTAGGGCCGCTCGTCCGTTACAAGGAGCCGGTAATCGCTGCCGGCTCGGTCAACTGAGAGGGCAAAGGCAGAACCACCTTTTCTCTTAGCGGGATGAAGGCGGTAAGGTCGAGAACGTCGTCATGGAACTTGAGCAAGGTGCTTCGGTGACCGACGCTAATCACCGTGGGTCGCCAGGTACCGGACCGCAGCAGACTGTAAAGTCGCGCCTCCCAAGGCTCATCGAGCCCCGAGGTCGCTTCATCAAGAAAGAGAAGCATCGGCGCGGCGAGAAGAATCCGGGCGAAGCCCAGTCGCTGCTGTTCCCCGAGCGACAGTCTTTGACCCCAGCTTTCCACAGTATTTAACTCCCCAACCAGCCCATCGAGACCGACTTCTTTAAGAGCGCGCTTGAGCCGCTCCTCCGGAAACCTGTTTCCATCGATCTGCGGATACAAAAGTGCGCTCGTCAGAGTACCGAGTGGTAGATAGGGACGCTGCGGCACGAAGAGCGACCGTCCTTCGCCGATCCTGATATCACCACGGCCAAACGGCCAAATCCCGGCCATTGCTCTAAGCAAAGTGCTCTTACCCGTACCGGTTGGACCAGTGACTAGCAATGCTTCGCCGCGGACCGGAACGAAGCTGACGCCACGCAACAAAGGTGTGCCATCCGGAAGATCGAGATCCAGATCATCGACCGCCACCACCGGGCCGCTCCGCCGAATCGCGATCTGCTGCGGCGCAGAGGCCGACTCCTGAAGTTCAAACAGTCGCTCCCGGAATCTGCTAAGACGATCGGTTGCCGCCTGCCACGCAGCGATGTCCGGATAGCGTGTGATGATGAACGAGAGCGAGTTGTAAACGTAGGAGAAAGCACTGCTCACCTGCATCAGGCCGCCCCATCCAATCTGCTTCACAAAATAGCGGGGTAAAATCACCAGCAACGGAAAAATGACGGCTACTTGAGCGTAGCCTTGGATGAACCAATTGAGCCGCATTTGCCGACCCATGATCATTCGGAAATTCGCAAAGATATTTCGGAATCGCTCTTGGAACACGCCGAGCTCGACCGGTTCGCCGCCATAGGATGCGACACTCTCGGCGTTTTCGCGTAGCCGCGCCAAACTGAAGCGGAAGTCGCCCTCGAATCGCTGCCCGGCGAAATTCAATTGTACCAGTGGCCGCCCAATTTTGGTCGTGAGCCAAGTACCGATACCAGCATAGAGTAACGCTGCCCAGACGAGATAGCCCGGAATGTGGACCACGCCCCAATCGCCGAGCGGGACATCGGCCGACCCAGAGAGACCCCAAAGAATAACGAGAAAGGAACCCAGTGTGACCAGTGAGGTGAGCAGCCCCAACGACAAGGTCAAAACGTAATTTGTAAACTGGTTAACGTCTTCCGCGATACGTTGATCTGGATTGTCGACTCCATTCTTCAGCTGCAACTGATAATAAGCGCGGTTGCCGAGCCAAGCGTCGAGATATTTTCGCGTGAGCCAACGGCGCCAACGGATTTGCAGCATCTGTTGCAGATAGACGGCGTACACAGATAGAGTAATACCGAGACCGCCTAAGAGGAAGAAGATACCAAGCTGACGAAAAATTTCACCGCGATCAAATGCCTGGAGTGCGTTATAGAAACCTCGGTTCCAAGCATTGATACCAACGCTGGTACAGACGGTACCGAGATTAAATGCGACGACCGCGAGAAGGAGCCCCCAAGCCGACCATTTTTCTTCGGATGTCCAGTACGTTTTTGCGATCGACCACGCGTCACGCACGAGGCCTCGCTTGCCTGTGGCCATTAACAGATACTCCTTGTCATACTTAACCTACTGCTTATGGCCGGAACGACGTACAAAGGTAACACCGTATCGAACCTCCGCTATACACATCGGAATTTTCGAGCGCGAGTTTAGCAGGCCCCATGATTTTTTTCCAATCCAAAATATAGCACAAATTTTGAAGAGCATGGTCGCACCGCGGCTTGCGGTTTGCGGCCAGCGCTATTCTTCATTGCGTAAAAAACAAATTCAGAAGCTCGATTCTTGCGGCAGCGTTTGCCATTCTGGCAACCTAAGTGCATCCCGTCGGACTAGTCGTCGCTCTGCTGATCATTCTCGTCGCGCTGGTTGCACTCGCCTTCCGTCTCAAGATCTCGTATCCCATCGTCCTCGTCCTCGGCGGCCTCGTTTTAGCACTCCCACCACGGCTGCCGACAGTGACATTGGATCCAGATCTGGTCTTTCTGGTTTTTCTCCCACCGCTGCTCTTTTCGGAGGCGGTCAATTCGAGTTGGCGCGATTTTCGCGAGAACTGGCAGCCGATCGCTCTCCTTTCGGTTGGGTTGGTATTTACAACCACTTTCGCGATCATGTTGGTTGCGCATTTCTGGCTGAACGTCGCCTGGGGACCGGCTTTCGTGCTTGGGGCCGTGCTTGGCCCAACGGACACGGTCGCCGTAAGTGCGATCCTGGAGCGGTTTCAAATCCCGCACCGGCTGCTCGCAATCCTCCGTGGCGAAAGCTTGATCAACGACGCTTCTGCGTTGGTCCTGTTCGAAACAGCGATTCATACAACACTAAGGAAAACCTATGTGTGGGGATCGATCGCGGAACAATTCCTTCTGGCGTTGGTTGGCGGCGTGGGGATTGGGTTGATCGTCGGATGGTTGGTTGTCCGGCTGCGCCGGCATACTACTGAACCTCTTCTGGCAAATACGGTTTCTTTGCTGGCGGCATTCGCCGCTTACCTGCCGGCCGCCGCACTCCATGTCTCCGGGGTTCTAGCGGTGGTTACCACCGGTCTCTATCTCAGTTGGTACGACCCGCGCATCGGCACGGCTCAAACCCGGCTCCAAGCGAGCGGCACTTGGGAAATGCTCACCTTTGTATTGAACGGTTTGCTTTTCATTCTCATCGGACTGCAGCTGCGAACCATCATCAAACCGCTCTTCGCGGAGTACTCCTGGTCGATCATCCGAGGTTGCGCCCTGGTGAGTGCGGCTGTCATCCTTGTCCGGGCTGCGTGGGTGTTCACCTCTACTTATCTGCCGCATCTTTTTCGCCGTGAAAGTCAATCACTCGAAACGTTTTCGCCCAGACAGAACGCCGCCCTTCTATCTTGGGCTGGGATTAGAGGAGGGATCTCCTTGGCGGCCGCCTTGTCCATTCCGCCGAAACTCGCCGACGGTTCACCGTTCCCGCAGCGAAACGAGATATTGATTTTCACTTTCGCGGTTATTCTGGCAACCTTGGTCCTGCAGGGGCTCACCTTGCCCCGGCTCCTCAAGTGGCTGCGATTCGGAAATGAGCGGGAAGCTGCCGTGGAGGAAAGCAAGGCGCGAAACGCAATCGCCGAGGAAGCGCTCCGTTATCTGACCTCAATCGAGGAGCCTGACGAACCGCATCAACAGGCGATAGCTCATCTAAGCGAAGTCTACAGCAAAATTGCCCATGTGCCGGCTGGAGAATCTGTCGCTGCCGCTAACGATGCGATCAAATATCTGATGCGACTGGTTTCGCTTGAACGAAAGATCATCAAAATTCAACGAACCACATTGCTGAAACTGCGCGATGCTGGAGAAATCAGCGACGACACCTTACGAAAAGTCCAATCGGTTCTGGACCTGAAAGAGTCGCAATTGAATCAGGAGGGCCTCCGCTAGGTTCTGCGCCTCTCCAAATCGTCTTCCCGGCGGTAAACTGCTCGAGGATCAGCCTCAGCCGTGATATCGAATCCGGCAGCTGCGAGGGCCGGAGGTGTCGACGGCAAGCTCTTTACCAGGTTCCAGATGAATCCGCTTCGATGGTTCTCGATGGCGAGAAGGGCCATACCGAGGTCGATGCCGATGACAACCGATGAAGACCAATTCCGATCAATGTTGAAAGCATTGACAAATCCATAGTTACCCCAGAGCGCGCTGGCGTTCCTTTCGTAGAGAGACCGCGCGGTGGAAATGGCAAGTTCCGGCATGAAGGTAATCGAGCAAATCGCACCGGTTGGCGAAACCGTTCCGTCGTCGGGATCTCCGGCGACACCATAGGCGACGTAGCCGTCCGGTCCATCGCTGGCATTTAAACCCCAGAAACCATGAGCATAGGTTTGGCGCTCGCCGGCACGATCGACGCAGTATTGCCGATGAATTTTTATCGCGTTGGTTGAGGAGACCCAATAATCGAATCCCAGTCGATCTCGTTGATCGCGAAGATCAAAATATCCATACGGCATTTGATGAATGAAAATCGGACCCGCCTTCAGCCATTCGATCCCGGCATAGGTTTGCAAGGGCCGTTCAAACGCGTCCCAGACGGAGTGCGGTAAGGGCCGCTCTGGCGCACCCAACCCTAAGAGGTAAAGTAAGATCGCCTCGCTGTAGTCCGCGTAATTGTTGGGTATGAAGCCGGTTTCCGGATGCCAGCCATGGGATAACACCTTCTTCTTTGGTTGGGCGTCGTCGTTGGTCAGCATCCAGTGCCAATCGAGCCGGCGGTATAGCGTGTCGCTTAAAGTAGCGATATCGGCCGTGGCGTTCTCGGTTCCGAAAAACTGTCCGCAAACTAGAGCTCCCATCATCAGGAGAGCCGTATCAATACTCGAGTATTCGCTCCTCCAAACCCGTTCCCCGGTTGTTCGATCCACAAAGTGAACCAGCCAACCGTGCTGGTCCGGCATCGTAAGCAAAAAGTGAAGAGTGATACGTGCACGCAGAGCAGCTTGACTCCGCTCGATCCAGCCACGTTCCACGGCGATTGGGAGCGCGGCCAAGCCGTAACCGGTTGAGGCGATCGACGCCACGCTCTCATCGTCCGGACCAAAATTATTAGCACGGTCGTTGACCAGCCCAGTCGTTGGATCGGCCTTTTCCCAAAAGAAACGAACGGCGCGGTGTTGCACTTCTTCCAGTAGCTTTTTATCAGAAGATTTCATCGATGAACGGCAGCAGCCGGTGCGTGAGGTTTAAAGGTGGCGAGGTCCAGAACTTGATCGTGGAATTTGCGCAGAGTAGGTCCATGCCCAATGCTTACTACGGTTGGACGCCACGATTTTGTGCGCAATAGATTTAGTAGCCGAGACTCAGCCGTCTCATCGAGCGCCGATGTGGCCTCGTCCAGAAAAAGCAGGTTCGGTTTGGTGAGCAGAATCCGGGCGAAGACGAGGCCCTGTTGTTCGCCCAGCGAGAGACGCTCGGACCAATTCTCCACCTTATCCAATTCGTCCGCGAGGTCTCCCAGCCCTACCTCGTCCAAGACCGCGGGGAGGTCCACTGGAACGCTGGTCTTACTGCCACTCGGGTAAAGCATCGCGTCGGCCAGAGTACCGAGCGGCAGGTACGGCCGTTGCGGTACGAACGCGATCCGACCCTTATCCAGCCTGATTCTTCCTCGGCCGAATGGCCAGATTCCCGCGATTGCCCGCAGGAGCGTACTCTTGCCGGAGCCCGAAGGACCGACAATCAACAATGCACCCCCACAGTCCACCGAGAAAGTCACCCCGTGCAAAAGCGGAGTGCCATCGGGCAAATCGAGATCGAGATGGTCGACGGCAACACCGCCGCGCACGCGACGCCGAATAACGATAGACTGTGGTGCTCGCACCGATTGATGGACGGCAAGCAGCCGCTCCTCAAAATCACCCAGTCGCTGGGTCACAGCCTCCCAAGTTGCGATATCGTTGTAGGAGTTGATGATAAAGGAAAGGGAGTTCTGCACGTAGGAAAAGGCATTGACGGCCTGCATTAGACCGCCCAACAAGATCTGTCTGGCAAAATAACGCGGCGAAACGACCACGATCGGAAAAATCACTGCCACTTGCGCATAGCTCATGGTAAAGGCGCTCAGGCGAATTTGTTGCTTCATGATCTGCCGAAAATTGGTAAACACGCTTTGAAATCGTTCATCGAAGAGGCTGAGCTCAACCGGTTCGCCGCCGTACAGGGCAACGCTTTCGGCATGTTCTCGCAAATGAACCAGGCTAAATCGAAAATCGGCTTCATAACGCTGCCGAGCCGAATTCAATTCGACCAGTGGACGACCGATCGTAACGGCAAGCCAAGTGCCAAAGCCGGCGTAGATCAACGCCGCCCAAACTAGATAGCCGGGTATATGCACCGTGCCCAAAGCTCCGAGCGGAATATCGGCGACGCCGGAAAGCCCCCAGAGAATGGCAAGAAAGGAGAGCAGGGAAACGAGCGAAGAAATCAAGCCGACCGACAGGGTCAAGATGTAGCCGGTGAATTGATTGAGATCTTCGGAGATGCGTTGATCGGGATTGTCGGCGGCCCTCCCCAGTTGCAGACGGTAATAGGCCTCATGCGCCAACCAGGCACTGAGATACCTCTTGGTCAACCATCGGCGCCAACGAATCTGCAGCAACTGGTTAAGGTAAAGAGCAGAAGCTGAAATCAACACCGCGAACGTCACCAGAATGGCGAAAACGCCGATCTGCCGGAACAGTCCCATCGCGTCGAAGATTTGCAGCGCGTTATAGAAGGCTTGGTTCCATTGATTGATGCGAACGCCGATGTAGACGTTGCCCAGGTTGAGGGCCAGTACCGCCGCGAGAAGCAGCCAGGCGGATCGTTTCTCGTCGGATGTCCAATAACTCTTCGCGAGGCGCCAGGCGGTGCGGGTTATGATTCGTCTTGGCGTCTCCATTCGTTCGAGTTTCCGTTTTGCAGATTGCTTCGTGAACTCTAAACAAGTTCTGCAGCCGCACAATAGGTCTATGCCGATAGTGCCGGCAAACGCCGAGGTAGGACTTGTCACTCCCGCGACCGCGCGATCATCGATGCTGTATCACGTTGTTCGGCTAGACGACGTCTAGTTTAAACTCCGTCTCGACGTTCTTAGGCTAACAGCGCCCCTATTGCCTTCGACCCGGCGGTCGCGGGGAGCGACCCCACCCTACCCCGGGCATTGTCATTCGAAGCTCAGACCTGGACGTCGTTCAAACGGCTTCCGAAATATTGGAAGACGTTGCGCAACTGGTAGCAATTGCGGGAAGACCGCGTGCGGTTCAGCTTGATACCAAAAAGCGACGGACGAAAGATCGTCGCCGCGTCGGTTGGCATGGCCATGTTCAATCGTAACGCGAATCTGTTTTTTGAAGACGATCGGATCTTCGACGTGGAACCGGTAGAGCGTTACCGGGTCCGTCCAGTTCGGGCCACCCCCCGCTATGACCCCATGGTAGGGACCGTTATGGGTCTGGGTGGGGCACCAAGCGCAATTAAAATAGTCTTCGGTCCCGGTACCGTGTAGAGTGGGCGGCCAAGCGTCGTTGGCCCCGGATCCAGATTCTGGCCGTGGAGCGACTATTGCTCCGGTGGGCTCGCCCGGAACATTGGACTTACGTCGCGTATCTGGAGCAACAAAGCCTTGCTCGCCGTCGACAAAGATCATGTCGTCGCCCTCGCCATACCAATCCCAGAGCGGCGATCGCCGAAGGTTGTAGACGGAGAAGAGGCAACCGACGTAATGACCATGGCCTTTTGCTTCCAGAATAGTGTAGTTGTCCTTCCCGTCCGTGTTCAAACCGCCAAATTCGTATACTTCATTCAGCAACCCTTGTTCCGGCAGCGCCCGTGGCTGTGCACGCCGCCACTGTGCATGGAATCGACCTAATCCCTGCTCAAGCTGATCATGCAGCTCCAAATCGACGTAGTAGTAAAACAGGGCCAGATCTTCGCATTGGTTGGTGATGGTCATTCGCATCCCATGGGCAAACGGCATCGGGAAAAAACAGTTAAAAGCGCGTCCTTCCTCCGGACTCATTTGCAGAGGCAGGCTGACAAAGTTGCTGGGCTGCGAGTGGCCGGTTCCAAAAAAGTCCCCCAACGGACATTCCACGCTGGGATTTTGTTCCCCATCCCAGAATGCTCGTAGTACAATCTTGCGCAGCGCGTGTTCGCTGTCGCAGGCGACGGTACACCAGATATGGGTCACGATTCCCGCCCCGCTGGTTTCGGCGATGCTGACGGTTTCGCCGGGTGGAATATGAAACCGATCGTCGTTGCCGCCGGTACGGTCAAAGCTAGAAAAGCGACGCGAGCGCACGTCCCGCAGCTTGGCGAGACCACGAAGGGGAGAGAGACCTGCATTAGCAATCATTGGGAAGAATCGATCATTTCGGACCGGTCGGTTTGATGGCTTCGATGAGGTAGTTTTGCAAAAGCCCGTAGAAAATCAGATCAGGACTAGCAACAACGGTCGATCCGGCCATCATTAGTCGGCATCGAGTTGAAGGTTCGCCGGACAGGGGGGCGCGCTGAATGTAAACGATTACATTCGAGCTTTGTAAAGAAAATTGTCAGTAGAACTTTTTTGGGAAAGTCGCGTGACAGAGCGGTTGGCTGCCAGCAGTATTATCGTATCACTGAAGACGATCTTCGGTTCTTTGAGAAAGCTTGGGCGAAAGCCCGACTCCGCAAAGCCTTCGTCGCGACCCAGGTCTAAGATCCGTGTAAAAGGATTGCCAGGGCCGCGCCAAAGCGCTGCGGCGGCGGGCCTGAAATCACGAGTGAGTGCCTCTGATCACGGTCAGAGGAGAATAGGGAATCGGGTGCAAAATCCCGAACGGTAGCGCCGCTGTAATGGACGACGAAGGTCCCAAAAAAGCCACTGCCTCTGAGCTGAGGTGGTAAGGTGGGACCAGAGGATAACTCCAAAGTCAGAAGACCTGCTCGTTCGTGCTCATACAAGACCTGCGCTTAAAATGGCAGACGCGCGCCTTCCAGTGCGAATTTCGCAGCCGGAGACTGCGGCTACTTTAGAAGCGTGGGCATTCCTCGCGCCTACGAGGAAATGAGAGCCGCTGCATGGCCGCCACCGGCCGTGCTGGCCCTCGCAGAAAATCGCTGCGGCTGGGCACCGCACATCCATAAGAAAGACAATCCATGCAGACAATCGGAACGATTAAGACCCATAATCTCGGTTACCCGCGCATCGGCGAAAGCCGGGAACTCAAACGAGCCACGGAAGCGTTTTGGAACGGCTCCATTACCGAAGCGGAGCTGTTGGCCAACGCAGCAGAGTTGCGACGTCATCACTGGCAAAAGCAGCAGGCTATCGGGATTGACCTAATCCCAAGCAACGATTTCAGTTTCTATGATCAGATGGCCGACATCGCTGCATTAGTCGGCTGCGTTCCGCAGCGTTTCGGCTCGAACGCCAAAGTCGATCTGACCACCTATTTCAAAATGGCCCGAGGGGACCTCGGGGCGCAAAGCTCGGCGGCCGCCCTGGAAATGACCAAGTGGTTTGATACAAACTACCATTATCTTGTTCCCGAATTCGATTCCGATTCGCCGTTTCGTTTGGCAACCCGTAAACCGATTGATGAATTCCGTGAAGCTCGCGCGCTGGGGATTTTATCGAAGCCGGTGTTGATCGGTCCGGTCACATTTCTGCGATTGGGAAAGCATCATCGGGAGGGGAACCGGCTAGCTCTGCTCGAACAGCTACTTCCGGTCTATGGCGAAGTGCTCACGCTACTTGCGGCGGAGGGAGCCAAATGGATACAGTTCGATGAACCGATTTTTGCGCTTGATCTTACTGAATCGGAGCGTGCGGCATTGCTCTCTACCTATCAGTTCCTGCGTGCTCAGGCACCACAATTGCGAATCTTGGTTACCAGCTACTTTGGCGAGTTGCGTGAGAATCTTGGGACCTTCACTCGGCTGCCGGTCGATGCGCTGCATCTTGATGCTGTGCGGGCAGGACACGAGTTGGATCCGCTTTTGGAAGCGTTATCATCGGAAACCATTCTCAGCCTCGGCGTTGTTGATGGCCGAAACGTTTGGCGCAACGACTTCTCTCAGTCGCTCCGGCTACTCCGCAAAGCATTGGCCAAGGTGGGAGCGGAACGGCTCTGGGTGGCACCTTCTTGCTCGTTGCTGCATTCGCCGATCTCCCTCCGGAAAGAGACCCAGCTCGACAGCGAGCTTCTTCGCTGGCTGGCGTTTGCGGATGAAAAGTTGCTGGAAGTAGTGACGCTGGCTCGAGCACTGGAGGATCCAGAGTCGGTCCCGGATTCGCTGCGCGACAACGCAGTAGCCCAAATGGCGCGGAGAAATAGCCTACGCACTCAAAACGACGCGCTACGCGCCCGCTTGCGGGCCGTTTCCGAGAGCGACACCCACCGGCAATCTTCTTTTCCAGCGAGAAAGCAGGGCCAACAAGGCAAGCTCAATCTGCCGCTTTTCCCAACCACCGTCATCGGTTCTTTCCCGCAAACCATGGAAGTTCGCGCCGCCCGGGCGCGGCAAAAACGTGGCGAATGGACCGAGCAGCAATACGATCAGTTTATCGAATCGCAAATCAGCAAGGCGGTCGATCTGCAAGAGCGCACTGGTTTGGACGTGCTGGCACATGGCGAATTCGAACGAAACGATATGGTGGAATATTTCGGTGAACAGCTTGACGGCTTCGCCTTCACGAAGAATGGCTGGGTTCAGAGCTACGGAACCCGCTGCGTGAAGCCCCCTCTCCTTTTCGGGGATGTTTCCCGGCCGCGGCCGATGACGGTGCGGTGGTCAAAGTATGCCGCTTCGCTTACTCGGCGCCCGATGAAAGGAATGCTCACCGGGCCGGTTACGATTCTCCAATGGAGCTTCGTTCGCGATGACCAGCCACGCCAGGAAACAGCCCGCCAGATCGCGTTGGCTCTTCGAGCTGAAGTAATCGATCTTGAGACTGCCGGCATCGGTGTTATTCAGATCGACGAACCTGCTTTCCGAGAAGGACTGCCGCTCCGGCGCGCTGACCATCGCACTTATCTGGACTGGGCGGCGGAAGCGTTTCGCCTCGCCTCAGCCGGGGTACGCGACGAGACACAAATTCATACACATATGTGCTACTCGGAATTTAACGACATCATCGAATCGATTGCTGCGTTGGATGCTGATGTGATCTCAATCGAGACTTCGCGCTCGCAGATGGAACTCCTGTCAGCCTTTGTTCAATTCCGATATCCGGCTGATATTGGTCCGGGAGTATGGGACATCCATTCTCCCCGGGTACCGTCGACCGACGAAATGGAGCAACTCTTGCGCAAGGCTTTAGTAGTGTTGACGCCGGAGCAACTCTGGGTAAATCCCGACTGCGGCTTCAAGACTCGCCGCTGGGAGGAGGTCATTCCTGCTCTCGAGAACATGGTTCAAGCCAGCCATCGTTTGCGACAAACAGTCGGTGTGCAAACAAACACGGCGGTCACAAGATGACCGATAAATCGGATAGGTCAGCGAAAGCGAGGCGCGCGGGTTGTCCCGTAGATACGGAATGAAAGTAGCCCAGCCCCCGAAAGCGTTCGGGGCTGGGTTTACGCGAAGGATGAGCTTAAGAAGGTGGAGAGCGCTCTTGGAAGTTGAATCCAGGCCTGATTTAAATACTGAAGCATGGGGCCATTTGAAGACCTCACTAAGCTCAAGGATCTAATCCCCATCCTGGTATTTCTCTTGCCAGGATTTGTCTCGACCGGGATCGTGTCACTGTTGGTAGTCCGCCGTCCGGTCGAACCATTCACTCGGGTAGTGGAGGCGGTAATCTTCACGACAATCAACTTGATCGTTTTTGCGCTTCTTAAACGGTTGTTTGCCCTTGTCCCTTTCCTCGCTATCCACTCCAAAAACTTCTTCACCGCCGGCAACCTCGCACTTATGGGTTTTTGTGCGGTATTGGTTGGCCTGGGTTGGTCTTATGAGGCGAACAACCAACGGTTATTTGGGTTTCTGCAGCGTTTCCGGATCACTATCAAGACCACCAGGCCGTCGATCTGGATCGATGTTTTTAGCGAAAATGACGACTACGTAGTCGCTCACCTTCAAGATGGCCGCCGGGTGTACGGCTGGCCGAGCCTTTACTCCGAAGACCCCATCGATCGAGCGATTTATCTAACCGAGGCGACCTGGCTGGATGAAGGCGGCCATTCTATCAATGACCCGCCGATTGGAATACTCCTCGACAAAGAAAGTGGCATCGCCTTCATCGAGTTCGTCAGTGAGAAAGAACCGCCTAAAGGGAACGCAGTCGAAGAGACGCCGGCCCGGGTTAACCCAGCACCGGAACCGTGGAGCGCCAGACACTGGTTTTGGCTTTTCCTGGCACTTATCTTCGGCTATTTTCTGGGGAGAAAACGGGCAGGGTCAAATGAGTGAACCAATTCCAGAACGGAAAGAGCGGAA
>DASTDH010000270.1:0-13828 GCA_035710445.1 Chthoniobacterales bacterium
ACCGGACGGCCGTTTGCCCTTGGCCTGGCTGCAATTGATGCGGGAATCCATGCGCAGCGTGACTCCGGTGTTTAATACGCATCGGATGGTGAAAGATTACAACGAACGGCTCTATGAGCCCGCCGCAAAAGCAATTCAAGCCCTAAGCGCCAACAGCTATAGAGCGGCGATTGAACTGGCGAAATGGAAAGAAAATACCCGCGCGGATTGGGGTAAGATTCGCATCGAGGAAGTGAACGCTTCACCGTCAGAAATTGGCGACCTCTTTGTTGGTGAAACATTGCAAATCGAGGCGAAAGTATTTCTGGGCCCAGTCGACCCTTCTCATGTTCGAGTGCAGGCCTATATCGGTAAGAGCGACGACGGCTCAATCGCTGAACCGTTTACGATCGATCTTCAGGAGATAGAAAAGGGTGCAACGCCCGGACAATTCACGTTCAAAGGAGTCATCAAAGCTACGGAAAGTGGGAGTTATGGATTCAATGTTCGTGTCATCCCTACCCATCCCTACTTGACCCAGGCACATGAGCTGCGCCTGATTACGTGGGCGAGGTGAGAGACGAACCCGGAAGCCAGAAGTACAGAATCAGCAAGCCAGGAGAAGACGGGACGCAGCGGCGAAAGGAAAAGTCGTCGAATAATCACCGATGGTCAGGGACGCCGCTTTTGCACTTTTTTTCCGGCTGGTCTAAATCTGTACTTCTGGCTTCTGAATTCTAGATTGTAGATTCTGAACTCATGACCGACGTCGCTCTGCAGCCCTGGAACACTCGATTCAAGAATGATGACGAATTCCTCGTCTTATCCGGGTAATGCTGCAGCGTGTCTGCGGCCCATAGTTATATTGCATTTCGCAGTTACCGCTGACGGTAAAGTTTCCACCAACCGCTATACGCCGACTCGCTTTACGTCCGTACGGGACAAGCGACGGTTGCTGGAGATAAGGGGGCTGGCGGACGCCATTTTGGTCGGACGCAATACGCTGGAAACAGACCAAATGGCAATGGATCTTCCGGACGAACGACTACGACAATGGCGACGCCGGGAAGGAAAATCCGAGTATCCACTTCGGGTAATTCTCTCAAGATCGGGGAATATCTCGACCACACTGCCTGTCTTTGAAAAAGGAAACGCCCCGATATTAATCTACTCGACCGAAAGAATGGCGTCATCGCAGCGAACTCTACTCAGCAAGCGTGCGACGGTCCATCTCACCGACAACGGGGAGATCGATATTCTCTGGTTACTCTGGCATTTATATCAACATTACCAGGTACGGTCTCTAGTCTGCGAAGGAGGACCCACGCTGGTGAAAACTTTGGTCCAAGCCGATGTCATCGACGAAATCTATCTGACGATAGCCGCAAAGATTTTCGGTGGATCGGCTGCGCCTGGATTGACAGGTTTGCCGGGAGAATTTCTCCCCGCCAGTCGCGAGTTTGGATTAGTCGACATCGATCGCGGAGACAATGAATGCTATCTCCGGTATCGACGGAAGCCCTGATCACATGCACCAAGTCAACTCGATCGTGATGCGCGCGCCGAAGCAGCGGATTTTCGAAATAGCGGCCGATCTGGAAAAATGGCCTAGCTTCCTTCCTCATTACCGTTTCATCCGCTATTACGAACGAGGAACGGAACGCAATATCGTCCGGATGGCCGCACGCCGCGATTTCATTCCGATTTCTTGGGTCTCAGAGGAAATTATCGACCGAAGCAGATTCGAGGTTCGCTTTAGACATCTTCAGGCATGGACGAAAGGCATGCAGGTGATATGGACCTTCGCGGAAACGAACGAAGGTACTCGAGTGTCCATCGTCCACGATCTTCGCTTTCGCGTTCCAGCGCTAGCCCCGGTGGCAGAGCCAATAATCGGCGACTTCTTCATCGGCCATATCGCCAATCAGACTCTCAAGCACATGAAAACGCACGTGGAACGCGAATGAGGCGGGTTGTCGTCACGGGTTTAGGGCCAATTACCGCCATCGGAGTGGGCAAGCAAGCTTTTTGGGAAGGACTGAAACGCGGCCAATCCGGAATTGGACCCGTGACACGATTTGATCCCAGCCTGTTCAACGCTCGCAGCGCAGCCGAAATCAATGACTGGGAACCGGAAAAGTTCTTCCCATCACAACGGCTAAAGCGTCTGGATCGATATGCGCAATTCGCGGTTGGCTCTGCTAAACTCGCCCTGGAAGATAGCGGCCTCACGTTTTCTCCAGAAGATCCCCAATCGCGCGTCGGCGTTAGCTTCGGAACCGCGTTGGGCGGTGTTTCCAATGCGGAAAAGCAACACGTCTCCTTCGTGCATAGTGGCCCAAAATCGGTGCACCAGACGATCGCGCTCCAGGTTTTCGGCGGTTCCGCTCACTGCAATATCGCGATTGAGTTCGGCTTGCGTGGTGTCGGTACGACGAACTCGAACAGCTGCGCGAGCGGCAATGTCGCCATCGGGGAAGGCTATCGCTATATTCGCGACGGCTGGGCCGATGTGGTCATCGCCGGCGGCGCCGAAGCACCTCTGAGTCCCCTCTCATTTGGGGCTTTCGCATTCATCCGAACCATGAGTCGCTGCGACCCGTCCGTCGCCTGTCGCCCTTTTGATCGCAACCGGGACGGTTTCGTAATGGGCGAGGGCGCAGCCAGCCTTATCCTGGAAGAGTACGAACACGCAAGAGCACGCGGAGCCCACATTTACGGCGAGGTCGTTGGCTATAGCCTCAACAATGACGCATTTCATATGACGACGCCCTTACCGTCCGGTGACTCGTGCATCCGGGCTATGGAGGACGCGCTAAATGGGGCGCAAATTAATCCAGAACAAGTGGACTATATCAGTGGACATGCCAGCTCTACTCAACTCAACGACGCCAATGAGTGTGCCTGTGTCAAAAAAGTGTTCGGAAGTATGGCCACACAAATTCCGGTCAGCGGGACGAAGGCCTTTTACGGTCATCCGCTTGGAGCGAGTGCGGCGATCGAAGCTGCCATCTGTCTTCTGGCGATACAGCATGACTTTGTTCCGCCGACGCTCAACTATGAGACTCCGGATTCAGCCTGCGACCTGGATGTTGTACCGAACCAGCCACGACAAAAATCGATCAGTTACGCGCTCAGCAACGCTTTCGGTTTTGGCGGGATCAACTCCTGCGTGGTGTTCCGTAAGGTTTGATTAGACTGACTTCGAATTGCTGTTCTGATAGCGGCGACCGTTCCGTCCAGCACGTTGCTCTTTCCTGGTATTTTGCCAATCATCTTATTTACGGAAGGGACCACTTTGGTTTCAGACTCGAATAGGCGGGCTCCGGCAACTGTATCAGCAACGGACTTTTTTTCGCGTCCAACCAGTGAACTAGGAAATTAAGATCCGACAAGCTCATCGCCGTGCATCCAATGGTCGGAATTCCTTTGCCCAGCCAAAGGTGGAGAAATATGCAGGAGCCCCAGCCAGGATAAGGTTTCCAATTGTGCTCAACAACCACGGCCCATCGATACAACCCGTCCGGCCGAAGCATTTGCTCGGCGCCTGACCAGTCGACGTGCTTCACAGTTTTGCGATCGACCACTCGGTTGTAGTAGCGCGATCGTGGATCGTAAACCGCCACTGTCGCAGCGGTCGTCTGGTGATAAGGAATACGAATTAGACCGGCTTGCCTTGCCCGAGCGGATCCCACACAACTGTTCAACCGGAAAATGCCGGCCGGGGCACGCCCGTCGCCCTCCCGCTTCTGTGGCTGTCCAGGAATTCCGGTACCATGGAGACCTATCCCCCAGCCCAACCCATTCTTGCCCACGACGCACGGAAAGCCAGGCCTCACCATGATCCATCCCCGGTTTCGGTTTCGCTCAAACAGCTGAATCATGCCGCTAGCCGATTCCCAACTTGGCACCAGGACCAGGATCATTTGTTCGCATCGGGCCAACTCAATGCCGGGTACCAATAACCGGTACGGCAGACCTCGAGCTGAGGCAGACACCGGAAAAGACAGGAGCAAAGCGACTTGGAGCAGAACCGTACAGAGAGGGCTAGACTTTTCCTTCATTGCCATAGCCTGCATCGATCACAGATGTCTGAGCAGGCTAGCTGGTTGCACTCCCCGGAACGAGCTAATACCGTGCAGTCGACTGGGACACTGATGAAATTTACACACTGGCTTCTTCTCCTCGCAGGCACGAGTCTAGCCCTTACGAGTACTGGCTGCACGCCGAGCGACTCGGCCGGAGCCGATAACTCCGCCGCCCTCCATTCAGTCGGTTTGGCACCGGACGAGAGTACAGACTATCAGCCGCCGCGCAGCCCTTCCCAGGAGGATCCGTTCAAGGGCTCGCGTTAATGGGTTACGCTTCCGAGCCAAGAGACGCTTTTCGAACCCAACCTGTCGGCGGGACCTCGCAATCATCGTGACGAAAATGTAACAAGCTCGTCGTTGGTTTGCGACCGGACACATGTAAACAGGATGTGCCGGACGAAGTTGGTCGCCCTAAGGCCCTGTTGTTCTCTCGATATCAAACGCTATCGCCGCGTTTTCCTTGAGCGGGCGTTTTTCCATCTGGGAACGCGGGTCTGCGTGTCGATCAGCTCCGGCAACAACTCCGTTAGAAAACCAAAGAAGTATATGCGCTCAATCGAAAAACTCTGTACTACCGCTCTGTTGGCGGCCGCGTCGACTGTCCATCCCAGTATCGCGGCCGAGAATAGTGCCAGCAACGATACGGCTTATCCGATCAGTCACGTAGTGGTGATCTTTCAGGAAAATGTTTCCTTTGATCATTATTTCGCGACTTATCCGTTTGCTGTGAACCCACCGGGCGAACCGACTTTTTTCGCTAAGCCAGGCACCCCCAGCGTCAATGGCCTGAACGAAGCGTTGCTCAACAACAACCCCAACTCGCTCCAACCCCAACGGATCGACCGGTCGCATGTGAATACGGCCGACCAGGATCATGATTATCAGGCTGAACAGCAGGGTTTTGACCATGGTCTGATGGACAAATTTGTCGAATTCACCGGCACACCGGAAGGAGGCGGACCTAGCAAGGTCATGGACTATTTCGATGGAAATACGGTGACCGCGCTATGGAACTATGCCCAACATTTCTCACTGAACGATAACTCTTATGGTACGACGTTTGGTCCATCAACCCCTGGAGCGCTGAACCTCATTTCTGGTAACACGCACGGAGTCACTCCTACCGACCTGGCAGATACAACGGTTCAGGGCACGGTCATCGGCGATGCGGATCCAACTGGTGACATTGCGTCAAGTGGCACGACCATACAACTTAGTGGGAAAAACATCGGTGATTTGCTGAACGACAAGAATATCACCTGGGGATGGTTCGAAGGAGGGTTTGACAATCCAAGCGCGTCACACATTGGCAGTGACGGCAATCCGAAAACTGATTACATCCCTCATCACCAGCCGTTCCAGTATTATCCACAAACTGCTAATCCGAATCACTTACCGCCAAAATCTGTCGCAACCATCGGGCAAACGGATCAAGCCAATCACCAATACGATATCGCTCGTTTTTGGGAGGCTCTGCATGCACACAAACTACCTGCAGTTTCATTTTTGAAAGCGCCTGCTTATCAAGATGGCCACGCCGGCTATTCCGACCCGCTTTTGGAACAGCAGTTTTTGGTCAATACGATCAACGAGCTCCAGAAATCGCCCGAGTGGAACCATATTGCGATCATTATCGCCTATGACGATTCCGACGGTTGGTACGATCACGTCATGTCCCCAATCGTCAATCAATCGCAAACCCAGTTCGATGTATTCACCGGCCCGAATAGTACCGGTACGAATACTCCTCTAGGCGGTTTTCAGGGTCGAGCCGGATATGGCCCGCGCCTTCCGCTCGTAGTGATCTCTCCGTTCGCGCGAGAAAATTTCGTTGATCACACCATTACTGATCAGTCCTCAGTCTTACGGTTCATCGAGGACAATTGGAAATTGGGGAGAATCGGTAACGGCTCATTCGATGCCCTGGCCGGTTCATTGGTAAATATGTTTGATTTCAATCATCGCGATCAACCCAACCGCCGACTATTCTTGGATCCAATCACCGGTGAGCCTTTCGGATTCTAATAGCCAGTCGCCCTAGAAATCTGCGCTTTTCTCTGAAAAGGGCGTTGGGCGACATCCCTGAATTTAAGGCGGGACCACTAAGGTCCCGCCTCTCAATCGAATCGATGACTAAATAACATATCAGATATCTGTTATACTAGTTGCGCTAGCGCACTCCCCTCGTGACGAAAATGTAACATGTTCGCCATTACACTGAGCGGGTGGAAAGCGTTAAACAGATGCTGCTTATGAAACTCGGTCGCCTCAAGAAGCCATCTGCTTTCTTGGCATCGACAATGACCGCCCTGTTTTTTGCCGAGACGGTCTTTTCGGTCCCAGGTGTTGCCAGCTCCGCTGTCGGCGAGTTTCCTAGTGGGCTCCGGCAGAAAATTAAATACGTCATCATTATCTATCCGGAAAACCGTCAGCTATGACAGCCTCTTCGGCCATTTTCCAGGAGTCAACGGATTGAAAGAAGCCGCCAAAAAGAATTACGTTCAAACTCAGCCGAACGGCGCGCCATTCGCCACGCTTCCCCAGCCCAACACGAACGGCATCCCAGGGATCTCTACCGGCCCGGATTCGCGATTCCCGGCCGTAATCAGCAATCAACCCTTCAACATCGGCTCAAATGTTCCGATAACCGACCGGCACGGTGATCTGATTCATCGCTTTTATACGGAACAGTATCAGATCAATGATCCGACCAATCCGTTTTCGCCGGGTGGAGTCGACCCGAAAAACAGTGGCGGTGCGCCCTTGAGCAAGTTCTCCGCTTACTCGACCAACGCCGGTCTGGTTCTTGGACACTACGATGCGCAATTCGACGCAGAAGGACGACTCGCCCATCAATTTACGCTTTGCGACAATGCGTTTCACTCTGCCTTCGGCGGTTCGTTCCTCAACCATCAGTGGCTGATCGCGGCGCGCACTCCGGTCTGGCCGGCAAACCCGCCGGAAGGGAGCACTCCCGCCCCATCCAATGCGACCGTGTTTGGCAGCGCCCGTCCTTGCTCCTCCCAGTGACGGGCTTGGTGAGATCTACACCTATGCCCTGCAAGCGCGCCACAATACCGATCGCTCACCAGTCGAAGAGCTTGCCTATCCGAAACGTGTCCAAGATTTCATCGTCCGTCCGGCTCTGCGAACCGTTCCTGGAATCGTGGAAGTCAATACGACGGGTGGATTCGATCGTGCTTTGATCATCGAACCGTTCCCACAGAAGCTCTATCAGATGGGCCTAGACGCAGTCGACCTCGCCAATGCAGTCGAGGCCAGTGTCGGCGTCGGAGGCGGGGCCATGCTCGAGCCCGGCGATCATCAAACGATTGTCCGTTCGCGGGCGCGCGCGCAGACTGTGGCTGAGGTCGAGCAGATACCAGTCAAGCTTTCCTGGGGTGCTTTGGCGGTAACGACCAACCAGCTGGCAACAGTCCGAGAAAGGACCAAGCTGCGGCTGGGCGCAGCCACGCTCGACGGCAAGGAAGCTGTGCTTGGTACCGCCCTAATGCTAATAGGATCTAACAGTAGGGAGACGGCCCAGCTTTTTCATGCAAAACTCCGAGGGGTCCAAAGCTACCTACCCGCCGATATTCAGATCACTTCGCTTTATGACCGCTCCCACGTGGTCGATCAAATTTTGCGAACCATAGCCCGGAATCTAAGTTTGGCCGTTTTCCTCGTCGCGATCGTCCTTTTGGTCTTCTTTCGGAACTGGCGCGCCATGTTGATAACGATATTGGTGATTCCAATTGCCTTTCTCTTTGCGCTGAACGCGCTTTCCTGGTTTGGCGTCTCCGGTAATCTAATGAGCCTAGGAGCACTCGACTTCGGCTTAGTCGTGGACGGCGCAGTCGTTATTGTTGATAACGTCCTGTTGCGCCTGTTGCGTCAGCAGACCGAGATCGGCCGCCGACTCAACTTCTCGGAGCGACGCCAAATAATCACCCAAGCCGGCGGGAGGTGACGCCTCCGATGGCCGTTGGCTGGCTGATTATTCTATTGGCTTATTTACCGGGGCTCTTACTCGGCGGAGTGGAAGGCAAGATGCTTCAACCATTGGGCCTGACGGCACTTTTTGCCCTTACCGCCGCCTTTCCCCTGAGCTTGACCCTCGTACCAATTCTCTGCCTTCTGATCAAGAAGGCTCCCGCGGAGCTGTCGATCGGCCGAGCCGGCACGCGTGGGTACTTGATCCTCCTCGACCGAGCCTGGCGGCATCGAGTCATCATCCTGGCAGCCGCTTTAGCTCTCTGTGTCTCTGCCGCCATCATGCTCGCCCGGCTCGGACTCGACTTCTTTCCGGCCTTGGACGAAGGCTCGACCGTGATCGAGGTCGAAAAACTGGTGGCTCTCAATGTGGAGGAATCGTTAAAATGGGAACTGACCACTGAAACCGCTATCCGCCGCAGCGTTCCTGAATGTAAGCATGTTTACTCTCGAATCGGATTTTCGGATATCGCTACAGATCCACAAAGCCCAAGCCAGAACGACATCTATGTCTCGTATCGCCCGCGTAGACAGTGGCGTAAGATCGACGGAAAGACGGCGACCAAAAAACAGTTTGAACAAAAGATCCTCGAAGCCATTCGGAAGACTGTACCGGATCAAGAGTTAGCTTTGAGTCAACCCATTCGAGTCCGTTTCGACGAAATGCTTGAAGGTGTACGATCGGCGTTAGCAATTAAGATTTTCAGCTCCGACGCTCACCGACTGGAAGCGATTGCCGGCCAAGTAAAAGACTTGGTCGAGAAACTCCCTGGCACAGTAGACGTCTTGCTCGATCCGGTGGGTGAACTGCCCGGGTTGGAATTTAACGCGGACCGGCCTACCTTGGCGCGTTTCTCGTCAAAACCAGCGAGATCGATCAAAATCTTTCGCTCGCTCTCGCCGGCCGGGAGGTGGGACGGGTTGATGATGGTGAACAATTCTTTCCCATCATCGTGCGCCTAGCTGAGCCGTTGCGCAACGATGTTAAGCGGATCGTTAATCTTCCTATCCGACCGGCCGAGGGCAATCTGATGTTAACTCTGAAACAACTGGGTAAATTTACCGAGGTTCCCCGCCTGAATTTCATTTTTCACGAAAACGGGTTTCGGCGCCGCGCCGTGATGGTCAACATCAGGGACCACGACCTGGACAGCTTCACTCAGGGAGCCAAAGAAGCAATTCAGTCGGAAGTCAAACTGCGACCGAACGAACGGATCGAAATGGGCGGCAGCTATCGATTTCTCCAGGCTTCCTTAAAGGAATTGCAATGGATTGTGCCGGTTACTCTCATTGTCTTTTATTTGCTTATCGCATGGTCCCTTCGTTCCTGGGGACGCGCCTTGATTGTTTATGTGGGAGTGCCATTTGCGTTGGTGGGCGGAATTCTTGCTCTCGTCTTCGCACAGATGTCGCTGACGCTTTCCGCGCTAATCGGCCTACTGGCGGTTGCCGGCATCGCCATACTTAACAAGCTGGTTTTCGTACATCACTACATGAAGTTGCGCAGGGGCGAACTGACCACCAAAGATGCCGTGATCCTAACGACTAGAAACCGTTTGCGACCGGTCTTATCCACCGCTTTGGTCGCGATGGTCGGATTTGTTCCGCTGCTTTTGTCAACCGAATTGGGTGCAGAAGTCCAACGCCCGATCGCGGTGGTCGTGATCGGCGGGTTGTTCAGTTCGACTCTGCTAACGCTAGTGATTCTCCCATTGTTGCTGTTACTGTTCGAAAAGGACGAGGTTAAATTAAGCACAGAACAGCGCGCGCCTGCCACCAACGAGGCATCTCCGGCTGTGGGCAGTGCTCGGCTACTGTCGCGCCGTGGTCCGTAGTCATACCCTCTCCGAAATATTCTATTTCCAATGATCAATCTTCTTTCACGCTTCAGTCAATCGCGGCGCGTCGGCCAACGTTTTCAGAATCAAGTCGCCGCCTTGATTCTTGCTGCAACGGTATGCTTTTTTGCGCCGGCATTTGGCCGCAACGTCATCATTTTCGTTGCGGACGGACTGCGCAACGGATCGGTGAATCAGAATGACGCTCCGACTCTATACGCGCTCCGCCGGCTCGGAGTCGATTTTCCCAACAGCCACGCGTTGTTCCCCACCTTTACGACTCCCAACGCTTCCGCGATCGCCACCGGCCATTACCTTGGCGACACGGGCGACTTCAGCAACACCCTTTATGTTGGCTTCCCCATTCCTCAGCGTACCGGGATCCAAATCGCTAACACCCTTACACCGTTCATTGAAAATGATGCAGTGCTCGGTTGCGCGGACGAGCATTTCCTCTGCAATTTCCTAGACGAAGAGACTCTACTGGCAGTCGCACACCAGCACGGCTTCGCGACTGCTGCTGTCGGAAAACTCGGCCCGACACTGATTCAAGATATCGTCGCAGGATGTCCAAAAGATGGTTCGGTTCCGATCCCGGAGACGGTGATTATCGACGATACAACCGGCAAAGATGGCGGTGTCCCGCTCGATCCGAAAATCGCGGTGGCAATCAAAGATGCGGGACTCGAACTGGTTGCTCCCGATCGCTCCAACGGTCGTCCCAAAACACAGGAAGATAACGGCACGCCTGGCACCAGCGACCAGCCAGGAACGTTGTCGGCGAATCTGAAACAGCAACAATTCTTCGTCGACGCCCTCACCAAGGCGGTTCTTCCTAGTTTTCTCAGAGCAGGGAAACCGTTTGTCGTTGTTTTCTGGAGCCGGGATCCGGACGGAACTCAACATAACCAAGGCGACAGTCTCAATCAGTTACGGCCGGGTATCAACGGTCCCACTTCGGTCGCGGCCGTTAGAAATGCGGATACAAATCTCAAGCAAATCCTGGATTTCGTAAATAGTACCCCGGGTTTGGCTGCTGAAACCGATCTGTTCGTGACTTCCGACCATGGCTTCTCGACCATTAGCAAGCACGAGCTTGATCCCGCCGGAAAGAATCTGGTCAAGAGCTACGCAGCTGAGCAAACCTACAAAGACGCCACCGGACGCCAAGAGGTGCCCAGCGGATTTCTGCCGCCGGGATTCGTCGCCATCGACCTCGCGCACTTTCTGAATCTTCCATTGTTCGATGCGGACAAGGTCGTCACGATTGACGGCAAGAAGAGTTATAAACCAGTAAACCCCGAATCCCCAAATAGCGACACATCTGAGCAGCGGCCGGCGTCTGGCGATGGCTTGATCGGTGGTACCGGCGCTTTGGCTCCCGCCGATGCGAAAATTGTCGTCGCGGCAAACGGCGGTTCGGATCTGGTTTATCTTCCGACTAAAGATCAGCAGCTTCTCGAAAGAATAGTCGAGTTTCTCGCCAGGCAAGACTATGTCAGCGGGTTGTTTACCGATCCGGACTACGGCACGATCAAAGGCGCGTTAACTCTCGATGAGATCAACCTGAAAGGGATCGCCGTGTTGCCGACTCCAGCCTTGGTAATCAATTTCCGCAGTTTTGCCAGCGAATCCGCCAACCCATTAATGAACGCGGTTACCCTCTGCGATACGGTCTTACAACAAGGACAAGGGATGCATGGCAGCTTCAGTCGAGCCGACACGCTCAACTGCATGGCCGCTTTCGGTCCGGACTTCAAACGACACTTCGTCGACCGAGCTCCCGTAAGCAACGTCGATCTGGCCAAAACATTCGCACATCTCTTGAAGCTGGACCTTCCCGTGCATGGTCGCCTGCAAGGCCGTATTCTCACCGAGGCATTGAAGACCGGGCCCGAGAATGTTGCATTCGAAACGAAATCAACGAAATCGGAGCCGGCGGCCAACGGCCAAGTAACCGAGTTGAATTATCAGCTCGTTGGCAAAACAAAATACTTCGACGCGGCAGGATTTCCCGACAGATCGATCGGGCTTGATTCAGCGAACGACAACGAACGTCAATGAACAACAGCGAACGTCAATGCCGGATCCGTTCGTTCTCAAGTCATCCCGCTGATGGGATTTCGGTCTCAAGGTCGAAATTTCGTACTCGATCCTGGCCGGGTGTTTTGGAGTCATATGCATCGCAAGTTGCTTGTCTATAGTGTATTACGCCTATTAGATCCATGATGGCACAGAACATGTTCTTCTCTGTTCCACGAATCAGCGATTAGAACCAAACGTCTAATTCAGCTCGAAAAGGAGTCTCGTAATGAAAACTTCAACAAAACCCAGAGAACAAAACCCGTACTTCCTAACCGGCCGTAGAAGGACGAGCTTTTTTAGCTGGTTTTTGCCGCGGCGTAGTTCAGTCCGCAGCTCGGGGAGCCTGACGAAAACTTTCTGATTTGAAGTATCTACGATTACGGTAAAGGACGATATCGGCCAAGCGGACTAAGCGAATGGCAACGCAGCTGTCAGTTTGTGGGTGGGCACTGTTTGCAACAGCATTCACATTCGCTGTTGTTCGCCGGCGTTCGCTGCAATCCGACGTTGACGTTCGTTGTTGTTCACTATCGTTCGCTGGCGTTCGTTGAATCAATCCAGCTCTATCGATTCGGTTAACGGGGCCGATTTGAAATAGACACCGTCAAAGTATGCGCGAGCCCCGTGCAAATAGCTGTCATTACGCGCCTTAATCTCGACGCGTCGGTCGTCCAAGATGCGAAACGTAATTTCGGCCGCCTTTTCGCCTTCGACCGGTTGCGGATCTCGATAGGTGCCGGTTCCATTTCTCAAAACGACGCGGCCGCTTACATCGCCAGTATGCGATGTTGGGCCGCGAACCACGCTTAACCTGAATTTGACTCCTTTGCTGTCCTTCTCCAGATCCAATTCGCCACCGTATTCATCGTGGTATGCCCCCGAGAGACCCTTAGGTAAACTATCGTCGAGTAAACTGCGGATGAATTGAATCCGAGACATAGTTAGGTCTCGAAGAGTTTGCACACGAGCAACCTCTTCCGGCAAAGACTCGACACGAGCATTAATCCCAGCGCTCTGATCGGCGAAATAATCGCGGTACGCGATCCAATCGGCCTCCCGTTTTTTTAGATCAGCGAAAGAGGCGGTGGTTAACTTCTGTTTTGCGCGCAGGTAGATCTCGTTAAGCCAAGCGTCTGCTGCCTCGTAACGTCGTTGTGCTCTCTGCTGCAACTCCGTGTTCGATAGCTTTTGGTACGTACCGGTAAAATCAAATTCCTGGTTTCGCCAGTCCGTTAGCCCGGAGGTCTTAATTTCCAATTGTTGCCCCTCAAGATCTCCGTCAATTACAACATTGGCTTTGCTTTTCTGGTCCGGCGGTTGTTCCAGTCGATAAAGCTTTCCATCCGATTTCAGGCTACCACCAAAATTGAAATCCTCTTTGCTCGCTGAATCGGCAAAATGGGTAAAACTGAAAATCCCGTTTGCATCGGGAGAACCGGGCGGATCAACGCTGAGCTCGGTGTCCGCATCGCGCGCAAGGATCGTCGCGTGCAAATGCGTAGCCAAGCAAAAGCCAAAAAGTAGAGACGAGAGGATGAAATTCCAGAATTGAGCACGCCAGCGGAAGTCTTTGATTCTGCAGCGTTCGCTCACCTTGCGACAGTAATCGCCAGAATCAAAAACTTGGTCAGCCAAGTAGTAGCTCACTACCTAGGACTAACTCGAAGGTAACGGAAACGCCACATCAATCCCTTAGTGTTCCAAGTCCCTGAGCTAACTCCGGCTCTCTTAGGGAGAACCGCCAACTTCCCTTCAACTACAACCTATGACCATCAAGCAATTGATGCGCGGCGCTCGAAGGCGCTGCGGCCGCTGCCCTCTCGTTAGGATTCGTCCTGGCGA
>DASTDH010000271.1:0-11958 GCA_035710445.1 Chthoniobacterales bacterium
ATGAAAAGATCCGGGAATTGCATCTCCGAGAGCTCTTCGCCAATGACCCCAAACGGGGCGAGCGCTTGACCACCGAAGCGGTGGGTCTCTACCTCGATTATTCGAAGAATCGAGTGACCGACGAAACTCTTAAGCTTCTCATTGAATTGGCAGAAGGATGCGGTCTGCGAGCCCGCATCGAGGCCATGTTTCAGGGCGAGAAGATCAATATCACCGAAAACCGAGCGGTCTTGCATGTGGCGCTGCGTGCTCCGAGAGACAGATCCATAGTCGTCGATGGGGAGAACGTCGTACCGCAGGTGCATGCGGTGCTGGACAAAATGGCCGACTTTTGCAATCGAATCCGGAGCGGCGCGTGGAAAGGTCACACCGGCAAACCTATTCGCAACGTTATCAACATCGGCATCGGTGGCTCCGACCTCGGACCGGTGATGGCGTATGAAGCACTCAAGCATTACAGCAATCGGGCGATGAGTTTCCGGTTTGTGTCGAATGTCGATGGCACTGATTTCGCCGAAGCCGTCTACGATCTCGATCCATCCGAAACCCTTTTTATCATCTCCTCGAAAACCTTCACCACTCTGGAGACAATGACCAACGCTCACAGCGCGCGTGATTGGTCACTCAAGAGCCTCGGTGGCGATACCAAAGCGGTGGCCAAGCATTTCGTCGCGGTTTCGACCAATGCCGAAAAGGTGTCTGAGTTTGGGATCGACACGGCCAACATGTTCGAGTTCTGGGACTGGGTTGGCGGCCGTTATTCAATGGACTCAGCGATCGGGCTCTCGACGATGCTCGCCATCGGACCGGATAACTTCCGGGCCTTGCTCGACGGCTTTCACGAAATGGATGAGCATTTCCGGACCGCGCCATTCGAACGCAATCTACCGGTCCTGATGGGCCTTTTGGCGGTGTGGTACAACGATTTCTTCGGGGCCGAAACCGTTGCGGTTTTGCCTTACGAGCAATACCTCAAGCGGTTCCCGGCCTATCTGCAACAGTTGACGATGGAGAGCAACGGCAAACATGTCACGCTCAGCGGAACCGAGGTAGACTGTTCGACCGGGGCAATCTACTGGGGCGAACCGGGAACCAACGGCCAGCACTCATTCTACCAGTTGATTCACCAGGGAACACGATTAATCCCGTGTGACTTCATCGCGTTCGTGGAGACACTCAATCCGCTGGGCCGGCACCATGATATGCTGCTGGCGAATGTCTTCGCCCAGACCGAAGCTCTGGCCTTCGGCAAGACACCCGGGCAGGTGAAGGCCGAAGGCACTCCCGATTGGCTGGTACCGCATCGGGTTTTCGAGGGTAATCGACCGTCCAATACGATTCTCGCCGACCGGCTCACCCCAAAGACTCTCGGGAAGTTAGTTGCGCTCTACGAGCACAGCGTCTTTACCCAGGGCACGATCTGGAATATCGATTCGTTCGACCAGTGGGGCGTAGAATTGGGCAAGGTACTGGCCCAACGTATTATACCTGAACTCGAATCCAAAACAGAACCCGAACTCGGACACGACAGTTCGACGAACTGTTTGATCCGCCGTTACCGTCAACTCAAGAACAAAACGTGATGACTATCGCTACGACAAGCCTCTCTGAAGAAAGGGACCCTTTATGCAACTAGGAATGATCGGACTTGGAAGAATGGGCGCCAACATGGTCCGGCGCCTTCTAAAGGCGGGCCACGAGGCAATCGTCTTTGACAGGTCGCCAAAAGCGATAGAAGAGTTGGAGGCGGAGAAAGCGGTCGGCGCCTCCTCGCTCGCCGACTTCATCAAGAAGCTGACGAAACCACGAGCTGTTTGGTTAATGGTGCCGGCCGGCGTCGTAGATAAAACCATCACTGACCTCGTGCCGCTGCTCGAGCCAGGCGACACTCTCATTGATGGCGGCAATTCGTATTACGTGGACGATATCCGCCGAGCCAAGGAACTCACTGCAAAAGAGATTCACTATGTGGATGTAGGCACAAGCGGCGGAGTCTGGGGCTTGGAACGGGGCTATTGTATGATGATCGGCGGTGAAGCAGCCGTCGTGCAGCATCTCGACCCTATCTTTGCAACCCTAGCGCCTGGGCGCGGAGACATTCCTCGTACCCCAGGACGGGACAAAGTGGGTGGTACCGCTGAGTTAGGTTACCTGCACTGTGGCGCTAACGGAGCCGGCCATTTTGTGAAGATGGTTCACAATGGCATCGAGTATGGCATCATGGCCGCTTATGCGGAGGGGTTAGGTGTTTTGCGCGGCGCCAATATCGGCAAACAAACGCACGCCATCGATGCCGAGACCACCCCCTTACGCGATCCGGCCCAGTATCAATATGACATGAATCTCAGTGACATCGCCGAGGTCTGGCGGCGTGGGAGTGTGGTCGCTTCCTGGCTATTGGACTTAACGGCCATTGCTCTGTTGAAAGATCCGGCACTCTCGAAGTTCAGCGGTCATGTCTCAGACTCCGGCGAGGGTCGATGGACTATCAAGGCGGCGATTGACGAGGGCGTTCCCGTGCCGGTACTCACGACGGCGCTTTACGAGCGATTCAGTTCCCGCGGTGAAGCTGATTTCCAGGACAAGATGCTCTCCGCCATGCGCTTTGAGTTCGGCGGCCATCTAGAGAAGCCAGCGAAATAGAAGCTTATGCCCACGGTTCCTCATTCGGACGCTTTGGTGTTCTTCGGCGCCACCGGAGATCTCGCCTACAAGAAAATCTTTCCAGCGTTGCAGGCGATGGTCAAACGAGGGCACCTCGATGTGCCGGTGATCGGTGTTGCCAAGGCCGGCTGGAGCCTCGACCAATTGAAGGCCAGGGCGCGCGACAGTGTCGAGAAGCATGGGGGCCTGGATCAAACGGCTTTTGAGAGGCTAACCCGCTTACTGCACTACGTGGACGGCGACTACAAAGACTCAGCGACTTTCCGGGCCATCAGCAAAGAGCTGGGATCGGCGCAACGGCCGGCCCATTATCTTGCCATTCCTCCAGCCTTGTTTGGGCTGGTTGTCGAACAACTGGCGGAGTCTGGTTGCATTAGAGGCGCTCGAGTCATTATCGAAAAGCCTTTCGGCCATGACCTCGCTTCGGCGCAGGATCTTAATCAAATTTTGCTACGGACCTTAGACGAGAGGTCGATCTTTCGTATCGACCACTATCTTGGAAAACGACCAGTTCATAACATGCTCTTTTTGCGCTTTGCCAATGCGCTGCTGGAGCCCTACTGGAATCGAAACCACATCGAAAGTGTGCAGATCACGATGGCGGAAAACTTTGGAGTCCAAGGCCGCGGCGTTTTTTATGACCAAACCGGCGCAGTCCGGGACGTGATCCAAAATCACCTATTCCAGGTCCTGGCGAATCTTGCTATGGAGCCACCTCCCCGGACCGACAGTGAGTCGCTCCGGGATGAAAAGGTCAAGGTTCTAAAGGCGATTCCACCGATAGAAAGCAGGGACCTGATCCGCGGTCAGTTCGCTGGCTATCGCAAAGAAAAGGGGGTAGCGCCGGACTCACAGATCGAAACTTTCGCGGCCGTCAAGCTGGAAATCGATTCTTGGCGCTGGAGAGGCGTTCCGTTCTATATCCGGGCCGGAAAATACCTTCCTGTGACCTGCGCGGAAGTTCTGGTGCGGCTGCGTCAGCCGCCGACCATGTATGAGGGATTCAATCTCCCCACTAACTATTTCCGGTTCAGGATCAGCCCTGAAGTAACGCTCGCTTTTGGGATCAACGTTCTGACGGCACCGGAGGAAAATGTGAGCCAGTCCGTAGAGATGATCGCGAGCCATCACCCTGGCGCGGACGAAATGGATGCCTACGAACGGGTGTTAGGTGACGCGATGACGGGTGATGCAACGTTGTTCGCACGGGAAGACTATGTGGAAGAGGCGTGGCGGATCGTGGACCCGGTGCTAAAAGCGGGCACGCCTGTCCATGAATACGAGCCGAACACCTGGGGACCAAGCGAAGCCGGCGAAAAAGTCGCGCCTCCTGGAGGGTGGCAAAACCCTGTCGTTTAGGGTCAGGCGAAACTCGAAACACAGAAACCAGTCATGAAGATCGAAATATTTGCGGATGCCGATACTGTCGCCAGTGAAGCCGCTGCGCTGATCGCCAGAGAGGCTCGAACGGCTGTACAGGAACACGGACGCGTTGTCGTTGCGGTCAGTGGTGGCCACACTCCATGGGTAATGCTTCGAGCCTTGGCCAAAGAAGAGGTACCTTGGGACAGATTTCATTTGGTGCAGGTCGATGAACGGGTCGCTCCGGCCGGTGACGCTGATCGAAATCTTACTCACCTCAAAGAAAGCCTTCTGCAGTATGCTCCGCTATCTCCGGAACAAGTCTACGCCATGCCGGTAGAATCAGACGACCTGGAAACCGCCGCCAGGACGTATGCGGCAACACTTACGAAGATCGCCGGTTCGCCGCCGGTGCTCGATTTGGTCCACTTGGGACTGGGCCCCGATGGTCATACCGCTTCATTGGTGCCGAAGGATCCAGTGCTTGATGTCAGCGATGCGGATATTGGCGTCACCGGAGTCTACCAAGCACGGCGAAGAATGACGTTAACCTACCCGATCATAAATCGCTCTCGGCGCATCCTTTGGCTGGTCACAGGCGCCGAAAAAGTTGAAATGCTGATCCGCCTCCGGAGGGCCGATCCGGCAATTCCAGCTGGGCGGGTCAATCAGGAGCGAGCATTGGTGTTTGCCGATCGGGCGGCCGCAGGACAAACAAACTGAGAGGAAGAAGATGCGTGTTGGAATCGCCACCGATCACGGTGGATTTACCTTGAAGGAGAACATGCTCTCCCAACTTCGTGCGGCCGGCCACGAAATCGTGGATTTTGGTGCGCACGACTTAAACTCTGAGGACGACTATCCGGATGTTGTGATTCCGTTGGCCCGCGCGGTTGCCGCGGGAGAAGTCGAGCGCGGAGTAGCGATTTGTGGGAGTGGCGTCGGCGCATCGGTTTGCGCGAACAAGATCCCGGGGGTTCGCGCGGCGCTGATCCACGATCATTTTTCAGCTCGGCAAGGAGTCGAGGACGATCACTTGAACATCCTTTGCATGGGTGGCCGGACCGTGGGGCCGGCGGTGGCTTGGGACCTAATCCAGACCTTTCTAGCAGCGGAATTCAGCAAAGCCGAACGGCACCTGCGGCGCTTAGGCAAAGTCGCTTCGCTGGAATCGGTGGCAGGCAAGCATTAACTCGAAAGGCAAACTCAATGACTGACCAGGAATTGGACCAATTGTCCATTAACACGATCCGTACGCTTTCTATCGATGCGGTGCAGCAAGCCAAGTCCGGGCATCCCGGTACGCCGATGGCGCTCGCGCCCTTGGTTTACACGATCTGGAACCGGGTCATGCAGTTTGACCCGGAAGACCCGATCTGGCCAAACCGTGACCGGTTCGTCCTCTCGAACGGTCACGCATCGATGCTGCTTTGGTCGGTGCTTCACCTAACCGGTACGAAAGCCATCAACGCTGATTACGAAAGGCTGGGACAACCCTCGGTCACGTTGGAGGATATCCGGCGATTCCGGCAGTTGGACAGCAAGGCGCCTGGCCATCCGGAATATCACTGGGTTTCGGGGGTGGAGACAACCAGCGGGCCGCTTGGCCAGGGTGTTGCTACTAGCGTCGGTATGGCCATCGCGCAGAAATGGCTGGCTAGCCGGTACAATCGGCCCGGATTCAATCTCTTCGACTATCGCATTTACGCGGTGTGCGGGGATGGTTGTATGATGGAAGGAGTCGCTTCCGAAGCCGCTTCGCTCGCGGGTCATCTTGGTCTGAGCAACCTCTGCTGGGTTTACGATAACAACCATATTACGATTGAAGGGAACACTCGCATTACTTTCACGGAGGATATTGCGGCCCGTTTCTTAGGTTACGGCTGGAATGTTCTGCGGGTTGGTGATGCTAACGACATCGATCGGATCGAACAAGCTCTGCTGGTCTTTAAACGAACCACTGACCGGCCAACCTTTATCATTCTGGACAGCCATATCGGTTACGGTTCTCCGCACAAGCAAGATACCGCCGAGGCGCATGGAGAGCCGTTGGGCGAGGAAGAGGTGCGTCTTACTAAACGGAGCTATGGATGGCCGGAAGACGAGAAGTTTCTGGTACCGCCTCATGTCCGGGAACATTTTGCGGCGGGCATCGGTGCGCGCGGTGCGAAAGCGCGCCGCCACTGGGCTGATCTTTTGGCGGCGTATGCCACCAAGAATCCGGAACTGGCCAACGAAATTGAGCTCATGCAACGCCGAGCGCTGCCACTGGGGTGGGATAAGAATCTGCCGGTCTTCCCGGCTGATCCGAAGGGTATCGCTGGTCGGGAAGCTTCCGGCAAAGTCTTGAACGTGGTGGCGCAAAATATTCCCTGGTTTCTGGGCGGATCGGCCGATCTCGGTCCATCTAACAAGACGACTTTGAAATACGAAGGAGCTGGAGATTTTCAGGCCGATAACCCCAGTGGTAAAAACCTTCATTTTGGGATCCGGGAGCATGCGATGGCGGCGGTGGTCAACGGACTATCGCTGTCGAAGCTCCGACCTTTCGGCGCTACCTTCTTTATCTTCAGTGACTATGCGAGGCCGTCCATTCGGCTTTCGGCGCTAATGGAGTTGCCGACAATTTTTGTTTTCACTCACGACGCCATGGGTGATGGAGAAGACGGTCCGACCCATCAGCCAGTAGAGCATTTGGCGTCGTTGCGAGCCATCCCCGGCTTGGTAACGCTGCGGCCCGGTGACGCTAACGAAGTCGTCGAGGCCTACCGTTATGTTCTTCAGTTGCGTCACCAACCAGCGGTCTTTGCGCTGTCACGCCAGCCGTTGCCGACTTTGGACCGAACCAAGTATGCGCCGGCTAATGGTGTTGCCCATGGTGCTTACGTCTTGGCGGATGCTCCCGGGGGTACCCCCGAATTGATTCTGATCGCTTCCGGCAGCGAGGTGAGCCTCGTGGTTGAAGCCTACGAACAGTTAATCAAAGACGGCGTCTGTGCTCGAGTCGTCTCGATGCCGTCGTGGGATATTTTCGAACGCCAGACGGTGGAGTATCGAAATAGTGTCCTGCCGCCGAGCGTGAAAGCCCGGGTTGCGGTCGAGCAGGCCTCGAGTTTTGGATGGGACCGTTACGTCGGCGAGAAAGGCCGCGTCATCGGCATGCATACTTTCGGGGCATCGGCGCCGCTCAAAGAACTACAAAAGAAGTTTGGGTTCGTCCCCGATCAAGTGGTGGCGGTGGCGAAGGAGGTTCTTGCATCAGTTATCAGCTAACCGTTTGCGGGTTAGCAGTTTGACCGTCTACTGCCCAGCCTCAAACGGTGAATGGTGAACTGTGAACCGCAAACTCGCGAACTATGAACTTACAGAAATGAAACCGTACACCAATCGAGATCCGATTCGGCTGGTGTTAGCCGATGTCGATGGGACATTGGTTACACAGGAGAAAGTGCTAACCGCTAAAGCAAAAAAGGCGGTGGCAAAGTTGCGGGAGGCGGGAATCGCCTTTGCTGTCACAAGCGGGCGGCCGCCGGGCGGTATGCGAACCGTGATTAAGGATCTAAACGTGACCACGGCGGTCGCAGGGTTTAACGGCGGAGTCTACGTGACGCCCAGGTTGGATCCGATTGTGACGCGCGACTTGCCCAAGGATGCCGCTACGCGTGCGCTTGACCTTATCCGGGAGCATGGGTTAGTCGCCTGGCTTTACACCGATACGGTTTGGTATGTCCAGGATCTCAAAGGGCCGCATGTCGACCGCGAAAGCTGGACGGTTGGATTCGGGCCTGAAGTGACCTCGGATTATTCCGCGTACGTTGGACAGACAGCGAAGATTGTCGGCGTCAGTGACGACCACGAGGCGGTGGCGGCATGCGAGAAAGTGGTCCAGCAAGAGCTAGGGCATCATGTTTCAGCAGCTCGCTCTCAGCCATATTATCTGGATGTAACGCACCCGGCAGCTAACAAAGGGAGCGTAGTCGATTTTCTATCCGCAGTTTATCTTATACCGGCCGGCGGTATTGCTACTATCGGTGACATGCCGAATGATGTCCTGATGTTCGAGAAGAGCGGGCTGAGTATCGCCATGGGTAACGCCAGCAAGCTGGTGCAGGAAGAAGCTAACTTTGTTACTTACACAAATGAAAAGGAAGGTTTTGCCCACGCCATGGAGGAATTTGTGTTGGGGCAGAAGACGACCATCAGATAGCATTTCAGTCTGTTTCAGCACGCCAGCCAAAATTGGATTCGAGCAGCTGGCTGCGGTGCGAAGCGCGATGCTTCGTTAACCAACCAATTGTGGCAGTCGCAAAACCTCCTTTCGAGTGATAGCCAGTAACACTTTTCAATTCTAGTCTCATAAATTATGACGGAGCATGCTCATACGGTCGTCATTGTCGGCGGAGGTTTTGGCGGTTTAGCTGCTGCCAAGGCCCTGCGAAATACGCCAGCACAGGTCATCCTCATTGATCGGTCCAATCACCATCTGTTTCAGCCTCTATTGTATCAAGTCGCGACGGCAGTGCTCGGACCTGCGCAGATCGCCTCTCCGATCCGGAACATACTGGGGGACCAAAGTAATGTAATCGTCATCATGGGAGAGGTTACGGGGGTGAACAAGGGTCAACGGCAGGTATTGGTTAATAGTGCGGATCGGCAAGGAGTGGCGCTGTCCTATGATTCGCTGATTGTCGCCACAGGCGCGCAGCACAGCTACTTTGGGCACGACGAATTCGAGCGCTATGCGCCGGGATTGAAATCTCTGGCCGACGCGGTCGCGGTCCGAAACAAGATCCTAAAGACGTTCGAGCAAGCCGAAGCGGAGGAGGATCCGAATCGTCATCAGGATTTATTAACGTTCGTGCTAGTTGGCGCTGGCCCCACCGGAGTGGAAATGGCGGCTGCGATTGCGACGCTGGTCCGGACTAGCTTAAGAGCTGAGTTTCGACGAATCGATCCAACCACAGCACGAATTGTTTTGGTGGATCGCTCGAAACGGGTTTTGAACTCATTTTCTGAGAATCTGTCGGAGGCGGCTCTAACCAGGCTTAAAACCCTCGGGGTTGAAGTCTTTTTAGAGCGCGGCGTCGATCAGATTGACGAAGAGGGTGTGATCGTTGCGGGTGAACGCATCCCCAGCAGGACCGTGATCTGGACGGCGGGTGTGACGCCTTCCCCGGCGGGCAGATGGTTAAATGTGGAAACGGATCGTGCTGGCCGGGTCCGCATTCAGAGCGACCTGACGGTTCCGGGCCATCCGGAGATTTTTGTGATCGGCGATACGGCTTCGCTTGATCAGGATGGTAAGCCTCTTCCTGGCGTGGCGCAGGTCGCGATGCAGCAAGGCAAGTATGCCGGTAATTTAATTCGCCGCCGGCTCACGGGTGAGTCTGTGCCTCGACCGTTTCGCTACTTTGATAAGGGCAGTATGGCCGTGATTGGTAAGGGATTCGCAATTCTGCAATCGGGCCGGCTCGCGATAAGCGGATTTCTGGCGTGGTTAGCGTGGGCCGGTATCCATCTTGAATTCTTGGCCCAACGCAGCTTGCGGGTGAGCGTTTTTGTTCAGTGGGTTTGGACTTACACCACCGGCCAACGCGGTTCGCGGATCATCGTAAAACACCACCCAACGTCGCCGACGACAGCGGCAAACGAGCCCGCTCTACTTTCAAACCAATGAGCGGCTTATGAAATCAGTCATACAGACCACCGGGGTGTCCGGGGAAAAGCAGTCCCGGCACGGGCTGATCCAAACGATGACTTCGCTTTCACCCTTAGCCCTCGGACGAAATACCTATTAGTCTTGAACCGTCGCAGGGAGCTCGTGCCATCGTAGGCTGCTCAAGACGCATTTTCTTCAGTCCAGGACCGTATTATACCGCTCCAGGCAGAGCTGCATTTCATGAGCTGTTCCGCGAAATCGCAGGAAAAAGCGCTCATCACCCCTATGATCTGAGAAAATCAGGGCGTGATTTGTCATTTTCCTGAGAAACCAAAAAAGTCACGAATGATTCCACCAGTCAGTGGGATGTTTCCCACTGCCGCGGGACACGCAACCTGCTGATGGACTCGGCGGCAAGCATCTCTTGTTGCATTTGTGTGACGGTAGCAAAGGCGCCAAAGATAATCAGGTAGGATACCGCGACAATTATCGTGATTTCTAATAACATACTCCAGGGTCGAGTCAGTTTCATGTTTCGATTAACTGCGTGCAATCTTTGATTATCCTTTGCGACTGGGTTTTAAGAAGCAGGTCCTTTAGGACTAAATATATTACTGGCGTATACAAGAGACTATTCCTCTGAGGAGTGGTTTTGTTTGCTAACCGAATTGGGCAGCAAGGATCGATCCAGCAGAGGAGGTGGCTAGCTGCTCGACCAGGAGTACAAGGTAAAGGCCCCTTCAGGCAATGGTAGTGGGGGAATTCACCTATTATTTATGAGGCTAAACCTACTAACCAAGGACAAAGAATGTATTTAATTTTTCCTGAATCAATCATCATCCCGGAAGTCGCGGCTCGCTGTGAAAATAATAATTTCGAGGATTGGCTTACAGCTGCTTTGATCGAGAACACAAACCGGGAAGAGGGCGATGGCGAATCCTGTCTACCTGGGCTTACTGATCTTTGGATGTTAGAGGTAGCCGAACGAAACGGCAAAACCTGGCTCGGCAAATTCCAGGTTGAATTTGAAACGGGAGCTCAGGGACGGCGGACAACCCACAGTAGGTCGGATCCGGGGACTGGTGTACTCTTCTTTTCGCTCAACACCGATACTGGCGAGATGAGGTTTGCATGAGGGCCGGCCTTCTCCCTGGCCTTTGAACGCCGAGAAACCGCCCGGATATCTTTGTTATCTGCTATCACTTACTAGCAGCCCCTTCTTTTGCGCATTCCCAGAACTTTTCCGCAGCCAGACTGAGCCGGCCTTTTGGGGCAGCGATGCCAAAGGCGACCGGCTTCGGCTCGGGAGTAAGTCGTAAGAGTTTTAGTCGGCGACCGACTGTATAGCCGAAGAAATCGGAAGCTAAGCCTACTCCGTTGCCGGCTTCGATGGCTGAAATTACTCCTGAGATATCTTCAAGCTCTTCCACGACGCGCGGCCTGATCTTAGTTGGCGCAAAAATAGCAGTGAAGTAGTTATAGTAGTCGCGGAACGTCTCGCGGCTTAAGCGGATGAATGGCTCGCGCGCCGCCTCAGCTAACGAAACGCTTCGTTGGCGAGCCAGCCGATGGGTCGGCGCTACCGCCAGGCGAATTCGTTCCAGCCTTAGAGTTTCAAAGCGCAGTCCGCGAAGCAAACCTGACTTAGGTGGCCGCATGACAAAAGCTAGCTGGAGCCGGCGATCGCGTAGACCAGCGAGGCTTTGTTCGTTAGGCCAGTCGTGTAACTTTACGTGCACCTTTGGCATCGCTTTCTGATAGGCTCGCAAAATCGCCGGCATCATGCGCGCGGTAGCGATCGGCCAATAGCCAATGTGAAGCTCGGTATCGCCTTTGTTGGCGATGGCGCGCACTTTGCGCACCGCTTCGTCCGCATGCTCGAGAACGGCGCGCGCTTCAAGAAGAAAGGCACGTCCTGCTTCGGTCAAGCTAACCGACTTGGCCGTGCGCTCGAGTAACCGCACGCCGAGCTCGTCCTCAAGGTCGCGAATCTGCCTGCTAAGCGAAGGCTGCGAAACGTGCAGCTTACGCGTAGCGGCGCGCGAGATATTCTCCATCTCGGCCACCGCGAGGAAGTAACGCAAGTGTCGCAGTTCCACAGTGAGTAAGTATGCCTGCCGGGCATGCTGAGGCAAGAAACATGGTGTTTCACAAGATCGACATCTCGACCGAATCATTACCGCGTGAACGAACTCATCATGCGGAGCATGGAGGTCCCGAGTCAGCGGGGCCCATGGAATAAACCAGCGGTCGCGCGTTCCGGCGCGCTTGGA
>DASTDH010000272.1:0-13741 GCA_035710445.1 Chthoniobacterales bacterium
GAATGCTCAAATCACTTTGTATCCAGCCGGCCATATTTACGGCTCGGCTCAGGCACACGTTCTCTTCGAAGATCAAACCTTACTTTACACCGGTGATTTTAAGCTCCGCCAAGGTAAGTCGGCCGAGCCGATTGAGTGGCGTAAGTCGGATATTCTTATTATGGAAACGACCTACGGCTTGCCTCGCTACATTTTTCCGCCAACCGACCAGGTGGTGGCACAGTTAGTCAAGTTCTGCGCCGAGGCTATCGAAGAAGATACCACACCGATATTATTTGGTTACTCTCTCGGCAAAGCGCAGGAGATCCTGGCGGCGCTCTTCGGATCGGGACTCCGCATCCTGCTTCATCCGGCCATTTTTCGGATGACGAAATTGTATGAAGCATTGCAGGATCGGCTTCCGCCATATTCATTGTATCGTCCCCAGGATTTACCGGGTAGTGTCCTCATTTGTCCACCTAGTGCCAATCGAACCAGATTAGTTCAAAGCATCAAGGCCAGAAAAACCGCTATGCTTACTGGCTGGGCGTTAAATCCGGGAGCCAACTATCGTTTTCAATGTGATGCCGCGTTTCCGCTTTCGGATCATGCCGACTATTCTGATCTTTTGAAGTACGTGGACCTAGTCCAACCGCAACGGGTCTTTACGTTGCACGGCTACGCGCACGAGTTTGCCGAAGATCTCCGTCGACGAGGGGTGGAAGCTTGGGCGCTCGGGGAGGACAACCAGTTGGAACTGGCGGTCACACTCTCAGTGCCGGAACTGCCGGTGCCGGCCGATTTTGCTACGATCGCAGACAACAGCTGCGCATTTGGCAGATTTGTTGAAGTTTGCGAAGCAATCAGCCAAGTCACTGGAAAACTGCAAAAGGTCGATATTTTATCCGGTTACTTGAGCAGTCTTGAGCCGGACGATCTGAAGGCGGCAAGTATCTATCTTACTGGCCATGCGTTTTCCCAAGCCGACGCCCGAGTGCTGCAAATAGGCTGGGCGGTTGTGCGAAAATCTCTGATGCAGGCAGCCGGTATTTCTGAGCTCGAGTTTCGACGAATCTCAGCCGGATACGGCGATGCCGGGAAGATTGCTTACGAAGTTTTACTGGGAAAGACCACGCCACGCCCGTACTCGATTGCCGAAGTCAAAGAGCGATTCGAAAAGCTCGAGCAAGCGTCCGGACCAGCCGCCAAGACAGCTCTCCTCACCGCCTGGCTCACTGAACTGGATGCGGCCAGGGGAAGTTATGTGATCAGAATCTTGACCGGCGATCTCAGGATCGGCCTGCGAGAAGGTTTGGTGGAAGAAAGTATTGCTGCCGCTTTTAGCGCGGAGCTGGATCAAGTGCGCGAGGCCCACATGTTGATCGGGGATCTTGGCGAAACCGCGGTGCTGGCTTTGCAACACTCGTTGGATTCGGCTTCGGTTAACTTATTTCGGCCAATTAAATCGATGCTGGGCATTGCTGAACCAACGGCCGACGCGATCGCCAAACGACTCTCCCATGATTTCCGTCAACCGCAGGCAATCGCCGAGCAGAAATTAGACGGCATTCGAGCCCAATTGCACGCGGGTCGGGACCAGGTCCGAGTTTATAGTCGGGATCTCCACGACATCTCCGATCAGTTTCCCGAACTAACGAATCTGAAGTTCTCTCACCCGGTCATTCTGGACGGCGAAATACTTGCTTACGACCAAGAGCGGAAACTTACCTTTTTCGATCTGCAACGACGGCTGGGCCGTAAGCGGGATCTCGATCTGTTCGAGACCAACGATGTACCCGTTGTTTTCGTCGCTTTCGATCTGCTCTGGCTCGACGGAGTGAGTCTACTGAAAGAATCACTGCAGCACCGGCGCTCGCTGCTTGAGACGTTGAAACTACCCGACCTGGTACACCGATCCCATATTCGTCTGGTCTCGACTGCCTACGAAATCGAAGCAGCGTTTGTGGCCTCGCGGCGGGCCGGCAACGAAGGATTGATGGTCAAGGACCCGGATAGCTTATATCAGCCGGGCCGGCGTGGAGGCAGTTGGATCAAACTGAAAAAGGAATTGGCAACCCTCGACGTAGTGGTAGTTGCGGCCGAACAAGGTCACGGTAAGCGCAGCCATCTGCTGAGCGATTATACGTTCGCCCTTCGTAACGAGGAAACGGAGACTCTAGAGACGATTGGCAAAGCTTACTCTGGACTAACCGATTCCGAGATCGAAGAATTAACGGAACATTTCCGCAAAACGACTGTTCGTTTACGTGGTCGACTGCACGAAGTATTTCCGGGAGTTGTGTTGGAAGTCGCCTTTGATTCGATTCAGCCAAGTGCCCGCCATTCCAGCGGTTTAGCGCTTCGATTTCCTCGGATCAAATCGATTCGCCGCGACAAAACGGTCGATGAGATCGACACCGTCGAAACGGCCAAACAGCTAGTTGCTACCAGCGGACTCTTTTAGTCACTCGCCCGCCAAAGCTATGCCGCGGTGAATTGGCCCGGACCAACCTGACGCACGCCTTTGAGTCGATAGATTCGAGCGAACAGATTCTTCTTCGGTTCGGGCGAATTGAACTTATAACCGTTCTTCAACAGGCCATCCAGGATTTCCGATACGCCCATTGGACCGCTGCGAGATTTCAGCACACGCACAACCGCTGGCGCTAAAGGCCCCGTCGGTGAAGTCGATCGGCGACCGCGACCCCGGCCATTCAATGCGGCTGACCCCGCCCGGCGAGCCCGGGTTGCGCGGTTAGCTCTCCTGGCCACTGGCGCGGGAGCAACGACAGGAGAAAACTCGGCTTTGACTTCGAGTACTCGATCCAGCTCCGATTGTAATCTCTCAATTCTCTCTTGAATCTCGGCGGCCTTTCTTAAGGTAGAGGAAGTTAATTTCACAGCATGGAAGCTATTCCCGGTTCTTTTGATTGCAAGGGACTTTAGCTAACTCGCAGTCTAGACGCGGCGATGTTAATCCAAGCCAACACAGGGAAAAGCCAAAATAGGCTGACAACTCTGGTAGCTAGCGGGCGCGCACTGCCAGTCAGTGAAAACCGCATTTCTTCTCGTTGACTCTTGTCTAAGGTTGCTCCTTAAGTGATCCAATGGCTAATGAGACCACCTCATTCGCTCCCGGACGGGTCGAACTACTTGGCAACCATACCGACTATAATCAGGGCCTCGTGTTATCGGCCGCTATCCACTTAGGCGTAACTGTCCGTGCTCAAAAAGACAGTTCCAACCGAATCACCGTAAGTTCGGCCACCAACGGACGACGGGTCGCAATCGATATTCAGAGCCTCGAACGGCTGTACACGGAATCCTGGGCCAACTATCCTCTGGGGGTCATTCAGGTATTCAGACAGATCGGATTTCCGCTCGGTGGAACTACCATTGACATCGATAGCAACCTGCCGTTAGGCGCTGGGCTTTCCAGTTCGGCTGCGCTGGAGGTCGCTACGGCTTTTGCCCTCCGTGAGCTTTATCAACTCCCGCTTGATCCAATGCCAATTGCCAAGCTCTGCCAACAAGCTGAAAACGAGTTCGTTGGTGTACAATGCGGACTTCTGGATCAAGCATCCTCGGTATTTGGTCAGACCGGTAAGGCCATTCTCTTGGATTTTCGCAACGTTACGGCCGAACCGGTTCCTTTGCCAGCGGAAGCTGCTATCCTGTTGTTAGCTTCTGGTCTTCCACACGCATTGACCGGCGGCGAGTACAACGAACGCCGCCAACAATGCGCCGGAGCCGCGGCTTTGCTCGGAGTAACTGCGCTGCGCGAAACCACCACAGCCGCAGTCCAGGCGGCCAAGATGGATTCTGTGGTCAAACGACGTGCGCTCCATATCACCGGAGAAAATGAGCGAGTCAGTCGAGGAATTGAGGCGCTGCGTCACGACGATCCAGAGACCTTTGGGCAACTGATGTTCGAATCGCATCAAAGCTCTCGCGAAAATTTTGAGAACAGCACGCCGGCCTTGGACTGTTTGGTAGAAATCGCCAAGCATACGCCGGGGGTCTATGGCTCCAGATTAACCGGAGGCGGTTTTGGCGGATCAACGGTTTCATTGGTTCGCCGCGGGCGAGCTGAGGAAATCAGGGAGTCGATTGCTGAGCAATATTTTGAACGAATGGGGATACGCTCTTCGTCCATCCTGACGGTCCCATCGAAGGGAGCGGTCATTCTCGCCCGAGGCTCGAATGAGATGACAGACGACAAATGACAAACCGAGCCCGAAACGACGAAAGCGCTGGCAAGTCTGGTGCCCAAGCGCCGTACGAGACGAAGTCTCCAAGAATGCTGCTCGACGCCATACCCATTTGTCATCGGTCATCTCATTCGAACCTCAGGCGAGAATGAAATTTTGCGTTGGGCAACCGGAATTTTGGGCTAGGGTCTTGCAGCGATGGAAAAAAGCGTCACTTCACGGCTGGCCGACATCCTCGAATCGTACGAAAATATCGGCGGTATCAACAATATCGATGGCTCCAATCTGCCCTCCAAGCGAGCGGTCGCTCAAATCTGTGACGACCTGCTCCAAATTCTATTCCCGGGCTACCATGATGAGGAGCCCATTCATTCGGAGGAAGTATCGCAAATTACGTCTGCTCGAGTTTTGAGCGTGGCCGATCGCATACGGATCGAAGCCTTCAAGAGCCTGCGAACTCGTGAACCGCAGTGCCCGGAGAAACAAGCCCAGGCCATCTCGCTCGATCTCATTCGATGCATTCCCAAAATCCGTCTCATTCTCCGGACCGACGTCGAGGCGGCATACGAGGGCGATCCGGCCAGTAAAAGCTACGAGGAAATAATCGTCAGTTATCCCTGTGTCGAAGCGATTGCCATCCAACGCATCGCACACGCTCTTTATCTGATGGAGCTACCGTTGCTCCCGCGGATTATGACCGAATGGGCCCACAGCCGAACCGGCATCGATATTCATCCAGGCGCGCAAATCGGTGAATACTTCTTCATCGACCACGGAACCGGCGTCGTCATCGGAGAAACCTGCGTTATCGGGAACCATGTAAAGTTATATCACGGAGTTACCTTGGGGGCGCGAAGCTTCCAAAAAGATGATGAGGGCCGGATCAAAAAGGGCGGCAAGCGACACCCCAATGTAGAGGATTGGGTCACGATTTATCCTAACTCGACCATTCTGGGGGGAGAGACCACCATCGGAGCCCATAGCACAATCGGAGCAAATGTATTCTTAATGGAGAGTGTTCCGCCCAATTCCTTGGTCACGAACGAAAAATCGCAGGTTAAAATTGTTTCGAAACAGGGCCGCAACGGAGTGACCGAACTGCGACCAGATTACGAGATCTGATCATTTGAACCTAGGAACCGGTCGGATGACGGCTAATAGAGCTGTTCCTCCTCGTGAAGTCCGGAGCCTTCCCGGATCGACCGGAGGCGGCGGCGAACGCCGAGCTTTGATCGAGGACCACTGATCAAATCGAGAACTACCCCACCGACAGCTGGGACAAAGGTGGCGACGGCTACAACCATGAGTCCGAGGGCAACCGGGGTTTGGTTTTTTTTATTGAGCCTGCTGCCCAGGAGAATTCCCACTGAACAAGCGATTGTGGCCTGAGAAACGCTCAAGAGAGTTGCCGAGGTCAGTGATAACGTTAGAATCTTACCGTGCTCGGTCGTCATACAAAGTGTCGTTAAATTAGAATGGGTCTTTCAGATTAACCAAACGACTCGAATTATCGCTCCCAACCGGAAGATTGATCGTGGACTAATCGTCAACAGTTTTGTACTCCAGGATTGTCGGAGTAGGTATATTCGAGAAGATTTCAAACTGGGATACTGTGCCAATAGTTCAGGCGAGTTTTAAGCAATGTCGAATTCTTTTTATGCCCTCGTTCTGGCAGGCGGAAGCGGCACCCGCTTCTGGCCCTTGAGTCGCAAAAGTACTCCAAAGCAGCTGCTTCGTTTATTCAACGATAGCAGCCTGCTGGAAGAGACGCTCCATCGCCTAGAGGGGTTGCTCCCGCCAGAAAACATTCTAATCCTAACCAATGAGGAGCAAGAGCAGGCGGTTCGCGAGCTACTCAAAAAGCATCCTCCGGAGAACATCTACGCCGAGCCAGCCAAGCGTGACACCGCCGCGGCAATTGCGCTTGGCGTTGGATTGATCGCTGCTCGGGACTCGGGAGCAACGATGGCGGTGCTTCCGGCTGATCATCTCATCCGGGATCGTTCGACATTCCAGTCTGACTTGCGGGCGGCAGCGGCGGCGGCGGAACAGAGTGGCGACCTCGTCACTATCGGCATCAAGCCGACTTGGGCCTGTCCAGGCTTCGGTTATATCGAGAAAGGCGTGAAAACTCACGGACCGGCCAAAGATTTGTTTGAAGTCGTGCGTTTCCGAGAGAAGCCGGCCGTCGATTTAGCTGAGTCTTTTGTTCGAAGCGGCAACTTCTTCTGGAACGCCGGAATATTTATTTGGACGGTAAAAGCGATCTTGACCGAGCTGAACCGTCACTCACCGGAGCTCGGGGAGTTCGTCTCCTGTGTGCGCCATTCTGTTGATTTGAGCAAAATGCTCAAAAAAAGGTTCCCGGCTCTACCTAAAATCTCGATCGATTACGCGGTAATGGAGAAAGCCGGACGAGTACTGGTGAAACCGGCTTCTTTTGACTGGGATGATGTCGGAAGTTGGACCGCAGTCGCAAAATATTTCGATCAATTGCCAAACGGGAATGCGGCCAATTGCCCGGTTACATCGGAGAGCGCTAGAAACAACATCGTCTTTTCTAAAGACAAGCTTCAGGTCGCTTTGCTCGGCGTAAGTGACCTCATCGTGGTCCAAACCGAGGACGCTATCCTGGTTTGCAATCGTCACGAGGTGGAAAACGTAAAGAAGCTGGTGGAGTTGCTTCCGGAAGAACTGCAATGAACGAGCGCTGGTTAGGAATCGACTATGGTGATCTTCGAATCGGGCTAGCCCTTTCCGATGAACTCGCCCTCCTGGCGCATCCGACTGCCACCCTTTCGAACGACGAGTCCGCGATAGCGGCGATCCGGCGACTGGTCGTTGAGAGAAAGGTGACGGGGATCGTTGTCGGAGTTCCCCGAAATATGAACGGAACGTTTGGCCCTTCAGCCGATAAGGCGAAGAAATTCGGTGAATCGATACGCAAACAGCTGCCGGATCAGCGCGTCGTATTTTGGGACGAGCGGTTGACGACCGCCGAAGCCCAACGCCTTTTGCATGGAGCGGGCAGGAACGTCAAATCTAGCCGGCCAGTACTCGACCAGGTTGCTGCCCAAATCCTTCTCCAAAGTTACCTGGACTCTCTCCGATTGATGCGACCTGAAGCAGAGTCTCAGTAGCGCCGGGAATCAGTCCAAATTATCGAGTTCGCGCAGAATCTGGTAACACTCGCCGCACACCTGTTTTTTCTCGATGATGTAGCGAACTTGAACCGTTGTCGGATCCTCCGCTTGACTGGTTGTTTCGAAACAATCCTCACCGCAATTCCAACACTTAGAATCTGTCATTCGTAAAGCTTTGCACTTCGTCGCCCAGACCACCCGTAAAAGCAGCTTTCATACCAAACCTCCGGACCGAAAATCAATTTTATCTCACTTTCTAGGAATAACACCGGACGAACAGTCCTACGGATAGCCGATTGTTTTCTTTGGTAGCGGCGACTGTCCCATAAGTCGTCTCGGCGTCTCCGGCCAAAACGATAGAACGAAGCGATGCGTGTGACTGACCTAAGAACGCAGTCGCCATCTTTCGCCATCATCCATGGTCGCATTGTTCGAGCAGACGATCCCAAGGCGCGTGAAACCTACAGACATAGTGAACCTGCCGCTTCGTTCGAATTTTCCGATCGGGCGAGACATGGCCGTCGATTGGACAGTCGCCGCTTGTACCGAGGAAAATCCGGCCGACGCAAGCGGTCGCCCAGCTACCTCGTTCAACTCTCAGTACTTCACCTTCACGAGATAGAGACCGCCCGCGGGCGCCAAATGATGGCTCTTCCGTCCTTTCGGCTCCGCCAATAGCCCCTGCAGCCAGGCCAAGTCATATCGTCCGAGCGCAACTTGGACGACCGAGCCGGTCAAAAGGCGAACCATCCGATACAGGAACCCGTCGCCAGAATAGTCGAGTGTTATCACCGACCCTCTCCGTCGGACGCCGATGCTCGAGATCGTACGCACGGTCGATGCGGATGGAGTTCCTCGATTCGCCGCAAACGCAGCGAAGTCGTGCGTACCGACCAAAGCCCCGGCGGCCTGCCGCAGAACATCGGTCGAGAGTCGCCCGGGGATATGCCAGGATCGATCGACCTCCAGCGGGTGTTGAAAAACAGCGTTCCAGATCCGGTAGCGATAGACTTTGCCGCGCGCTGAGAACCGGGCATGAAAATCCGGTGAGACCACCTGACATCGGAGCACCCGCACCTCGCGTGGCAGATGAGCATTGAGCGCAGCCAGCCACACTTCTGGGGAGAGTTTTCCTTTTGGAACATCCACGTGAGCCACCTGAGCCAGGGCATGGACTCCAGCATCAGTACGACCGGCACCGTGAACCTTGGGTGTCACCCCGAGGACCTGATGAAATGCGGTGAACAAATGGTCTTGCACAGCGTTGCCGCCGGGCTGGCTTTGCCAACCAGAAAAAGCTCCGCCATCATACGCGATGGTGAGTCGGAGTCGTGCGATGGACGGACCTGGCTTTTCCACAATGCTACTAAGAATGTCTTCGCGCCGAGGTTCTGGCTAAGGAAAATCAATCGCTTTATTTTTCTGGCCTCGGCCTTGTTGGCCGGTTCAGATTCAATTGTATGGTGCCCGACTTCGTCTTACGCCCAGCCGGCGAATATGATCTTCCCGGTCTCCGGCACTTGGCTGACGTAATCCAAGACGGATTGACCACGCTACCAGCTGAGGACTCCGCACTGGAAGATCGCATTGATCAATCGCTTCGCGCCTTTGATCGCCGGATCAAAAAGGCGGGAGGCGACCATTACCTTTTTGTTCTAGAGGAAATTGGTTCCGGCACCGTGGTCGGTACCTCTGGAATCATCGCCCGGGTTGGAGGATTCGATCCATTCTATACTTACGAAATCCGCCGAGAACGGCTGGTCCACCAGCCGCTTGGTATCGATCACGAAATGGATGTACTTCATTTGAAACTCGATCACAAAGGCCCATCGGAGGTCTGTACATTGTCGTTGCGACCAGAGTTTCGACGCGCGGGGCGCGGTTTGGTTCTGTCGTTGAGCCGCTTTCTTTTTATGGCCTGTTTCCCACAACGATTTGACGAACGGGTGATCGCAGAGCTGCGCGGCTTTACGAACGAAGCCGGACTCTCTCCGTTCTGGGAAGCAATCGGACGCCATTTCTTTGCGCAATCTTTTGCGCACGCAGACTTTCTCAGCGGGACCGGCCAGAAAGACTTCATCCGTGATTTGATGCCTAAATATCCAATCTACAGCGCAACCTTGCCAGAGGAGGCACGCGCCGTGATCGGGCGAGTACACCGGGACGCCGAACCGGCACTTAAGATCTTGCTATCTCAAGGATTCAAACCAACCAACGAGGTGGATATTTTCGACGCCGGCCCGCTGGTCGCAGCCTCTCGGCCATCCATCCGAGCAATCCGGGAATCTCAATTCGGAGAAATCGCTAATCTACGTGAGCCGCGTGAAAGTACGCTCTTTTTGACCGGTCACGCTGCTCTTAACTTCCGCGCTTGTCTTGCCCCCCTGGAGATCGCCGAAGACAAGACCATTATCATATCGGAACGAACCGCAGAGGTTCTTCAGGTCGGGGTTGGCGATCGGCTGGTCTATCTCGCTCTGCCGAACCGCAACCTGCGATGAACAGCACTGCACCGTCCGGCTTTCGAGAATACAACTTTGATGGGCTAGTCGGTCCGACTCATCACTACGGCGGCCTGTCACACGGGAATCCCGCATCGATGGAAAATCGATCTTTGGTCTCCCACCCACGCTGGGCGGTTCGTCAGGGCTTGACCAAAATGCGCTGCTTGTTTGAGCTAGGTGTTGGCCAGGCATTGATCCCACCGTTACATCGCCCGCACCTCGGGATGCTTCGTGCAGTCGGATTCACGGGCACCGATCAGCAGGTGATCGAAAGGGCTTGGCGCGATGCACCGGAATTGTTTTCGGCCAGTTTTTCCGCATCTGCGATGTGGACGGCAAACGCAGCCACCGTGGCTCCCAGTTGTGATGCGGCTGACGGCCGGGCGCACTTCACCCCGGCGAACTTGATTGCGAACCTCCATCGCGCCTTCGAGGCGGAAGAAACCGCCAGTCTTCTGCAGGCCCTTTTTCCTGATCCCGAGCTTTTCGTCCATCACGCTCCGCTTCCACGAACCCTGGCCTTCGGAGACGAGGGCGCCGCTAACCATAGCCGCCTAGCGGGAACTACCGGACAACGCGCTATCCACCTGTTTGTTTACGGCCGCGAATATTTTCGTCATACACGACCAACCTATTTTCCCCAAAGACAGACGCTCGAAGCGGCGCAAGCAATCGCTCGCTTACATCGGCTCGACTCGGATCGACTCTTCTTTGCGCAGCAGGATCCCGAATCGATCGAGGCAGGCGCTTTTCATCAGGATGTCATTGCAACCGCGCACAATGAGCTTTTGTTATATCACCAGAAAGCTTTTGTAGCACCGGAGCGTTTGATCGAGCGGCTTTCCTCGACATTCGCGAAAACTCAAGGCAAAGAGCTGCGTGCCATCAAAATCGACCAGTTCTCTCTGAAAGAAGCCGTTGCATCCTATTTTTTTAATTCGCAGATCGTTACCGTACCGGACGGGACCATGGTTCTGATCGCACCGGAAGAATGCCGGCAGATACCGGCCGTTCACCTTACCATCCAACAACTACAAACTGATCCACGCTGCCCGATTGCGCGCGTGTTGTTTCTGAATTTGCGCGAGAGTATGAAAAATGGCGGGGGACCCGCTTGCCTGCGGAATCGTGTCGTTCTGAGCGAGAAGGAGCGTGCCGCGGTTCCGCCGAGGATCTTTTTGGATTGGCAGTCCTTCGCCGAGCTTGAGGGTTGGGCGGATCGGCATTACCGCGAGTCAGTCGAACTGCGCGACTTTCTTGATCCTCGGTTTCGCGACGAAGTAGCGGCAGCGCTCGATGAATTGACCCAAATCCTGAGCCTCGGCTCAATCTACGCATTCCAAAAGACATAGTCCCTGCATGAAGCCGCACGCTTGGATAAAAGGTGAACGCGATCGCCTGATTGAACGCGTAATCGATTGGGCCAACATCAACTCGGGCAGCGCCAACGAGCCCGGCCTCAATCGAGTGGCCGAAAAATTGCAGAGTGAGTTTCAGGAACTCGATCCAGACGATTCGGCACTACAGTTGCTGCTTGGGGCCGGCGCAGCTCGAAGTCCTTTGCTGCGATTGGCCAAGCGACTAGATAGTCCAAAGAAGGTTCTGTTTTTTGGCCATCTCGACACCGTTTACGGCCTTGAGCATAGCCTTCAAAAGGCACAATTCCTGCCCGATGGGAAACTGAACGGGCCCGGAGTGTGTGACATGAAAGGCGGCTTGGCAATTTTGCTCTGTGGCCTGACCGCATTTGAGCGCTCGGTTCGCGAGATAAGATTCGGGTGGACCATCTTGATCAACTCCGATGAGGAGCTTGGATCGCCGCTTTCAACAGCATTTTTTGAAAAGGCGGCGCAAAAACATGACGTGGGACTTGGATTTGAGCCGGCGCTACGCGACGGCTCGATTGCATCGAGCCGAAGAGGGTCAGGCAATTTTACGGTACGGTTTCATGGTAAAGCCGCACACAGCGGTAGAAATCCACGCGATGGAATGAACGCTTTAATTCCACTGGCACGCTTCATCTTGGAGTGCCAGGAACTGAATAGCCGGCGCGATTCCATATTTATCAATCCAGCGATCGTCGCTGGAGGTAGCGCGCCCAATGTTGTTCCCGATCTCGCGTCTTGCCAGCTGAACGTACGGACCACCACCTTAGACGATGAAAGCTGGATTCAGGAAGAGCTTCATCAATTCATCGCAAAGATTCCAAGGGATAGCGGATACCGAGCAGAAATTGCCGGCGGCTTCAGCGCTCCCCCGAAAATGTTGAACCCGCAGATCGACAGCTTAATCGAGTTAGTGCACAAAGCCGGTCAGAAGATCGGCGTTGATATCAGCGCCAGACCAACCGGCGGGACTTGCGATGGCAATCGACTGGCCAGTTTCGGTCTGCCCAACCTCGACAATTTGGGCGCGCGAGGCGACCATATCCATAGTCCAGCCGAGTTCATCTACCCGGAAAGTCTGGTGGAACGCGCCCAACTGCTCTACGAACTCTTGCTGGAGCTGAACGAAAGGTTCACGCGATGACCATTCTATTTGTGCTGGTTGGAAGTGCACTTCTCTTTCGAGCTCTCGGTTTCCTGGGAATCCCGTTTTTCGCGACCTGGCGTGACTCGACTCTCTGCGCGTTAGCGGTGATGTTTTGTTTTACCGGCATCGCTCATTTCGGGCGTAAACGCAGCGAGATCGAAAAGATGGTGCCGCCTTGGGTGCCAAGTCCGCGACGTATCGTGATGTGGACCGGGATCTTAGAAATCCTCGGGGCGATGGGAATCCTGATTCCCGAGACTCGCTTTGTGGCCGGAATTTGTCTGATTGCCTTCCTGGTGGCGGTCTTTCCGGCCAATATTCATGCCGCAGCAACTGGCGTCGCGCTGGCAGGAAAAACCGCGACCTCGCTCTGGATCCGAACACCACTGCAGGTTTTGCTGATCATACTCGTCGCTTGGACTTGTTTCGGGTAAAGACCTCAAGCAAAGACCTGACCGTGACCCTACCGGAAACACTTCGTGTAACGATGTGGGCAGAGCTTAGCGCGGCGGAGCCGCAACCAAAATAGCGCCGTGAGAAGCGATTGGTGTGGCAGATCCAGAGGTGCAATCGCCATCGCTCACCATCACCCTGTAGCACCACTGTTGGGGCGAACGATGCCAAGGCGACTGCGTTTTCTGGAGAGGTGAACGAGTCGCTCCGTTGGGGTTTCTAAGTTCAATGACACGAGCTGCTTCGGTTGGACAGTCGCCACTACCGAAGAATCCGGCCCGCTATCTAAAAACCTCTCAGACCTCACGCAACAGACACCGTCTAAATTACGACTTGTCGGCCTCCAGGCGCTTGCCATAGCAGACTACTTCATCGGGGCGGAATCCAAGGCCCACGTAAAACCCCGCAAGTTCCTCTTCGCTGCCAACCCGAATCTGCAAGTTGATTTTAGCGCAGCCGACGGATTTCAATATAGTCTCCGCTTCTTGCATCAATCGGGTGCCGATGCCATGACGCCGAAATGGAATAGCAACGGCCAGATAATTGATCCATCCGCGGTGGCCCTCGTAACCAACCATAATCGAGCCAACGATTTTCTCTCCCAGGGCCGCAACCAGGAACCATTCCGGATTCGCCCGAAGTTTGCGCGCAATGTCTTTACCAGGATCGTTCCAGGGACGGGTCAAGTTACACGACCGCCAAAGTCCAACCACTTCACTCATATCGTCCGTTTGGAACGGCCGGATCTCGAGCGCGTCAATCTTGCCTGCATCTGAACCCATCGCTATAGATTCGGCAAAGCGATCTAAAATCAAGGCGTCGGCAGCGGGCTGCCGTTAGGCGCCTCTTCACTCGGCGGCGGTGCAAAGAGATCGGGGTTGGTTACCGCCGGATAGTCCACACTCACATTGCCTACTTG
>DASTDH010000273.1:0-5023 GCA_035710445.1 Chthoniobacterales bacterium
CGATGACGACTCGGCCGGATTTTTTCACTGAATCGCCGATAACCTGGTAGTCGATGGGCGCAAGGCTGCGCAGATCGATCACTTCCGCATCAATCCCCTCATTGATCAGTCGTTGAGCCGCATCCAGGCTGAAGTGCAACATCAGTAACCAGGATAGAATGGTTACATCGGATCCGGGTCGGCGGAGCGCCGCCTGATCAAGGGGAACTACATAGTCGTGATCAGGGATTTCGCTGGTGCCATCCACGGCACCGGTTTCGACTCGCGCTCCTTTTGAACCGTAGAGCAACTTGTGCTCAAAAATTAATACCGGATTGTCGTCGCGGACTGCCGATTTCAAAATCCCTTTTGCGTCATAAGCATTGGATACCGCCACGACTTTTAATCCAGGCACGCCGGTGAAATATCGCTCCATGTTCTGAGCGTGTTGCGATCCGCGCCCGGTAGCACCTATAGGCGCACGCATCACTAACGGTACCTGGCAACCGCCGCCGGACATGTACCGCAGTTTGGCGGCGTTGTTGATGATCTGATCACTCGCAAGAAAGAGAAAATCGCCATATTGAACGTCGGCAATGGGCCTCATTCCCATCAGGGCTGCACCTACCGCTATCCCGAAAAAACCCAGCTCAGCGATCGGCGTATTGATCATCCGGCCAGGGAATCTCTTTTCGAGGCCGAGAGTGACCGTAAATGCGCCGCCCCAACCGCCCGGGACGGCGATATCCTCACCAATGCAGAAGACAGTCTCGTCCCTTTCCATTTCTTCGGCGATGGCGTCGCGCAGGGCTTCGGCGATTGCTTGTCGTTTCATACCGGCTTTCTCAGGCGTAAACGTCGATGAGCAGATCATCCGGCTCCGGTTGAGGAGCGTTTTTTGCTCGCTCGATCGCGGACTCCATCTCGCGGTCAAGCTTTTCTCGAATGGCGTCGAGATCGACTTGATCAATGTCTCCGCTGGCCAACAACACTTGCCTAAAACGGGCAATCGGGTCATTAGCGAACCAAGCTGCGCGTTCCTCCTTTGGTTGGTAATGGCAAGGATCGCGGCGCGAGTGTCCGGTACGGCGATAGGTCAACAGCTCGAGCAATATCGGCCCCTGGCCGGCGCGACATTCCTCAACGGCCAGGCGGGCTGCTTCGTAGACCGCAATCAGATCGTTGCCGTCAACAGTTTCGCCACGAAAGCCATAACCCACAGCTCGATCCGAAATGGTCGTGTTCCTCATGACCTGATCGATGCGGGTAGAGGCACCGTATAAATTGTTCTCGCACACAAAAAGTACCGGCAGCTTCCAGAGAGCCGCCATGTTCACCGCCTCATGGAACGCGCCTTCAGCCACACCTCCATCACCAAAAAAGCAGGCGACAACCCTTTGAGCATTCCGCATTTTGAACGCAAGAGCCATCCCGGTCGCAACCGGGATACCTCCAGCGACAATCGCGATAGCGGGAATCATTCCCTTTTCGAAATTGCCCATGTGCATCGAGCCTCCCTTCCCTTTGCAGCAACCGGTAGTGGCTCCGAAAAGCTCGTCCAACATTTCTTGAACGCTAAGCCCCTTAGCCAGAGCGTGGCCGTGACCCCGAAAAGTCGAGGTAATGAAATCGTCGGCTCTCAGCGCAGCACAAACTCCTACCGCCGTGGCTTCCTGCCCCTGACACTGATGAATAGTGCCTGGCATTATGCCTTCCAGAAACAGCGATTTGACCTGGTCCTCGAATTGCCGAATCAAGACCATCCGCTGATAGAGCCCTAGCAGAAATTCGCGATCATATTTCTGCGGTCCTTCGGTTGGTCGGGATTCGCTCGTCTTAGTGGCGCCCGCCGCTGAGACTTCGCCGATGATGGCCAGCACTTCTCCCGCGCAGACTTCCTGGCCGGCCGGTACGATCTGCTCGAGAAGCTTCCCTGAATTGAGAGCTTCTACCTCCATCGTGGCTTTATCTGTCTCCACCTCGAGCACGGCCTGGTCACGTTCGACTAATTCACCAACCGGCACCAACCAACGGACTATCTTCATGGGAGACCCGGTGGTCGACAGGTCGGGCATCTTGAGTTCGAATTTCATGACAAACTTCGGAAGAGTTCCTTCCGATCATTCATCCTGTCGTAGGCTCATTTTCATACGTTGCTGTCTTGGGAATATTCGCGACTCACCTTGACCGGCTGTTCGGTAACGAGCTGCTCGACCTGGACATCGGTGAGTACGCCGTCGGTTGTGCCAACCACCCGCGTCGCTGATGCTCCCAGCGCGCTTGCGTAGACTAGCGTCCGGGGAAAATCCCAGCCGTTTGTTACTCCGGTGATCAGGCCGCTGGCAAAAGCGTCACCCGCGCCCGATGGATCGACCGTCTGCCACCGGTAAGCGCCAGAGCGCCAACATTCGTCTCGCCGAAAACCGATCGCTCCCCGCTCGCCCAGTGTCACTACCAGGTTCTCCGCACCCCAGCTTCGGAAAACGCAAATCGCCTTTAACGGATCGATCTGTCCGGTTAATGTTGCGGCTTCGGCTTCATTCGGCAAAAACCAATCAATATAGGGAAGGAGCCTTTCCATTTCGGCGGCGCGTTTGAAGTTGGTGGGTAGAACTACATCTACGACAGTGATCACCTTTTTTTCGCGACAGAAAGTCAGGAGCGTAAGCAATTCATCGGTCACGATTCCCGGCATGGCAAAGAGCCCGCCCAGGTAGAACAGATCAAGTTCTGCCAGCCAGTCGCGATCAATCTGACTGACGGTGAAAGCCCGGTTAGCGCCGAAAGTGTGCAGGTAACGACGATCTTCCCCTTCTACCAACAAGATGACTGTTTCGCTGGTTGGATATTCCGCTGTATAAACCAACTGATCGCAATTTACCTGCGCCCCGCGTAACTCTTTTACCAGTGTCTCACCAGAGGCGTCGCAGCCAACGCAGCCAACGAGATCAACCGCCAGGTTTTGCTTCCTCAGATCAATCGCGACGTTGGCTGCACATCCGCCGGCTCTGGTGCTGATCGCGTCGATCGCCACTAACTCTCCTGGGCGGGGCAGCGCTTGGATCGGGCCACAAAATGTGTCCTTCACCAGAATACCTGCGCAACCGATTTGAGTCATGGCTAGTCCGCCTTTCCGCAGCAGCCGAGCAATTCGATGCGCTCCAGAACCGCATCGCGCACGGCCGACCGACCGGCGACCATCACATCCCAATCGCCGCCAATGCCCAGCAGTTCATGAGGATTGTCTATTTTGGCCGCAACGCTGGTGCGTACCGCCTTGAGGTACCGTTGCTTGAGATAGGTACCGTAATTTACCTTGGTCACTCCCATGGAAACGGCCTCGCGCAGGGACTTCGCACTGATTCCGGTCCCACCGTGTAGAACCAGCGGCTTGGCAACGCGGAGGCAGATCTGGTGCAATCGTTCCAGATCGAGATCCTGCTCTCCTCTGATCATGACATGAACGTTGCCGATGCTGATCGCGAGCAAATCGGCACCGGTTTCCTGAACAAAACGCGCCGCCAATTCGGGATCAGTCAGATGACTGCCGTTTGATTTTCCGGTTCTTCCGGATGGCAGGCGGCCAACCTCGGCCTCGACCGCGACGCCGTAACGATGAGCAAACCTGGTCAACTCCGTCACTCGTCGGCTATAATCCTGGTACGAGGCAGCAGGATCTGCCGGCATCACCAGATTGAATCCGGCGAGCACAGCGTTGCGCACCCATTCGTCGTTTGGGCACTCGTTGAAAATCAAACCACATGGCACGGTCGCGCCGGCCGCCGCTGCCTTTCCCAGTTCGGCATAGCATTGGAGACGCTCAGACAATTTCCGACCCGGATGACTCAAAAATTCGCCGTTGAAACCAATGATGATCGGTGACCGAGTGGTTTCCGCCGCATCGAGAACGCCCTGGAGCGATTCGAGATTCCAACTCTCGAAATAGCCAAGCGCGTATCCATGCTCCCGCGCATGCCGGACCAGTTCACTGATTGGTTTGAGTGCCATCTTGGAGAAAATGCGCTTTTGTCAAAGTAGCTACGTTGACGTTGATGCCTGCTCGTCCTAGTGACCTAAGATCCGATTTCGCCGTCACCTCATCAGTGACCACATGTTGAATTTGCGAGATATCGAGCACCTTGCTCAACGCCCGGTGCCCGAACTTTGTGTGGTCGACCAGCAATATCGTTTCCACCGCACGCTCAGCGATGATCTGTTTGATGCGGAAGGTTGCGACCGCCGACTCGTAAGTTCCATCCGTTGGCAGAAACCCTTTGGTGGTGAGAAATGCTTGCTCCACAAAGAAAGACTTTGCCATCTGTTCCGCCTGCGATCCGACGAAGGACAGAGTCATCGGATCATATTCGCCACCGATTCCGATTATCGTATTTTGGCCCTTGCTCAGCTCCAGACAGGTTAAGGCCGAGTTGGTCAGAATCGTCAGGCCGGTGCACCGCTCGGCAATCAATCTTGCTAACAAACGATTCGTGGTGCCGCCATCGATAAAAACCGTCTGGTTATTCTGAATAAGATCGAGCGCTTTTACCGCGATCGCCTGTTTTTCCGCGCGGTTGCTTGCGATACGTTCACGGACCGCGTTCTCGTAAAGGTAAGCGGGCGCATGCGCTTGTTGAATTCCGCCGATGGTCTTGAGGACTTTCCCGAGGCGGACGAGTTCTTCGCAGTCACGCCGGGCGGTCATGGTCGAGACCCGCAACGATTCAGCAAGCGCTTCATAGGATGCGGTTCCTTGCCGCTCAACGGTGTCGAGAATAAACGCTGCTCGGTCTCGTATGCGCGACGAAGGGGGCACGTTGGAGCCGGTACTGTGATTTAATCACAATATCAAGTCGAATAATGTGATATTCTAACAAACGAACCTTAGATCGGCGGCTCTGTAGGTCGGATACGACCCATATAACATATAAGTCCTATAAACGTACGCCTGAATGGCCCCCAGCTGAAATTTGACCTTATGCTTACGAGCTCTCAGTCGTAAGTTTTGACTTCTCCCGATCGGCACTTGTCTGACGACGGCCGCTTA
>DASTDH010000274.1:0-8820 GCA_035710445.1 Chthoniobacterales bacterium
TGGTTTTGGCTATTCGATTGCTTGAACCATAGACGCTAAAACACATGATTCTCTGGGATACGACTAGATCCAATAAACTCCCGTTGCGCGAAACCTGATCGTAAATGGAACCCGAAACTCTCCGAGATGGCTCAGACCTAAGAAGTCGGCCAGAGCAGCAATTGTCACATATGAGCAGACTCGGGCCGTAAAAGTCAGCGACGACGTTGGCGGGAAAGCAAAGAATCCCCAATGAGGAAGCTACTCGTTACCGGCTCCAGCCCGCTTAATTGGCAGCGAAGTGGTCACGTTCTTTTGTCAACATGGATGGAGCGTCCATGGAAACGATAACAATATGCGAAAGAGTTTTTTGGGCCGCAGGGTGATTCCGTTTTTGGCGCTTCAAAGTAGTGCTGATCCGCAAGCAGCCGCTTCGAATCGTCGAACGCTTGGAGCGAAGCGCCACCATCGGCCCTCGCGTTAGATTTAAGCTAAATCGTTGACTGTTGTAAAAGGCCCGATGTTGCGCCGAGGGAAGGCGCTGAATCCGTGCGAGGTTCGGTCATCGGCTCGACTAACCGTCAGAGCCAGTAATGCAGCGCATCTCTTCATATTGATGTAATATTAGAAGCTACTATCAAATCGCCTTACAGTTGTGCGACGCACGTATCATCGACCAGTAAAAAGAGCACTCGGTGCGCCAAGCGTCGTCCGTTGGGAGCATCCCATTCAGTAACAGGATCTGGGCAGCGCATGCAGTGTGTCGGCTCTCCAGTCGATAAAAGCGTGAACTGTAGGCGTTTACCTTTTCTGAGATCATGCCAAGCCGCCGTCACTTTCTTCCGTGGCCTTCTTCTCTAGCTTTTGCAGTTCTTCTGTCATGTCTTCCACCTCGTTCCAGACATCAATGTTTACATAAATCGGCGCGCGCTGCCGAGTCGCCAGTGCGATACAATCGCTAGGCCGCGCGTCGATCTCGACTATCTTATGTTGAAGTTCGTTTTCGACGTTCAGGACGAGTCTCGCAAAATAGGTATCGTCCTTGAGATCGTTGAGGACTACCCTTTCGGTTCTCGCTCCCAGTGCTTGCAAGGTGCTGACTAGCAGATCATGGGTGAGTGGGCGCTCTTTTAAAGTGCCCGCTATTGCCATAATGATGGCCCCACCAACGCCGGGATCGACAAGGATGACGAAGACCTTTTCCTCGTTGCCGAGAAAAATCGCGCAGCCGCCGCTGATGGCAACTATCGCGCGAACACGGACCTCAATAACTGGCTTACTCATCGTACAAGTCCACTCTTACTCGTTATCTTCAAAATCCTGGCGTGTTTCCGTTCAGCGTCAAAGGTCAGTCACTCCAACGCACCGCCGCGAAACAAGCGCCATCAAGGCAGCTGCTACCATTTGGTAAGCCGTCCGAGGGCGTCTTTGGCCCTCTGCTCACGAATAAAATAATCTCGTAGATGTTCGCAATTGCGGTGAACTGGGGATTGGTTCACATGCGCGGATACTCTGCTTTCTTGAATCTCACGCCGAACCGATGGGGGATGGGTGCTAGAGGACTACGTTTCGCAGCCATGATTCATCAGCTTTCGTTCTGGTTCCGAATGTTAAAGGGGATGACATCGTTTTTTTGCAGGGGTGATTTACCGCGTGTACCGGTCCGTTTCTCAAAAAATTTGCGTAATCACGTTTTCTGATCCTATGAAACGCCGACCCTCTTTTATTCGTGTTGAAGCGCACGTTCTTGCGTAGAATACTGATATACTGATTCAGCGTGAATAGGCTCCTCGGGCACAGCGGCGGCGACCTTTCAAAGAAAGGATTATATGCCAAAAAGCGATTCCAAAAAAACCGAAGAGATTCTGCCGTACTTAGCTCTGATCCGAGCCATGCTGGAAGCGACGGCAGACGGGATGCTGGCAACAGATGAGAAAGGACGGATTACAAGCTGGAATTTAAAGTTTGTAGAAATGTGGGAAACCCCGCAGGAGCTAGTTGCTCTGAGAGACATTCAAAAAGTCGAAGCATTCATGGCTCAACAATTGAAGAATTCAGAGCGCTATCTGGCTCGTATCGCGGAAATTGAGGCCTCGAAGGAGAAAAGCTTGGATCTGCTCGAACTGGTCGACGAACGGCTTATCGAGCGTACTCCAATGTCATTTCGGACGAGGAAAGGGTCGTCGGTCGACTGTGGAGTTTTCGAGATGTGACTCAGCGTCATGAATCAGATTTGGTACCGCGCCGCTTGGCAGCAATTGTAGAGGGCTCGGACGATGCGATTATTGGTAAGGATCTAAACAGCATCATTACCAGCTGGAACCAGGGAGCGGAACGCATCTTTGGCTACTCAGCCGAGGAGATGATCGGAACCTCGATCATAAGACTCATTCCAGCAGAGCGCCAGGGAGAGGAGGACGAGATTCTCTCTTGCCTGAAACGAGGGGAACGCTTTGAGCATTTCGAAACCGTCCGCACTACCAAAGAGGGTCGCCGCCTGCACGTTTCCCTCACCATTTCACCGATCAAAGATGCCAATGGCAATGTCGTCGGGGCGTCGAAAATCGCTCGTGATATTACCGATCGAAAGCTATCAGAAGAGGCTTTAAGGGAGGCACAAAAAGTCGCTGACGCGGCCAACGCCGATAGGCAACGTTTGCTTGAAAGCGAGCGAGCAGCGAGATCGGAAGCCGAGAGAGCCAGCCGCATGAAAGATGAGTTCTTGCGACCCTCAGCCATGAGCTTCGAACTCCGCTGAACGCTGTGCTCGGATGGGCAACTGCTCTTCGCGCGGTCCATTCTCCAACCCCAGAATTGGCGCAAGGACTTGAAACGATCGAGCGCAACGCTCGTGTTCAGGCCAAGATCATCGAAGATTTGCTGGACATGAGTCGCATCATTTCGGGAAAAGTGCGTCTTGACGTTCAGCGCCTTGACCTCCCGGCTGTTGTGGCTGAAGCGATTAACACGGTGCGAACCAGCGCATCAGCGAAGGGTGTTCGCCTCCAGACAATAATTGATCCGCTCAACGCTCCGGTTACAGGTGATCCGCATCGGCTCCAGCAAGTGTTCTGGAATCTCCTCAGCAACGCCATCAAGTTTACACCGAAAGGAGGACGCATTCAGGTTTTATTAGAGCGGGTAGACTCACATGTGGAGGTAACTATTATTGATACTGGCGAAGGTATTTCACCTGAGTTCTTACCGTACATTTTCAATCGATTTCAACAGGCGGATCCATCCACGACTCGACGCCATGGCGGTCTTGGATTAGGTCTCGCGATTGTCAAAGAGTTGGTTGAATTGCACGGTGGCAGTGTGCGGGTCAAGAGCAGTGGCACCGGAAAAGGCGCTACTTTCATTGTCAGTCTTCCACTCACGGTGTTGCATCCCCTGCAAGAGCCGTGGCAACGCGAACATCCGCAATCAAAACCGCTGGACGTCCCGCTGCATCCAGCAATATCTCTCAATAACGTAAGTGTGCCGGTGATCGACGACGAGTTAGACGCTCGCAATCTTCTGCAACTGCTACTGGAATCAGCCGGGGCGACGGTATACCTGGCACCATCGGCGGAGCAGGGAATGGAATATTTGCTCACTAAATCAGTGAACGTACTGATTTGCGATATCGGAATGGCCGACGTGGACGGATATTCATTGATGCGCCGCATCCGTGCGCTTGATGACGGCCAAAAAAGTGAAGTCGCGGCAGTGGCTTTAACTGCATATGCTCGACTCGAAGATCGTACAGAAGCAATGCGCGCTGGCTTTCAGAACCATCCGTCGAAGCCGGTAGAGCCAGCGGAGCTTCTGACAGTTGTGCACAGCTTGGCCCATCCCAGGTCAAAACGCGGATCATCTTAAGATGCGAAAGAGGCTAATCTGCTCTGATTTCGCCTTCCTTAGACCCCTTCTTTGGCAGAAGCTTAACCGGCATGGTTAGCAACCAAGAACTTTTTCAGCCTTTGGATCGTCTCTGGCTTGGCCGTTAACGTGTCACCGGTCGACCACTGGTAAGCGGCAGTGAGTGAAACGCCGAGCTCAAACGTGATTTGCCTTTTCCTGTATTTGTGTTCGGACGCTGGTTTTTCAAGCTCTTTAACAAGAGTCCGAAACTTCTTCTTTCTCTCTTGGGAGACGTCCGTGCTTTCGCTGGTAGAAAGAGTTTTCGGTCGGCATTGGCGGTATGCTCGAAAATCCAGATCGGGCTTAAGAAAGCTCCGTGCGGTCCTTGGGTGTGAAAGTTCCTCTGCCTTCCTCAATGGATCTTGCTGCGCCGCAGATTGCGGGGGAGTGATTCCTCCGATCTCAGTCACGGGCGAATCCTGGTGTAATCTGCGAGGTTCGCCAAGACTCGTATTGCTGGTGGTTCCCGTGACCGTGAGGCCGTCAAAGAACATGGCGTTATAGGGTATTTGGTGAAGTTACCGGTCGGTCAAGGAACGAAAACATGATCCGCCAATTAATTCTATTCAATTTGTGGCAGACGGCGGCTGGCCTTAGTCTAGCCCTTTTTTCCCAGCAGCTTCAGAAGCTCGCTAGTTGGCTTTGGTAATTGGCTATAGCGGCACTGTCGCGGTGCTTTATCGGGCCGCCAGCGTAGGATGCGGGTTCCATGCCGGAATCGGCCGCCGGTAAAATGATCGTAAGACACCTCCACAACTAATTCGGGTCGAAGTGGTTTCCAATCTTTTGAGCTGTCCGAGACCCATCGACTCTTCCCACCCGGAGCGTTTCCATCAAATCCCGGAGGGCCGACCAGTTTCTCCAGCTTTTTCGTCAAGCTTCGTCGGTCATCAGCCCTAATGCCCGAGGTGAATCCAACATGATTCAGTTTTCCGGCTTCATCGTATAATCCAAGAAGCAAGGAGCCGACAACCGCACCTCCTGCCGAATAGCGAAAGCCGCCCACGACGCAATCGATGCTGCGATAGTTCTTTACCTTTTGAAAAGCGGCGGATACTCCGCTCTGGTATCCGCTATCTCGTCGCTTACAGACTATCCCGTCGAGATTGTCTCCGGCCGTTTTCAGCCAAGCCCGCACCTTCTTAATATCCAGAGTCATCGGCGAGAGGAAAAATGTTTTGGAGTGCTCAAAATTCTTTGCGACGTACTCGAGGTGTTTTCGGCGTTCTACTAGCGGCGAACCCAATAGAACCTCTTTTTTCTCTGTCATTAGCAAGTCGAACGCGATGTAAATCGCCGGCGTCTCTTTGGCCAATTTTGCGACCCGCGATGCTGCGGGATGAATTCTCTGCAGAAGTTGATCAAATGAAAAAGAGGGACCCATCGGTACTGCGAGCTCGCCATCCAAGACCCAGCATTTCGGCTTCAGATTTTCAGCCGCGCTAGTGATTTCTGGAAAGTATCGGGCAAGGGGTTGTCCCGCCTTAGACTGAAGAAAAACTCCATCACGTTCACGAAAGAGCAGGCAACGAAAGCCATCCCATTTCGGCTCATATTGCCAATCCGGTCCTTCGGGGATGCGCGCGACCAGCTGCGCTTCCATCGATTCGATTGGAGGTTTGAGCATATCCAGATGCTCAAGATCGCTTTGGCCAGCGGATCTGGATCATAGAAATTTGAGCTACCACACGGTATTGCCTCGCTTTTCCTTCTGACCCCTCGCGACATGGACGTTCCTGGAGCCTGAGAAATCTCTAAGCAGGTCGGTAGGCGACAAACAAATAGCGAAGAATGGACGATAAAACGATGAACGCTATGAACCAGCGTACCACTTCGCAGACAAGCTTTGGCTGAACCCATTGGATTTTCTCAGGAATTGGGGAGGATTCACGACCGGAGACTTATCGATAAATAGCGGCCTCAATCGCTCCATTGTCTCCTGTAATCCTTTTTCGCTAAACCCGCTTCCAGAATGCCCAAAATAGCGAAGCTTGCCGGCGCGATATCCGCCGAGCAATAGCGCTCCAAAGCTCTTAAGGCCGCTCCCTTTGCCTTCAGTGAAGCGGCACACAACGAACTCTTGCTGAGGGCGTGCTTTAATCTTAAGCCAATCTGGTGAACGCCGGCCCGGTTGATACGTGCTCTTTTTCCGTTTCGCAATGATTCCTTCCAGGCCTTTCTCTTTCGCTAGCAGGAAAAGATCTTTCCCGCGGGTTTCGACGTAGCCACCGACTTGAATGCCGGCTACCGGAGTAATGATCTGTTCCAGACGCTCTCGTCGAGGCACGACGGTCTTGCCGGTGAGGTCTCGTCCATCACACCAAAGCAGATCGAAGAGATAAAACACAAAGGATGATTGAATGGCTCTTTGGCAAGCGAGGCCATCATCGGCGCGACGAATTGCGACAGTAGCTTCTTAGGCATGAGCGGATAAAAACTTCCTCAGTCGCCCAGATTTCGAAAACGCCGGCCAAATTCGAAACAAAAAGGGCGCGGCGCAGAGAGGACTCGCGAAACTATAGAGAAGAAGGAGCGGTTCAAAAGAATGTCTCCAGGGATTTTGAGTGGCGTTACAGTTGTCGTTGTTGAAGATCACGATGACTTCCGTTCCGTACTGGTCGAATTCCTAAGCCGGCAAGGCGCCAGAGTGATTGGTTGTGCGACGGTCTCTGACGCGTTGGCAGCGGTAATCCGAGAGCGGCCGGAGCTGGTCCTTGCAGACATCACCCTGCCGGATGGAGATGCATTTCAACTATTGCAGAGCATTCGTAGCCTCGATCCTGAAAACGGCGGCAACACACCGGCAATAGCAATGAGTGCCCTGGGGGCCACTACTATCGATCAGGGTGCGCTTGCCGCAGGCTTTCGCTCGTATCTGGGTAAGCCCTTCACTCCACAGCAGTTGCTGCAAGCTATCCGGGCAGCTCTGCGCCCTCAAAGTTAAGCTAGGTGTCGGCGAGCGGCTTGCCTTTTTCACCTTTCAGAACTTCACCGATCTTCTCGACCGCTTCAGAAAGCAGCTCGGAAGCCTGTGCCACTGGCTCAGCTTCTGGTAAGTCCGCCGATTCCAGCTTTTCTTTTGCTAGCTCGATTCTGAAAAGTGCCCCAAGCATGCCCGATGAAACCTCGTGATGAAAAGTTTGCACTATGCGCTGCCGCTCTTGTTCTTGTCCGACGAGCCGGCCCTGCTCAAACTTCGTCGAAGTGGTCGGTTCGATGTCGTGTAACATGAGGTAGCCGAAATTTCCTTTTGATCTAACCAGGTGTCCCGCTACCGCCACTGCTTTAGTGGGCACCCTCACCGCAAGTGCGACAAATTCTGCAGTGGGATTGTTGCCCTCATCCGGCGGCAAAGAAATTGAGTCACCTAGGAGGATTGCCTTTCCCGGATCAAGAGTTTTGATTTCTTCCTCAGAGTAGCCGGTCCGGGCTAGAAACCTTGTATTCCAAGCAATGAAGCGCCGGTGCTCGAAATCTACGATAGCCCGAGGGAGAGCAAACTCGTTTAAATAAACACACAATTTCTGGAGCTCCGATGGGTCCATGTAAAAGGGCAATTCGTGTCGTAGCTGCCGACCTCTCCTCGACAACCATGGCATGCTCATCGCTTCTGTGAAAGGGCAATTCCACGAACGAGATTGCTACCAGCCACGACTCGCCGGGCAAGATCACTGTCAACATCGGCGTAACGCAGTCGACTACGCCCCGGCTTTGTCCCTTTCGTCGGAAGGCGCCGCGGAAAGATTTGAGTCGGCCGGCAGACATAAGTCTCGTGGCGTCTGTCCGAAGCGCGGAGTGAGTGGGCCGCAGCGAAAAAGCCACCATAAAGCGCGCTCAGGGCGTGAATGGGAGGATCTAGCCCGAGCGTTAAGAAAGCTTAAGGCTTCGGATTCCTAAGTATCGTTCTTACCTTTGGCAACTTCGCAAATTTTGATTCTATTTTCTCTACCAGGCAATTGTAAGTCGCATGGCAAGTAGCATAGAGGGTGTCGAGCTCTTCCGGGGTAATCTCCTTCCCACCGCGTTCCATCAAATGTCTGCCGGGGTGCACCAGATTTCTGACCTCCCGGATTGTGTCTGTTGGGACAGGATCTTTGACATCTCTGGCATCCATTTTGGGATGCAGGTTGAGTTTGTCTGGAAGTAGTTTTGCGTCTTTTGCGACATCCAAGAGTTTACCGAGGTCCCATTTTAACAGATTTTCCAACTTGAGCCTTCTCGCAATAGCGATCGGCCGCGTCTCATCGCAGAAAAGATTTACAACCGCAGTCAGCATCGCCTCGATTGTTGCGCCAAGCATAATGCAACTTGCTAACCGGGCTCCCGCATTGCGGCTCGTGGTTGCTTGATGATGATAAGCGGATGCGAGTTTCAAAAGCTCGGATACCGTTACGGAGTTGAGAGGAAAATCATTCTCGGTTTTGGGCATTTGATGAGGCTCTAGCCAAGTCGTGGGTCACTCAGAGTCTTGAGCTGTTCGAAATCCAGCGTAACCGCGGGACTATTTTGGGAAAGGACGGCGCAACCTTTCGGCAAACTCTTCTCGGCTTATCTGCTTGTTTGCGAGCTGGAGCATCCAGTCGAAAAGATCGCCGTCATCATAGATCTTTGTTGGAACTCCGTTTATTTTAAGGAAGTCCATGCACGCTGTGAACGCGGTTCTTTTGTTCCCATCCATGAACGCCTGCGCCTCTGAGATGTAGAAAGCGTAAGCCGCCGCGAGGTCACACATCGTTGGGCTCACCGTAAATGGCATAGGATTCGACCGCGTGAACGGCAGAGTCTAAGCGCCCTCTGTCACAAAGGCCACCCTGATGAGCCATATCAACGACATCTCGATGGATTTGCTCAACCGAGTCGGTGGAAAGAAACTGCGGCGCTAGCCCTTCAGGCACTTAGGTCTTGGCAAGAAGCTTAAGAGTCCATGAATGCTCC
>DASTDH010000275.1:0-6149 GCA_035710445.1 Chthoniobacterales bacterium
TTCGGCGAATGGTTCGGGTCGCTCGAGACCAAGAACTTTACGTTACCGGAGGATGCCGTCCAAGAATTCCAGGTGCGGGCCGGCGGCTTTTCGGCGGAGTTCGGCCACTCCACTGGCGGCCTAGTCAACGTCGTAACCAAATCGGGCACCAACGAATGGCACGGCACCGCCCACTGGTTTTTCCAGAATCTAAACTTGGTCAAGGATACTTCCGCCCCCGCAAACCCCGGTGTGGTCATTCCCCCGGGCTTTAACACGCGCCACCAGTTTGGCGGGACGCTGGGCGGTCCGATTCTTAAGGACAGGGTCTTCTTCTTTATTGGAGTTGATCGGCAGAAAAAGGCGGGCCCCTTAGGCACCGCCTTCTCGGGTCAGACTGGGTGTCCTACTCTCAGTAATTCAAATTGCGTAAATGGCGTGGCGGTGCCCGAGCTGGGCATTGCTGACCTGGCGGCCCTGCAAGGAACGACGCCTCAGAGGCAGGACCTACTCGCACCTCTAATAAAGTTGGACTATAAGATCACGCGCAACACCACTGCGACCTCGCGGTTTAACTACTCGCGCAACGAAACGGACAATTTTACGGGTGGTGCGAGCCAAATCTTTGTCTTCGGCCAAGTTGCGTCCAACTTTGAAAACTTTGTCAACGAAGGCCCCGTGGCATCGCAAACCGTAACGACGGTTTTCGGTCCAAGAACGGTGAATGAAGCGCGTTTCGCTTACTCCCTGGAAAGACGAGACCGCATTAATCGCGGACCCGGCCCGGAGACCGGAATCACAGGCGTGGGAAACTTCGGTCAGCGCTTCTTCCTGCCCATTACCAGCCGCAACAAGCGATATCAACTGCTTGACAACTTCAGCCGCACTTTCGGCAAGCATGATGTGAGACTGGGCGTGGATCTCAACGCCAACGCCACTGCCCAGGTCTTTATCGGCGATTCGGCTGGGGCCTACAATTTTATCAGCCTAAGCGACTTCGAGCACCGAATACCCTTCAACTTCACGCAACTGTTCGGCATCAATGGTTTCACCGCCGTCCAGAGCGGGACCCTCCCTTACTTCTGGCAGAAAGAATTAGCTTTCTACCTGCAAGACAACTGGCGGATTCATCCGCGGGTGACCTTGAACCTGGGGCTACGCTGGGATGGTGTCTGGAACCCACAGCCTCATTTTACCCTGCCCGGAGACCGCGTAGACCTGGACAGGCCCCACATATCTGGCACCACGCTCACCCAGAGAGTTGGGCCAGTGCCACAGAGCATTCCCAACGACCTCAACGATGTAGGTCCCCGAGTCGGCGTGGCGTGGGACGTCGCCGGAAATTCAAAAACCATTGTGCGTGGAGGCTTGGGCATCTACTATGCTGCTTTGCCCACGATTTTCATGGCCTCTATCCTGTCCGGGCCAGGTGTGCGAGGGTCAACGCTCAGCATTCCGCAGTGCACCGCGACGCGCACGACCGTGTGTTTCAACCAGGCCACTGGGGTTGCCACCATCGGAACACTCGCGCTGAAGTATCCTGACAGGCTGCCCTCGACGCTTCCGGCGGCGCTGGCGCCTTTTCTCCCCTCGCCGAATATCTCGTTTGCCGACCCGGACCTTCAGAGCGCTCGCGTCCTCAATCTTCAAGTCGGAGTGGAGCGAGAGATTGCCAAGAACTTCAGTATCTCTGGTACCTATTCCTACAACCGATCAGAAAACCTGCGCACCGGCGGTTTCACCTTGAACACTCCCTTTGACCGGACAATCGACCCCACCGGTGTAACGCTTGATACATTCGGGCGCAGCATTGGGCCTGGTAACACGTTGGCGTTTGGCATCCCTCGCCTCCCGCAGTCCATCAACCCAGTTAACGGCCTGCCCGTGATTAGCGGAGCCAGCGCCTTGACCAGCTATGGCCGGGCACGCTACCACGCATTCATTCTGCAGGCAAAAAGGACCTTCAGTCACACCTACCAGTTCGGCGCCAACTACACCTTGTCCAAGAACGACGACAACGCCACCAGCGACCGCGACACCGACGCGTTCTTAGCCCCATCGGACCCGTTCAATTTCCTGAAGCTGGATTACGGCCGCAGCCAACTCGACATCCGCCACATGTTCACGTCATACGCATACATCATCCTGCCGCTCAAGATCGAATTTGGTACCTTCATCAGTGCTCGCAGCGGGCGGGCCTACCCAGCGTACGGGGGCTTCTGTCCGGGGCCGGGCTCTGGCTACCAGGATGGCTTCCAATGCGTGGATTTCTTCATCAGCGCAGTCCGGCCAATAGATAACGGCAAACTACTCCCGCGCTATCCGTTCCGGAACAGCGACTTTGCACAGTGGGATGTTCGGCTGGGGCGCGAGTTTCCAATCTACGAGCGTTTGCGGCTGCGATTTACTGCTGAGGCATTCAACCTAACCAATAGGAAGAACGCCTTCTCACTGACGACAGGCGTAAGTACAAATGGAGTCTGTGATAATTTGCCCACCTCGTGTTTTTCGCTCGGGAAGGGCCCTGCCATACTGGACGGTCCGAGCCCCAGGGGACCACTCGCTGGCCAGTTCGGGCTGAAGTTTATCTTCTAGAGAAGTCTTGGCGGCGAGCGTTTTTTCCAGCATCCCGCTTCTCTGCTAACCTCAGCTCGGACCAATACCAAAGTACAATGGACGCTCTCTGGGAATGGCGCAACCTGATGTAGTGGAGTGCTGCCAGGGAAGGACCGCAATGGAGAACGATATCTCCCGCGTCGCCAATGCGCTCCCCGGATTAGTGTGGACTGCGCTCCCAGATGGGCAGATTGATTTCCTCAATCATCGCTGGTGCGAATACACCGGCCTTAGCCTTGACGAAGGTTGTGGCCACGCGTGGCGGACGGCGATCCACCCCGAAGACCTGCCTAAGCTTGTCGATTGCTGGCGATCCATCGTTTCTTCCGGCGAGCCCGGAGAAATGGAAGCGCGCCTGCGCCGCTTCGATGGAGAGTATCGCTGGTTCCTCATGTCCAGCAGTCCGATGCGCAACGAAGCGGGACAGATCGTCAAATGGCATGGATTGAATACCGATATCGAGGACCGTACACGGGCTGAGGAAGCCTTACGATTACATGAGCTTAGTCTTAGCTTGATCGTGGAAAGCATTCCCGTCCCTGTCGCGGTCACGACACCGTCCGGCGAAGTCGAGGCCCTGAATCGACCAACCCTCGAATACTTCGGCGAGACGTTCCAGGAGTTGAAAGGCTGGAAGACCTCCGATGTAGTCCATCCGGATGACCTCCAGCACACGATCGCCGCGCAGCGTCAGGCACACGCGACGGGCCATGCGTACAGTGTTCAAAGCCGTCACCGGCGCGCTGATGGCATCTACGGCTGGTTCACCGTTCTCGGCTTTCCATTGCGAGATACCCAAGGACGCATCCTCCGCTGGTTTCATTTGCTAATCGATATAGATGACCGGAAGCGGGCGGAGCAACAGTTGCGCCGCAGCGAAGCTTATTTGGCTGAAGCGCAGAAATTGAGCCACACCGGGAGTTTCGGCTGGAATGTGTGGAGTGGAGAGATCCACTGGTCTCGAGAAACCTTTCGGATATTTGAATGCGAGCCCACAGCCAAGACTAGTATTGAACTGATATTGCAACGAACCCACCCGGAAGACAGGTCGGCTGTGCAGCAACTAATCGACCGCGTTTCACGCGAGAGGACGGAGTTCGATTTTGAACATCGGTTGCTCATGCCGGATGGATCCGTCAAATACCTGCGCGTCGTGGGCACTCCCTCACAGAACGAGGACGGCTGCTTTGAGTTCGTGGGAGCGGTTACGGACTTCACCGAGCGCAAACGTGTAGAGGCGGCCCTCCGGCGAAGCGGCGAGGAGCTGACTATACACAAGGCGCAGCTCGATGAGCTGTTTGAACAAGCGCCGGAGGGCATCGTTCTTCTCGATGTGGAAGACCGCGTATTGCGGATTAACCCGGAGTTCACGCAGATCTTCGGCTACACACCGGATGAAGCCATTGGACGTTCCATTAATGATCTGATCGCGCCGGAAGAAATCCGCGGCGAAGCGGAGGAGTACACGCATCGGATAATCCATGGAAAGCCGGTGAATGCGGAGACCATCCGCCGCCGAAAAGACGGCCAGCGTATCCACGTTTCACAGCTGTACTTTCCGATTTCCGTTCCGGCCTCGATTGTCGGTGTGCCTACCTCAACTGCCGGGAGCCAGCTCGGCGAGTACGCGATCTATCGCGACATTACCGAGCGTAAGCGTGCAGAGGAGGCTCTGCGGCGGAGCGAGGGTTGCTTAGCTGAAGCACAGAGGATAACCCGTACGGGCAGTTGGGCATGGAACTTGGCCGCCAGACATGCTGTCTACTGGTCACAGGAACATTACCGCGTGTTTGGCTTCGATCCGGAAGGGGGTATACCCTCAGACGAAGCATTTCACCAGCGCGTTCATCCGGAGGATCGAGATAGGGTGCAGAGAGCAGTTTATGTTGGAAGGGAAGGCGAAGGCTCCATCTTCAATGTGGAGTATCGTATCGTTCTTCCGGACGGAGCAATTAAGTACATTCGCTCGACAGGTCATCCGGTTTTTAACGCATCCGGCGACGTCGTCGAATACTTCGGTGCAGCGGTGGACGTGACCGAGCAACACGAAGCGAGGGCGGCTCTGGAGACTGCGTTTGAACAAATAAAGGCCTTAAAGGACCAGCTCTACAATGAGAACATCGTGTTGCGCGAAGAGATCGACCGCTCTTCGATGTTTGAGGAGATCGTGGGAACCTCTCCCGCGCTGAAAACGGTGCTTTCTCGCGTATCGAAGGTCGCTTCCACGGACTCTACCGTCCTGATCACAGGTGACACCGGGACAGGCAAAGAGCTTGTTGCACGCGCCATTCACAGGCGGTCGCAGCGCTCCTCACGTGCATTTGTGAGTGTGAACTGCGCTGCCGTCCCGCGCGACTTGATCGCCTCAGAACTGTTTGGTCATGAGAAGGGCGCCTTTACGGGGGCAACGCAGCGGCGTTTAGGACGCTTTGAGTTGGCCGGAGGAGGCACGATCTTCCTCGATGAAGTTGGAGACCTTCCTGCCGAGACGCAGGTCGCCCTCTTGCGTGTTTTGCAGGAACATGAATTCGATCGTGTCGGCGGAAATCGACCGATTCAAACTGACGTGCGGTTGATTGCTGCCACCAACCGTGACCTGCAGGCGGCCATGGCTGCGGGCACTTTTCGTAGCGACCTCTTTTACCGGCTCAACGTTTTCCCGATTGAGATTCCTCCTCTTCGGGAACGAAGAGAAGACATTCCCCTGTTGGCCGAGTACTTCATCAATCGTTACTCAAGGAAAGCAGGAAAGAGCATACGGGGGGTAAACAAGAAGACTTTGGACCTGCTTCAGTCGTACCCCTGGCCGGGTAACATTCGCGAATTGCAGAACATCATTGAGCGATCCGTCATCGTGTGCGAAACGGAGACTTTTTCGATCGACGAAAGCTGGTTGCCACAGCAGCGACAGCCATTTCTAGCAGCAAAACCGAAAAACCAAATTGAGCTCGCTCGAAGACTTGAGGAGCAAGAGAAGGACATAATTGAGGAGGCTCTAATAGCGAGCCGTGGGCGTGTGTTTGGACCCACAGGGGCAGCGGCGAAGTTGGGCATTGCCAGGTCAACGCTGGAATCGAAGATTAGGACACTGAAAATCGACAAGAACCGCTTCAAGGCGGATCCAGAAGGTTGACGGCTTTGGCATGCCCGGCAAGGGATCAAATCCGAAGGCTGTAGGAATCGAGATTCCTCTGTGGATTCGAAGCGATCGCCGTCACATGATGTATTCCGGAAATGGTCTTTCCATCTTCCCTCCAGTCAGCTCGAAGTCTGCCTTTGCACGAGTCCCTCATGAGTTAAGTCGTTCGCGAATGTTAATTCAAACGGAACACTGCCCTGGCTAGGGTTGGTTGAGTACAGCCCAGAAAGTTCGGTTTTCTAGGGAAACTATTGTCGGATCAACTGGTCAGAAGTGTTGCATCGACCGATTGAGCTAGCAGCGGTTACCGGAAAAGTGCCGTCAGGCCCTGGCAAGACTCTAGATACTGGCAGGGTACTCAACTTGTGGAATCCTTGACAGAATCTCAACCAGAAAAGTTCTAAGATCGTCCCCG
>DASTDH010000276.1:0-2380 GCA_035710445.1 Chthoniobacterales bacterium
TGGCCTATTACTCCACGCACGACGGAACAGTCGCGGACAAAATATTAAACGTTGTGCATAGTATCCGGTCTTTGTAGCGCTCGCGTTTCCGGGTTCGCAGCGGGGGAACCGGTGCGGGTCAGGACCGGTTCCTCCCAGAACGTTCCACTCTACCAAGGAGCGACGGTTATGTGGGTTTGCAAGCTTTGCCATTACATCAACTCGAGTATCTGCTGTCGTATCTGCGGCACACCTCGATATCCGCAATGCTCGAGTCAGAAAGTTCGTTTGTAACGTTTTCAGGCAAGGATTTAGTCATGACGGACGCCATTCATCGATCAGCGGAAATGGACAAGAGAGTTCCAGTTTACTTGGGCGAGCAGATGAGGAAGGTCCTCTCAACATTACCGCCCCGCGAAGAAATGATCCTGCGCATGCGCTTCGGAATCGGGCGGAGAGCCGGCCAGCTAGGCGACCTCTCCCGGCAGTTTTCATTGACGCGCAAGCGCATTCGCCAGATTGAGGTGGGAGCGTTACGCAAATTGCGGGAGAAAACCCGATGCTTCTATTCGGAGCTTCATCACGAGTGAACCCTGACACCAGGAGTAGATAAAAGACATGCATCATCCGCTTTCTGAATTTCGCACTCTTCTAGAAGAGAAGTTGACTGGGTGGAACCTTCCTGCCGAACTCGCGGCCGAAATTGAAGAGCGTTCGACCACTGTAGGCTTTGAAAAAGGCGCGATCGTTTTCTTGCACGGAGCGCCGATGGATCTCATCTTCTGGCTCCGCAGCGGCTTCGTGAAGCTCTATTTGCCTCATGCAGACGGCAATAGGACGCTAATTGCCGTCGCTCGGCCCGGTGAGCCCCTCGGTATGGTAGCGAATGTCGACGCGGACGGTCGCAATCATCAGATTTTCGAGGCGCAGGCCTTGACGAAGTGCTCGCTGAGTATCTTTAGCCGCGAGCAGATGACAAGTCTGCTGCGCAAACTTGATCACGAAAGGTTGATCCAGCTGCTTGGACATCTCAATGCGACCTGGTCGGCGTTGTTAGAACGCTGCGCCGGATTCATCGGGGTTCCGTTCCGTGAGCGACTCGAGACCGTGTTTAAAGAGCTTGGCACCCGCTTCGGCGTCGATGACAAGCGCGGCACTCTCATCATTCTTGAGTTGGGGCATGAAGCTTTGGCGGAAATGATTGGAAGCTCACGGCCAATGGTAAGCAAGCTGCTCGTTGACATGGTCGAAGAGGGTTTGTTGGCTCGTACTGAGCAGCGCCAGTTCATCCTCCTACGCCAGGATGAACGGCAATCAAAGTTGGACTCTTCGTTAGAGGTGAGGCCGTCCGGCAAAGCAGTCAGAGCTTCCAAGTCTCCCGCGCGCATGGCCGTTCGTTCATCGATTCCGGCAAGCGGAGACCGGTCACGAGTCGCCCTGTCGGCGATGAACCATTCTTTTGGCCGTCACAATGCTTGAACATAATCCTGCGTCTGGATCCACGCCACCGTCTGCCGAGAACAACCAGACCGTTAACATGTCTGCAAGCGGGCTTGCCTGGTATTTGATCCGCACCAAATCCGGTAAAGAACAGTACGTTCACAGAGAGCTGTCGCGCCGGCTGCCAGAGACTTTCATGCCGATGCTTGAGAGGAGATCGCGCCAGCGGACAGTCTCGCTGGTCCCGCTATTTCCGCAGTACCTGTTTGCCCGGCTTGAGCTTGCCGCACACTATTTCGAAATTCGCTACATGCCAGGAGTTGTCGGCTTTATATCTACGGGCTGCGAGCCGCTCGCCGTTACGCAGACTATTGTCGATAACGTTCGCTCCCGCTGCAGGGACGGAGTGGTGCAGATTCCCCGGCGGCCGTTCCAACACGGCCAGCACGTGCGGATCATCAGCGGACCGTTTTGCGAATTCGATGCGATCTTTGAAGGCTATCTTTCGGGAAGCAAACGGGTCGCGATTCTTATCACTACCGTCGAAGGAAGCGGCGTGCGCATAGTCGCGGACGCGGCAAGCATCACAACTTAGTGGGCAGATCCGCACTGGACCATCGGCCCAACGTTGGGCGAGGATTTATAGTTTCGGCGCCAGCCATGCGCGATTGATGCATCCTGCCATCGGAGCGGATCGCTGACCAAGACTCGCCCACCGCCGACGAGCGGTGTGACACGTGCGCTGATGGCGCTGACTATCTTCGCGCTACTTTCCCGGTTCAGCCATCAGGGCGGCGCCGGCACTTATGCTGACGCAGTAGGTCGCACACCCTCCGTCAACGAGGCTTCAAGACGCAGAGAATGAAACCGAGATTTTGAACGATGCGATTTGAAGATGCGCTAAGGAAAGTTCGACAATTGCGCAGGTTTGTTCCGGAAAATGGGGCCTCTGAAGCCGAGG
>DASTDH010000277.1:0-4194 GCA_035710445.1 Chthoniobacterales bacterium
TTTGTTCGGCGGCAGAAAATTGGCGCCAGCCAGGCCCCATGGCCTGGCGGGTAACGATGTCAAAAGCAAAACATTTTTCCAGTGCCGGTCGCACTCGGGCGGCCAGAGTTTCGTTTCCGCGGCCGGAATAAGCGATCGAGAGGACTTCCTCGACGGAACCGCGGAGCGTGGCGGCGGCGTCGTCAATGGAGGCCGCACCGGAAACGCGCCCGGCGCCAAGGACAAGCAGCATGAACGTTAGTTTCAGAGTGGAACGAGATAGGTCGAGAGCCATGACTTTATTTGGGAACGGAGGGAGAGGGTGCAGGTGATGGCGAAACGCTACCGAACGCGAAGCGTCTGATGAGCGATTCCAGATCCACGGCCGATTCAGTGTCGGTGATCATACTACCGGATGCCAGGTTTCTGCTGTCGGCGCCCGGTGCGAGGGTGATGAATTTGTCGCCAATCAACCCGCTGGTTTTGATTGAAGCGATCGTATCGGAAGGGAGGTGTACCTCTTGCTTCAGGTTCATGTGAACGATGGCAGCGTATTGAGAATCGAGATCAATCTTTTCCACGCGTCCGACCGGAACGCCCGCGATAAAAACCTGATTACCGGGTCTGAGCCCGCCGACATTCGCGAATCTTGCAGTCACTTCGTAGGTCGAACCGCCAATGGCCACGCCCGCGCCGGCCTGCATCGCGAACCAGACAATGGCAGCGATACCCACGAGAACAAAGGCGCCGACCGACAGTTCGATGTTGGATTGCTTCATAGTTATTGATCGGCGGTCGCGGAGCGACGCGCCCTGCCTTGCGATTGGTCGGCGGTCGGAGAGGGAAGCGCGCTACCTTCAGACTGATCGAGACCGTGAGAATGTTCTTGCCAGCTCCGCACAACGCGATCACTCGAAGCGACAAACTCGGCCGGTGTTCCCTCAAAATAGATTTGGCCGCCTTCGAGCAAAGCGACCCGATCACTGGCGGCGAGCGCTTCGGGGACGTCGTGAGTTACCACCAACGCCGTGAAGTCGAATTGCTGTCGGTATTGGACGATCATGCCGAAAACAGCGTTCCGGGCGAGTGGATCGAGGCCGGCGGTAGGCTCATCGAAAAGGACCAATTCGGGGCGCATAACCAGCGCCCGAGCCAGCGCGAGCCGCTTTTGCATTCCCCCGGATAACTGGGCGGGGAAATGATCCGCGAATTTTTCCAATCCAAGGTTTTTTAGCGCCTCGCGAGCGGCTTGCGCGATCTCCCTCGTGTCTAATCGACTCGTTTGTTCTAAGGGTAGCGCAACATTTTCGAGCGCGGTCAGCGAGTCGAATAGTGCATTGGCCTGAAACAGATAGCTACAGCGCCGCCGAAACCCATTCAGCATACCATTTTCAAAGCGGACCTCGCCGGCATCGGGCATCAGTAAGCCAGCGAGACATTTCAGAAGAACTGATTTTCCTGCCCCACTCTGCCCAAACACAGAAACGATACTGCCGCGCGGGACGGTTAAGTTTACCGAGGCCAATACTCGGTGCTCGCCGAAATGTTTGCGGAGGCCGTGGACCTCCAGGATGGGCGGAAGCGGCGGACGAATCATACCAGAAAAGAGGTGATCACGTAGTCGGCCGCCAACGTGGCAACACTTGCCAGGACGACCGCCCTGGTGGTTGAGACACTCACCGCGCGTGACCCACCAACGCCGGTGCGGCGATGTGTAGTGAAGCCGCTATGGCAGCAGATCGCTATCGTGATTAAACCGAAGATGAGCGCTTTGAGAAGGCATTCGCGAACGTCGGTGGATCGGATCGCAGAACGAACCGCCGCCCAGTAAACGCCGCTATCCAATCCGAGTAGTGCCGACCCGGAGAGATATCCGCCGGCGATTCCAACCAAAGTGAAAGCTACGGTCAGAATCGGAAAAACAATCAACGCCGCAAACAGGCGGGGAGCGATCAGGTAACCGAGCGGATCGATTCCCATGGTCACGAGAGCGTCGATTTGCTCGCTGTTGCGATGAATACCGATTTCCGCTGCGATGGCAGAACCGGCTTGGCCGACAATCATTAGGGCGGCAAGCACCGGAGCCAGTTCCCGCGTCAGCGTCAGCGACACAAATGTCCCAAGCATTCCGGTCGAGCCAAAGCGGGTTAGCACGTAATAACCTTGCAGTCCGAGCACGAGCCCCGCAAACAAACCCACGATCGTCACTACCGGTACACAGCGAACGCCTTGTTCATGAACTGCGCGCATCCAGCGTCGTCCCAACCGGTGTGTGACCAGCGCCCCGGCGACCGCACGCGATACGAACGTAGCAAAGTCGCCAAAACCAGCGACAGTCGCCAGACTGCCTCGGCCGACCGCTTGCAGCAGACGCTTCATTTGGACGACTCCATAGTTGAGGCTCGGGACTTTTGCAAGGGGCGCTGGAGCGCCGGGAGCGCCGGGAATGGTGAGAAGTGATTGGTGACTCGTGACTGGTAGGGCGGTCCCGCGGACGCGGGGACCGCCCTACCTCTCACCTTTCACCAGTCACACTGGCTAGCGCATCCCCAGGCTGCTAGCGTCATGGCCGATGCTAGAGACAACTCTTTTCGGCTGGTTTCACTGGATCGCAGAACCGGAATCGTGGGTTGCATTTGCCACCCTCCTGGCCATGGAAATCGTCCTGGGCGTGGACAACGTAGTTTTCATCTCGATCCTCGCAGACAAATTGCCTTCGGCGCAACAACAGAGGGCTCGCACCCTGGGCCTAGCGCTGGCTATGGGAACCCGTATTGCCTTACTCTTCTCAGTGTCGTGGATCGTTCATCTCACAGCGCCGCTATTCTCATTCTTTGGCCACACCGTGAGCGGTCGCGACCTTCTTCTGCTGCTCGGCGGGCTGTTTCTTTTAGGTAAGAGCACTCTTGAAATCCATCGCAAACTTGAAGCGAGAGAAGCCCACCGTTCGGCTCCGCTCGCGGCCTCTTTCTCCGGCGTAATCGTACAGATTCTGTTGCTCGATATTGTATTTTCTTTTGACTCCGTTATCACCGCCGTAGGCATGGTCGATCAACTCACCATCATGATCGCCGCGGTCGTACTCGCTACCGGTGTCATGATTGTATTTGCCGCGGTTATCAGTTCGTTCGTTGAGCGTCATCCTACCTTCAAGATGTTGGCCTTGGGCTTTCTACTTCTGGTTGGAGTGATGCTCATTGCGGAAGGTCTTCATCAACATGTTCCCAAAGGCTACATTTACTTTGCTATGGCCTTTGCGGTATTCATCGAGCTCATCAATATTCGGATGCGTGCCAAACCAGCGACGGATCGCTAAACGGACGGGAAAGAACGGGAATTGGCTCCACAACGACGCACACCGGCGATGTCCTCCGGTAAGTCGCCGGTTTGAAAGCACATCACGCGCACCTCATCGCCAACTTGAATCTCCAGGTGCCCGGGACCATGTACCGAGATGTTGGCCGACTCGGCAGCACCGGGATTTCGGTGAGGCATGGCGTGAGCCGCACTACCGAACACTTCTGTGTCTAGTTGGACGTACAGAACATCTTCCGGCAATTCGACGTCGACCGAGACTGAAAAACGATCGCATTGCTGTTCGAACCGAGTGACGTAGCCAGTCTGGGCGAACATGGCGAGACCTTACGGCCTGCACCGGCACAAACAAAGGAAAGATCGCGAGGCTTTTAAGTTTTGGGGCGCCGTCTCCTATATCAAAGGAATCTCGTCTCCAAGCTGTATGTTGCCGCGAGGCTTCACGATGACCCATCCGGTTTGGTCAGTCTCTGTTTCGCAGCTCACAAGCTCGCCCAACTTATCCAACTTGAAATCGGTTACTTCGTGTTTACCCGGCCATTTCAGATTGATTCGCGAGCTGCCGGCAGGAACCTCGTTTTTGAAAAAGCTCATTATGACTGCTGAATTCGTCTTCATTGTTGGCTCCTATTCAATCTAAGATCGCTACGAGAGAGTTTCGCGCGTCTATCAGATGGCCAACTATTGCCAAAAACTGGGGTTAGGTTGGAAAGGAGTATGTTCGGCTGAACATAAATCAGCGACCTGCCGGGAGACTGGCGAGTCCGCCTCCGTCGTGATAGAATAGTGCATTAGAAAAATTTCGGTTGCGTAGCCAAAGAACAGAGTGGATATACGCGATTCCTAATCGCGGGGTGGAGCAGCCTGGTAGCTCGTCAGGCTCATAACCTGAAGGTCGAG
>DASTDH010000278.1:0-19965 GCA_035710445.1 Chthoniobacterales bacterium
CCCACTCGGCCGATCGGCCGTTGACGAAGTTCTGGAGAAGAGCCCACCGAGACTCGGTGACCTGCCCGAGCCCAATATCTTGCCCAAGATTGCGCCTTCAAAATCTGAGCCACTCAAGGAGCGTTCCGAGGACTTATTGTCGGAAAAGGCGGGCGAGGCAGACGAATACGCGAAAGTCGGGGCGGACGTGGAAGATGAAAAGCCGGTGATTGCGGGAGGGATTGGTGAAACCGAGGACTCGAGCTCGCTGGAACCCGCGGAAGAAGACCAGACCGAAGATCTACCGTCGCTTTGGTCGAAGCTGCTCGCGGAAGTGCGACGCCGACGACCGTTGATTCAGTCCTGGGTGGAAACGGCGACACCATTAGGTCGAATTGGAGCTGAATTGTTGATAGGATTCCCAGCAAACGAACAGCTCGCGATGGAATCTTTGCTTCGAGCTAACAATCGGAAATTTGTTGAAGAGCTGCTCACTGAAATCGCCGCGGCGCCCCGTACGATACGAGCGGAGCTTCGCGACGATTTGGTGCGCCCCGCTACCACGCAAAGAGCCGAGACAACCCTGCTGGATGGATTTAAAAATGATCCACTCATTCAAAAAGCTCTGGAAATTTTCAGGGCCGAGATCGAGGCTGACACCTGACGCATGAACATCCAAAAAATGATGAAACAGGCCGCGAAGATGCAAGAGCAACTCGCGGCGACTCTAGCCGAAAAAACGGTCGAGGTCAGTGTCGGAGGAGGTAAGGTCTCGGTCGTTGCGAACGGCGCGGGTGACATCATTTCGATTAAAATCGCGAAGGAGGTTGTCGATCCGGAAGACGTCGAGTTTTTGGAAGATCTCGTGCTCAGCGGAGTTAAACAAGCACTGGAAAAAGGCAAAGGCCTTGCCCAAACGGAAATGGGGCGGCTAGGCGCAGGCCTTGGGTTGCCGCCCGGATTGCTTTAGGGAGCCGGAATAGGACATATAGGTCAGGTAACTCGCATAGGACTTATATGACACTGGCTCCGGAGGTAGGATTCGAACCTACGATTCGCCGCGGCGAATTAGCAGCCGTAGTCCGAGTCAGAACCAAATTGGCTCCTGAGGTAGGATTCGAACCTACGACCAATCGGTTAACAGCCGACCGCTCTACCACTGAGCTACTCAGGAAGCTGGGGTTTTCGTGAGCGGACAAGCTAGTCTGTCGACGCTCGCGTTCAAGCGAAAAGTTGGGCCTCTCCGCGATCACGAGAGGGGAAGCTCAGGAGCCAGTCTTCGGGTTCGTCTGGCGCCCGGACAGGATATTTCTGGTGACTATGTCGTCTGCGCTGCTTGCTCGGCCCTTAAATCGGCGTCCTTGGTTTCCCGCACGAAGAGGGTGCCGACAATGAACGTCATCAAAGCAACCGCAATCGGGTACCAGAGTCCCGCATAAAAGTTTCCGGTGGCCGCGGTGATAGCGCCGACAATCAACGGCAAAAAGCCACCGAACCAGCCGTTCCCAATGTGGTACGGGAACGACATTGATGTGTAACGAATTTTGGTCGGAAAGAGCTCCACCAGAAACGCCGCGATGGGTCCGTACACCATTGTTACATAGATCAGAAAGACAATCAGAATAAACTCGGCACCTAGATAGTTAACCTTGCTCGGATCGGCAGCCTTCGGATAACCCGCCGCGCTAACCGCAGCTTCGTAGGCCTTGTCATCGAACCCATTCAACGCCTTTTCTCCTACGCCGAGGACGACCGGCGCATCTGCTTTGGCAGGTTGCACGTCGAACGGCACACCGCGTTTGCTCAGAAACTGACGCGCCTTATAGCTGAGCGCATTGTCACCGGTAGGATGGTACTGTTGAAAAGCGTCAACGATCGTGGTCCGAACCTTGTCAGCGAGGCCGCTGAATTCATTGGTGTAGAGCGTGATGGGCGATTTTTCTTGGGCGGCCTCCAGAGCCGGATTGACAAATGTGGTCAACCCTTTGAAGAGCGGGATATAAGTCAACACCGCCAGAAGACAAGCGGCGAGCATGATCGGCCTCCGCCCAACTCGATCAGACAACCAACCGAAAAAGATAAATAGCGGCGTACCCACTAAAAGCGAGACGCCGATCAGGATATAAGTTGTCTGAAAGTCGAGCTTGAGAACATTCTGGAGGAAATAGAGGGCTTGAAACTGGCCGGTATACCACACAACACCTTGGCCGGCGGTTGCTCCGAGCAACGCCAGCCATACATAGCGAGCATTCGGCATTCTAAAAAAACTATCGCGCAGCGGATGTCGCGTCAGCCGGCCCTGGGACTTCATCTCTGCGAAAATGGGCGATTCCTGCAGTCTGAGCCGGATATAGACGGAGATAGCTAACAAGACGACCGACACCAGGAATGGAATTCGCCATCCCCAAGCCTTGAAGTTGTCAGGAGAGATTGTAAGCCGGCAGGTCAGAATAACCGCGAGTGAAAGGAAGAACCCGAGAGTGGCGGTGGTTTGGATCCAACTGGTAAATAGTCCCCGCTTTTCCTTGGGAGCGTGTTCGGCGACATAGGTGGCGGCTCCCCCGTACTCGCCGCCTAAGGCAAGCCCTTGGGCTAACCGAAGTGCGACCAGAAGAATCGGTGCCAAAATGCCAACCTGGGCATAGGTCGGCAAGACACCGACCAATGCCGTCGATAAGCCCATGACAACAATGGTAATCAGAAATGTATATTTCCGCCCGACGAGATCCCCAATCCGCCCGAACACCAGTGCTCCGAATGGGCGTACACCGAACCCCGCTCCAAAAGTCGCTAAACTCGCCAAAGTAGCGGCAGCATCATTGCCCGGCGGGAAGAACAATCCGCCGAAAAAGAGAGCCAAGGTCCCGTACAAATAAAAGTCGTACCACTCGAAAACGGTACCAAGGGACGAGGCTACGATCACGGTCCGATGCCGAGCACTCAGCTCGCCACTTGACTCGGTGGAGACAGCGCTAGCAGAAATTGCCATAAGAGTTCTGGGGATGTAACGCTCGCCGTCTCAAGCGCTACCGCAGTTCGAAGCACTCCAGGCGGCCGCCGGACTCGTTTGAATGGGCCCGGACACAAGCTGCGGCCGATTATGGATCATCGAGTGGTTTGGTCAAGACCCAATTGTCTCATCAATGCGAAAGGATTTTGGACAAAAACTGTTGCGCCCGATCGGTGTTCGGCCGGCTAAAGAAGTCCGCTTTCGGTCGATCTTCCACAATCTGGCCTTGATCCATAAAGATCACTCGGTCGGCAACCTTCTTCGCAAAACCCATCTCATGGGTGACCACCATCATGGTCATCCCTTCCTGCGCGAGCTTGACCATCACGTCGAGGACCTCGTTGATCATCTCCGGATCCAAAGCAGATGTCGGCTCATCAAATAGCATTGCAATGGGATCCATGGCCAGAGCTCGAGCAATCGCGACCCGCTGTTGCTGGCCGCCGGAGAGCTGCGCCGGAAATTTTCGAGCCTGATCCCTTAAACCGACCAGATCCAGGAGCCGAAACGCTTTCCCCTCGGCGTCGGCGGCATTTCTTCTCAGAACTCGACACTGCGCAATCGTCAGATTTTGTAAGACACTGAGATGAGGGAACAACTCAAAGTGTTGAAACACCATACCCACTCGGGCACGCAGCCTCGGAAGGTTGGTTTTTTTAGCTCCAACTGAGGTGCCCTCAATGACTATCTCCCCTTTTTGGAAAGGCTCGAGTCCGTTGACGCATTTGATCAAGGTCGACTTGCCCGAACCGGAGGGTCCACAGACGACCACTACTTCGCCCTTCTGAATTTCAGTAGAGCAATCCTTCAACACATGAAATGCGCCGTACCATTTCGAGATGTCGCGAATTGAGATCATATGGTGATCCGCTTTTGTAGTTGTCGGACTATCGTCGACATAGTCAAACAAAGAACCAAATAGACGGCGCCGGCCAAAAGAATGAATTCGACCTGGCTCCCGGTAGCGGCGGCACGATTCTTGGCGACTCCAAAGAAATCGGCAAGCCCGATCACATAGACGAGGGAGCTGTCTTGGAAAAGAATGATGGCCTGCGTCAGCAAAAGGGGAATCATCCGGCGAAAAGCTTGCGGCAAAATCACTAACCTCATGACCGCGCCGTCGGTCATTCCGAGCGCTTGCGCCGCCATCACCTGACCCCTGGATATGCTTTGGATGCCGGCTCGGATGATTTCCGCATAATAGGAGGCCTCAAAAAAAGCGAACGCCGTAAACGCGATGATGAGGTTGAGATCGAAATTGGCCTTGGGAAACAGCCAGCGGACGACCGGTGGGACCAGAGCCAGTTGAAACCACAGCAGTACCATCACCAATGGAATGGACCGAAAGAGAGTCACATAACCGGCGGCCAGCGCAGAGAAAAGCGAGTTCTTCGACAACCGAAGCACAGCGATGATGGTGCCGAGCAAAATCCCAACGACGATCGCGACCAGAGTAATCTGCAGGGTAACCAGCATTCCTTGCCAAAGAAACGGCAACGATCCAGGGATAGAGCTCCAATCGAAAGCGTACATCTATTTCTTCACTCCGATCAGGCCAGGCAATTTGGTCGAATGCTCCAGGGCACGAGAAAAGGAGAGAACAATCAGGTTAATCACGGCATAGAGCAGAGTTCCCGCCAGCAGCGCCTCGAACACCGTCGATTTGAGCTCAGCCATGCTGTCACTGCGTCTGGCCAGCTCGACAAATCCAATGGTTGAAGCGACCGCCGAGTTCTTGATGAGATTCAAAAACTCAGAGGTCAGCGTTGGGATGATGATTCGATAGGCAACCGGAAGAAGAACGAGGCCATAGACCTGCTTGATATTCAGGCCCAAAGCCAATCCGGCACCGAATTGGTCCTTGCCCAGCGAGCGTAATCCTGAACGGACCTGTTCGGCAATTCTGGCCGCAGTAAATAAACCGAGGCAAAGCGTTGCGCTGGTGAACTGCTGCCAGAATGAAGGCAAATGTTTGAACCACGGGCCGAAGCCCGGCACCAGCTCGGGTATCACATGAAACCAGATGAAGAGCTGCACTAGCAGAGGAATATTTCGGAATATTTCAACATACCAGGCGCCGATCTTGGAAAGGATCGAGCTGGGCAATGTCCGCAGCACGCCCACCACGGAGCCAATGACAAAAGCGATCACCCAACTCAGGCAAGAAAGAAGAACCGTCCAGAGCGCTCCCCCCAAAAGATAGGTCAGATAGTTAGCGCCGGATTCTGGACTAGGCGAAAGAAAGACGCTGAAATCGAGAACAGCCAACAGCCCGTCGGATCCGCAATTAGACCACATGCAAAATAGCGAATGAAGTGAGAAACGAGCGGATCATGTGGACAGCTATAGAATTTCGCTTCGCGAACAGAAAATGAAATGATTCCTTCTAGGCACAGTATCGATCGGGCGGACTAGCAGAAGCTGGTATCCATTCTTGCCCAATCCGCCGCGATGGGTCGGCTCCTACTGAAATGGCTTATCGTTAGGACTCTTGTACAATGCCTTGATGTCGTCGCTCAAAGGCAGATTCAGGTTTAGATTCTTAGGCGGTATCGGGGATAGAAACCACTTCTGGTATAGCTTTTCCGCCGTTCCGGAGGTTTCAGCTTGAGCAATCGCATCATCGACGATTTTCTTAAACGCGACGTCATCTTTCGGCAGCATCATTCCGTACGCCTCTTTGGATTGGGGCGTGCCCACGATCTCCCAGTCGTTCGGATTGCGAGCTTTTGCCCGCTCGCCAGCCAAGAGAGCGTCGTCCATCATGAACGCTGCTGCACGATCGCTCTGCAGAATGAGAAATGACTCCCCGTGATCCTTTGCGCTGATGATGTCCATACCCATACTGTTCTTCTCGTTCAGCGCCCGCAGTAAGACCTCCGAGGTGGTGCCAGCCGTTGTGACGACCGTCTTCCCCTTCAGATCGGGGAAATCCTTGATGCCCGATCCTTTCTTCACCAAAAGACGCGTTCCGATGATGAACATGGTGTTGGAAAAGCTCACCTGTTTTCCTCGATCCAAATTGTTTGTCGTCGAGCCCGCCTCGATATCGACCGTTCCGTTCTGTACCAATGGAATTCGGTTTCCAGAGGTGACCGGTACCATCTTGACCTGAAGATTGGGAAGATTGAGTTTCTTTTTGATGGCGTCGATCACAATGGCCGCAAGCTCTTGCGAATACCCGACGACTTTGTTGTTATTATCATAATACGAGAACGGAACCGAGGACTCTCGGTATCCAAGGGAAATCGTACCAGAATCCTTAATCTTCTTAAGGGTGCCGGTCGGTTCTTGAGCTTGAGCGCCGCTTAGTAACCAACAGCAAAAAACCGCAGTTATATATGATGCGTGATTTCTCATAAAAAAAGCCACCCCCGGGCAGCGAGCTAACTGCGCCACCGTGCGAATCGCACAGTCCAAAGTCAACAGGAAACTATCTCAGGGACAACGTAAGATTCCGCCAACCGCCCTCCAGCGTCACTGGGACATCCCTTTTCGTAAAATCTCGAGGTCGATTTCAACGCCAAAACGTTCGTATCTGAGCCGATCGAGATCCGCCGCCTGCCCTTTTCCTTCCTTCACTTGTTTGTCGAGATTGTCTTCCGCTTCCGCAAAGACCTGGAGCTGCTTATCAAGGACCTGCGCTCTCTCCTCGGGACTCTGCGCAAGATCAGCCTGGGCCGTAAGGACGCGTTGGCCTACATCCACCAGATCGGGAAACTTCGCCTGCCCTTTTTTGAACAGCGCGTACCGTTCCTTCGCTTCGGCAATGGCCGCATTAAATCGCATCTTTTTCAATTTAATGAGCTGCGTATCCTCATCTTTAATATCGAGCGGCCCCGTATCTAAAACCTCGGTGACTTTCGGTCCCGGCTGAACGCTGCGCGACTGAGCACGCACCAACGTAGGACAGAGAAGCGATATCGAGCAGAGTGCGATTAGCGGCCACCATCGATTGGAACGCCCTACTTGATTCAAATAGCCCGCAACCAAAATCGTCTGATCGCGGTCATCTTGCCCAGAAACCACCATACAAGTCATGCGGTCGTGAGTATATCGGCGCGTCACTTGGGATGTCAGCCAATTTTCCTGGCGTCGACGCCCAAAAGTTGATGGACGATTGATAACAAATCCGATGTAGCGCGTCTGAGTATTCAATTACAATTGAATTTACCAAATGCGCACCAAGAACTTTGGGTTGGTTACAATGGCGATAGTGAGTTTAGTCGCGGCTCCTTGCGTCGTGCGGGCCCAAGGTTATGGCTACGGCTACGGCCCGCCTTCCGGTGCAGTGCGGGTCGGAATCATCCGCACTTTGTACGGGAGACGCGAACGCTACGTCGATGTGACACGGAACGTTCGCCGATACGCGTGGCGAGGCGCCAGAATGCAGGTCTCCAACGAAACATTTGGCTTTGACCGATACGAAGGACAGGAGAAAAAACTTCGTATCATCTTCTCCGGCCCCGGCGGTGGTTATGAACGGACCTGGGACGAAGGCGATACGGTTCGTTTCTGAACAAATCGTCCGAAGGACGACGAATGGGCGACACGGCAAATGGGCTACTTTCTAATGTCCTCTGGGACGAGCCCTGGCTGTGCTATTGCTTCTTGGCCAACTCTTGCTCGCGTTTACGGCGGTCAATCACAAAAGTGTTGTTGTCGCCATACAAGGTCCAAGGGCCGGGCGGTACTTCCATTTCCTCTACAAATTTCCATTCGGTGACGTCGGTTGGACTCAGCTGGAGATAATCTCGCACACTCGGAGATACGTCCAGGCCGGCGCCGCCATTCAAGTTGGGACGCGGCCGCTCATTGCCGAATACATACTCCCAGTTATCAGTTTGAAATGGGCCAACATCTTCCCATTGCGCGTAACAGGTGCGAGTACCCTTGCGAATAGCGATCCAGCGACCTTTCAGAACCGTTTGTCCCGACCTGACAAAAGTGTCTTTGAACCAAGGAACCACCTGCGCTGCCTCTGGTTTTGTCCTTCCATTGGCAACGTCATTATAGGGCAAGGCGATATAGAAAGGATTCTGGTGGGGCACAAAAGTAGCCGGCAAGAATCCGCGGCGGTTCCCGGAATCCGGTACATCCAACCCTCCATAATTTTGTGACCAATTCAGGTCCCAGGCACTGGCTTGATTGGGAACAGGATTGTTCCCGCCAGCCATCTCTCCAATCCAAAAAATCGTCGTAACAATATCGCCGTGCCAGACGTATCTGCCTTCGATGGTCATCAATCGTTGACGAGTGCTATCGGGTTGCACCCGAAAAAGAACTTCGGTACGCAGCCTCATTGCGTGCTCGGTAAAACTGGCCGCGCTGTCCACGTCCGTTTGGCAGTAAGCTCCAGCTCCGCTTACAAGAACTAAGCCTACTAGCATACTACCCAAGCAGAGGCTTTTTTTTCGCATAGGCAAAAACTTTGGGGACCTTAGTTGGTAAGCTACACCATGTCAAAGCGATACCCCTAGGGTAACTTTGGCCGATGTCAGCGACCGATCGGTCATAAAAGGGGGTGGATGGCTGTACTCCTAACAATAATATAAGCAGGTTATGAGGCACGATTTGCCGCAGCAACTGAGCTCGCTTCGTCAGGCTCGCCGGCAAGTACGAGGTCGTCGCCTAACCGTTGATTTCTAGATAGGTTCGCGATTCTTGTTTACCGGTGTCGGGATTGTAGACTTGAACTCGCACCTGCTTTGGAATCCATTTATCTTCTACTTTCTGGCCAGAAATTACCTCAAAGCGCTTCACCAATTTCCCTTTTGAGTTGAATGCCTCAGCCCGAAGCAGACCGTTCCCATCTTTCGTTACCCACATTCGAACCGAGGTGTAGTTGCTGTCACGGCCAACATGTTGCACCAGGATAATCCAACATGAGAAGCCTTTTACGGTCTTTTCTCCTTCCACCTTAGGGTTCGCCCAATACAGAAAGTGCAGTGACAGGTCTTCGTAGGAAAGGTCGGTCCCACGAACTCTTTCCGTTAACTGGCTCCCGGCAATCAGGTGGGTTTTACCTCCTTCGTCCTGCTTCAAAGTCGAAGTCGAGTCCTTCAACTCCACCCGCAGCGTTTCGTCCGGATTATTAAATCGATAAATCACCTGTGACCCGCTCAGAATGAGCCGAAAAGGAATCGTCGTTCCATCCTCCTTGCGTAACTGCCCATTCAGCTCTCGATTGACTGCGGCCAATCTCACTCCATCCAGGATCGCAGCGGCGTCGGGCTCTTGCGCGGATCCGGCCAGCGGCAATAGCGCCAAAACCAGTGCAACCAAAGCGATCAATTTCTTTACTTGTTTCATGGAATCGAATCCTTAGCTTACGCAGTCCGAACCGAACCGGAATGGATACCTTACTGCTGTTTCTTATCAACAAACAATGGATCAACCCGGTACTCGATCGGCTGATGGCCATCTGCTCAAGCTTTGATCTTTGGCGGCCAGTGCTTTTAGTTGTCGCCTTGCTGCTATTCTGGCGTGGACGGTTTCGCTGGCGAAGTTTTTTGATTGTTACTCTGATATCGATCGCCTTCACTGATGGAATCTTTACTCAGGTCACCAAGATCGTGGTTAATCGCCCAAGACCGTCGCAAGCGCTGGCCGATGTTCGAGAAGTGACTCTAGAAAAAACTCACCCGGCATTCCTTGGCCTCTTCCAACCAGTAAGTATTGCTCTTTCACCGACTCCGGTCGGACGCATCACGATTGGACGTTCATTCCCGTCTGGTCACGCGATGAACAACACGGTCATCGCGACGCTGGCCATCCTTTTCTTTCGCTGGTGGGGCGCTCTTTATATCATTCCGGCTGCATTGATCTCCTATTCACGTATCTACTGTGGTTCGCATTGGCCGACCGACATCATCGTTTCGGTGGTGCTGGCGGTTGGTTTCGCGCTTATCTCGTTGGCGATCCAGTCAATGCTCTATCGGAAGCTCGCTCCTCGCTGGTTTCCGCGACTTTATGCCAATCACCCACGCTTGGGGTCTTCATGACTGCTCGCTTCTGGCTGCTTCTCAGTTTTTTGCTGGCGCTGACGGCGATCCGGCTGTTTCTGGCCGCCCATTATGAGCTCGCGCCGGATGAAGCCTATTATTACCTTTGGTCTCAGCATCCCGACATCTGCTACTACAGCAAAGGGCCCGGGGTCGCTTGGGCGATCATGATCGGTACATCGCTCTTCGGTCACTCGGAGCTTGGCGTTCGCTTTCTCAGCCCGTTACTAGCCCTTGGCACGTCGCTGATGCTTTATTTTCTTGCTCGGCACCTCTACCGTGAGAAGGTGGCGTTTTGGACGGTCATCGGCCTGAACGTTGTCCCTATCTTCAATGTTGGGGCGATCGTGATGACTATTGATCCGCTTTCGCTGTTCTTTTGGGTCGCTGCGCTTTACACGTTCTGGCGTGCCCTCGAGCAAAGTCCGGGCGGCAAGTGGCTTTGGATGGTAACCGGCGTATTGGTGGGTCTTGGATTCATCTCGAAATACACGAACGCGTTTCAACTACTATCTATTTTTCTATTTCTGCTGCTGGTACCAAGGTATCGACGAGAGTTGATCCGTCCTGGATTCTATCTGCTGTTACTCGGTTTCCTCCCTTTCCTCCTCCCACCGATCATCTGGAACCAGCAGCATGAGTGGATCACGCTTGCTCATCTGTCGATTGGCGGCGGTTTGAATAAACCATTTGCTATCCATTTTCTTAGTTTCTTACAATTTCTTGGCGGCCAATTTGGCGTTTACTCGCCGCTGGTCTTTCTCGCCTTCCTGATCGCGTTCTTTGCCTCGATTCGAAAAGCATTTCAAAATACCAAAGTCTGCTTTCTCCTGACTTTCAGCTGGCCGATATTGTTGGTTTATTTCATTCTCGCCTTGAAGCAGCCAGGAGAACCGAATTGGACGGCGCCGGCATTTGTCAGCCTCGGGATTCTGACCACTTCGTGGTGGCTCAATTCGACGCGCGAAAACCGCACCATCAGCGTTCTCTGTGTGGCTGGTCTGCTAACCGCTGCTTTGATGAGTGCCGTGGCTCTGGATTTGGACCTGTTGCGCATGATCGGCCTCAACGTTCCTTACCGCCTCGATCCCTCTGCCCGCTTGCGCGGGTGGCGCTCGATTGCAGAACAGGTAGAAAGATTCCGAGGTGAGTTCGAACAGAAGCTGGGAGAACCGGTCTTCCTGATTGGAAATAAATATCAGACCGCCTCGATGCTTTCCTTTTACTTAAAGGATCCCCGAATTGAAGATCCCGGACATCCCCCCGTCTACATTCCGGAATCGCAAGACATCCAGAACGAGTTCTCCTTTTGGCCACGGTACGATGAATTCGTTGAACCTACCGACAAGACGAGCACGGATTCATATTTCACCGAACAGAATGGCGTCAATCCGTTTATTAACCGGACCGCATTATACATTACCGATCATGGAGAAGGCTCTCCGCCACAAGCGTTGCAGAACTCGTTCACTCGCTGGGAGCTGGTCGGGTTTTTTCAACTTGATCGACGCGGTCTGCCGTTGCGCGAAATTCGTGTGTTTGCCTGCTACCAGTACCAAACGTTACCCCTGTGACCGCGAACCCGAAAATCTCCATCGTTATTCCAGTCTATAACGAAGCCGAGAGCCTCGGTCAGCTTCAATCTGAGTTAACCCAAGCAATGACCGGTTATAACCACGAGCTCGTCTTCGTTGACGATGGATCAGATGATAACTCACTGCAGATGATCCATCGCGGATCACGGGTGCGCGTCCTGGAGTTTGCGAGAAATACCGGCCAAAGCGCGGCGATCTTTGCAGGTCTGCGGGCGGCGCGCGGAGAGATTCTGGTGTTAATAGATAGCGATTTGCAAAATGATCCCAACGATATTCCGGCGCTGCTGGCTGCAGTGGAAAAAGGCGCGGATCTAGTCTGCGGGGTCCGCACAAAACGTAAGGACACTTGGTTTAAGCAGTTTCAAAGCAAGGTCGCAAACGCGGTTCGCAGTCGATTTACCAAAGACGGGGTCAGAGACACCGGTTGCACGCTGAAGGCAATGCGTCGCGAATGCCGGGAAGCGCTCATCCCGTTTTACGGAATGCACCGCTTTATTCCAGCGTTAATCAAAGGAGCAGGCTATCGGGTAGTCGAAATCCCCGTTCATCATCGAGCGCGACAATACGGTTCCAGCAAATACAGTTTCGGCAATCGTGCTTGGCGGGCGACCGTCGACATGTTCGGCGTTCGCTGGTTACTATCCCGGCAATTTCGAATCAATCTGAAAGAGACCAAAGAGAACAGGCATGGAGAACCCTGATGCCAATCTCGGGGCGTTGAGAGAATCGCGGTTGTGGGGAGCGATGTCATGGTCTTTGGGCATCGCCATCGGGATGGTTTTTCTCAAGATGGGTGCGTATTTCATTACCGGTTCTGCGGCAATCCTGAGTGACGCGGCCGAAGCCGTCGTACATGTTGTTGCTGTCTTATTCGCCACCTATAGCCTCCGGCTGTCGAGCAAGCCGGCCGATGCGACCCATCGCTATGGTCACGCGAAAATTGGTTTCTTTTCGGCCGGAGTTGAAGGCTCGTTAATTCTACTAGTTGCGTTCTATATCTATTTTCACTCCAGTAAGAAACTTATTTATCCGGAGCCCGTCGCGAATCTGCCTGTCGGAATAGCTCTGACGATAGTCGCAGCCGCCATCAGCGGGGCTTTGGGTCTTTACCTCATTCAGATTGGTCGCAAGCATCATTCTCTTCTCGTTGAAGCCAACGGCAGACATACATTGACCGATTGCTGGACCAGCGCGGCCGTTCTGATCAGCCTGGTGTTAACCTGGGTTTTTCACTGGGCACCGATCGATCCTCTCATCGGTATTTTGATCGCTACGAATATTCTCATTACCGGGATCCGTCTAGTTCGATCCGGGTTTTCCGGATTGATGGACGCAGCAGATCCGGCCATCCAGCAAAGCATCGTCAAACTGCTTGATCGCGAGACCAGTAAGCGTGGCATCTCCTACCATAACCTTCGGCATCGCAATCTCGGTGACACAAACTGGGTCGAATTTCACCTGGTCTTTCCGGCCGGTGTGTTACTGAGCGACGCTCATCGGGTTGCCACTGAAATCGAGGAAACGCTGGAAGCCAATATTCCAGCCGGCGCGAAAGTTACTACCCACTTAGAGAGCGCACTCGATCACGACATCATTCATCGCCGTGGCGACTGAGGCTACGAACGACAACGAACGTCGACAAATCACAACGATCGCCAGCAATCATCGAACCGATCGCAACGACGACGATGAACAACCGCGAACGGATCGCAGCGAACAACAGCGGCGTTGACGTTCGCTGTCGTTCGCTGTCGTTCGCTATTTGGTAAGTGCCGCTTGAGCCGCGGCCAGCTTCGCGACCGGTACGCGGAACGGGCTGCAACTGACATAATCCAAGCCAATCCGATGACAAAACTTGACGCTCTCAGGATCGCCTCCGTGCTCGCCACAAATGCCTAGCTTGATAGCGGGGCGAGTCTTATGAGCCTGATCACGTGAAATCTCCATCAACTTACCGACTCCGGACTGATCAATCGTAGCGAATGGATTATTCTTCACGATCTCCAACTCTTGGTAGTGAGGCAGGAAACTGCCGGAATCGTCACGACTCATACCAAGAGTCGTCTGCGTCAGGTCATTCGTGCCAAAGCTAAAAAACTCTGCGTCTTTCGCAATTTCGTCCGCCACCAAAGCGGCTCGCGGAATTTCCAGCATCGTTCCGACCAGATAATTAAACCTTACCTTCTTCTCTTTGGCGACTTCGCTTGCGACCCGGTGGACGATGTCGATCTGCAGTTTTAGCTCTTTGGGAAAACCAACCAGCGGGATCATGATCTCCGGTTTCACTTTTACCCCGCTCTTTTGGACCTCGGCTGCTGCCTCAAAGATCGCGCGAGCTTGCATTTCGGTGACCTCCGGGAACGAAATGCCGAGTCGACATCCGCGGTGCCCCAACATCGGATTGAACTCATGCAATTCTTCTACCCGACGAGCGATTCGCTCCGATGGAACATTCAATTTCTTGGCCAAGTCCTTTTGTTGGGCCTCGGTATTCGGCAAAAATTCGTGGAGCGGGGGATCGAGGAAGCGGATCGTTGCCGGCAACCCTTTGAGTTCTCGGAAAATGCCGATAAAATCGCCTCGCTGGTAAGGCAAAAGTTTGGCCACCGCCCCTTTTCGTTCATCCAGCGATTGAGCCAGGATCATCTCGCGCATGGCATCGATTCGATCACCCTCAAAGAACATGTGCTCGGTTCGACAAAGACCAATACCTTTGGCGCCAAAAGCAATTGCGGTCGCTACCTGATCGGGGGAATCGGCATTGGTCCGGACATCGAGCTTGCGCGTCTTATCCGCCCAGCTCATCAGCGAGGCAAACTCCTGATAAGTCTGGCTCTTCTTCGGATCGAGCTTCTTTTCCACCAAAACCTGTACGACTTCGGATGCTGCCGTCTTTACTTCACCGGCGTATACTTCGCCGGCCGTGCCATCAATTGAAATATAGTCGCCACGCTTAAGCGTCGTCGCCCCCGCCGACAGAGTCTGGGTGGCATAATCGATCTTCAAAGCCAAGGCGCCGCAAACGCAAACCTTGCCCATTTGCCGGGCAACCAAAGCAGCATGCGACGAAACACCGCCGCGAGCAGTTAGAATCCCTTCAGCGGCGATCATCCCGCGGAGGTCTTCCGGGGAAGTTTCAATCCGAGCGAGAATCACCCGCTCGCCTTTATGGGCGAGCTCGACCGCATCTTTGGCGTTGAAAACAAGGCGACCGCTCGCAGCGCCTGGGCCAGCGGCTAAGCCGGTTGCGATTTTTTGGGCGCTGCGCACACTCTGGCGATCGAAAATCGGCGCCAGTAAGTGGCTAAGGGAATCCGCCGGGATCCGCCGAAGCGCATCTTCTTTGGTAATCAACTTCTCAGCCACCATATCGGTCGCGATTCGGACGGCAGCAAACCCGGTTCGCTTGCCGTTTCTGGTCTGGAGGATGTAGAGCTTGTTATCCTCAACCGTGAACTCCAGATCCTGCATGTCCCGAAAATGTTTCTCGAGCAGGGAACGCACCTTGAGGAGTTCCTTATGCGCCGCCGGCATCTCCTGCGCCAACTGCGCCACTGGATGCGGCGTACGCACGCCGGCCACGACATCCTCTCCCTGCGCATTAATGAGATATTCGCCGTAGAAAACCTTCTCCCCGGATGCCGGATCCCGCGTGAACGCTACGCCGGTAGCGCTGGTGTCCCCGCGATTCCCAAAAACCATCGTCTGCACGTTGACCGCCGTGCCCCATTCATGAGGAATTCCATATTTTCGGCGATAAACGATTGCCCGGTCATTGTTCCAAGAACCGAACACTGCGCCGATCGCACCCCATAGCTGCTGGCGCGGATCCTGTGGAAAAGTTTTTCCGGTTCGCTCCTTGATCAACTGCTTAAATCGTTCGACGAGCGTCTTTAGATCATCCGGCGTGAGCTCGGTATCCTTTTGCACGTGGGCAGCATGCTTTACTTCTTCAATGACCGTTTCGAATGGCTCGTGGTCTTCCCCTTCCCGCTTCTGCACACCCATCACGACGTCACCGTACATCTGCAGAAATCGGCGATAGGAATCCCAGGCAAACCGGGGATTGCCGCTCTTTTCCGCCACGATCTCGACTACCTCGTCGTTCATTCCGAGGTTCAGAATCGTGTCCATCATTCCCGGCATCGAGTCGCGGGCTCCGGACCGGACGGAGAGCAAAAGTGGATTGGTGCGATCTCCCAATTTTTTGCCCACCGATTTTTCGATTTTCGCCAGCGCCGTGGCTACCTGTGCCTCCAGTTCCTGGGGGTATTGTTTCTTGTTGTCGTAAAAATAGGTGCAGACCTCGGTGGTAATGGTGAACCCTGGAGGAACCGGAAGTCCAATACGGGTCATCTCATGGAGATTTGCACCCTTTCCCCCTAAAAGGGGCTTCATTGATCCGTTCCCGTCCGCCTTACCATCGCCAAAATAGTAGACGTAGCGGACCTTTTTGGGCGTGGCGGGCTTGTTCGCTACGGCGCGTTTGGCCGCAGGCGCTTTCTTGGCGGCTTTTTTCTTCAATGTTTTAGGCATAGGTGGAGGTTTGGTGAATCAAACAGGCCAGCGTTCCAACCTGCTAGATGGACAACCAGGACCGTGAAACTAACGAAGCGCCCCGGTGTGTCAACGGTCTTGCTCTCCATAACCTGCCAGTCATGCTGAGCGCTTTCGCCGCGACGATTTGATTCGGCGAGCCATCTCTCTTCTTCACTGATCCGGACGGATGTGAAGTCGAGGTTGGATACGAGAAATGGGGATCGCTCTTAGTCTGGATTCTGACCCAAATGGAGTCACGGTCCGCTCTACCAAGCGGAGTAGATGCCAATTTACCGCCGACCGGCCAATCTAAAGAACCGGGCAGCACCTGTCCGGGCTGGCCGATTCTGAGAGAACAATTCTACTAAGAATTGGCCGGAACGCGTTCGGCGGACTGAATGACTTCTCCAGCCGCGGACATAAAATCATCCAGACCAGTACTGGGGATGATTATCGTGTTGCGCCGGCCATGCGCCTCTTCCGTAATTCGCATGAAACGGCCACGCTCGTTCTCTCTGAATTCTATGAAGAAATGCTTACGCTCGACTTGTAGCTCTCTCGTAACAATAACATTGTCCATGACACTTTGGAGGGATCCCGATCCGCTTGCTCTACCTCTATCGGCATGACCAAGGGGAGAATCTTACTTGGTCGCATACTTTTCTCTCCCAGTAAACAGCTAATTGCGTTGGCCCGATCGTTAGTTGTTGGCTGTCAGGGGTTCGCGAGCGGTCCGTTCTGCCCCTATTGGCTCCATTTGGCTTCCGCACCTTGCGTCCCTGCAAACCTGGTTTTCTTGCGAGGAGTTCCCACTCACTCTCCAGGAACCACGCACTTGAGATTGCCTACGGAGGACCGGTCGCAATTTCTGGTGGCGGCGACTAGCCTGTCCGACATAGTCCGGTTTTCTCAGGTTGTCGGTTGTTTCGCCGGGACGACGTCGGAACCCGTGAAGCAGCCCGATGTTGTTAAGTTGAAGGATCGGAACGGAGCGACTGGTTCTGAGCGGCCTCAAAACTCCGTCGCCTTCATGTTGCTGCGTCTAGGCGGTGAGCATTTCTCAATCAACCAGAAATTGCGCCAACGCCTGAGGTTCTGTGTTCCTGTCCCCTGCAACCAGCAACGCTGTTTAATTTACTAATCACCAATCGCTTCTCACGGTATAGTTTTGGTTTCGGCTATACCGCGTTGTGTCTTTCTCCGTGTATTCCGGTTGTTGGCGTCGGCATTCTCCCATCCGTCCACTTCAACCGGTCGGGGAACCTTACGAACAAACGTGAAGTCGACCTGCTGCTTGAATCGGTCCACCCGCGCAACGCCAACCTCAAGTAGATCTCCGAGCCCAATGGTGAATCTCGTACGACGCCCATATATCTGTTGCTTGGCACCATCGTAGACAAAAAAATCGCCTCCCAATGATGAAACATGAATCAATCCGGTGATCAGCGCGTCCGGCACTTCAACCACCAATCCGTAATTGCGCACCTCGACTACCGTGGCCTGAAATCGATGTGGACGACCGATCAAGCTTTCCAGATACTCGAGTTTCTTCAGGCGCGTCGCTTCGCGCTCGGCATCGGCGGCGATACGCTCAGTGGTAGAAACGTGCTCACACACCTCCTCCAGGCGGCTGGAGCGCACCCACTTCTTCCGCGGCCCGTTCCCCTCGCTCGAAAGCAGCGCGTCGAACGCTCGATGCACGATGAGATCGGCATATCTGCGGATCGGACTGGTAAAATGGGTGTAGTCACTCTTGGCCAAGCCGAAATGGCCGAGTGGCGTAGGCAAATAGATCGCTTTCCGCAAACTGCGGAGCAGACTGACTTTCAACAGGCCCTCGTCTGCGCGGCCGGCAATCGCCTTTAAAAACCGCTGCAACTCCCGTTTCTGAGAGATGTCACCTGGAGCCAGCCCGTGCGAGCGAGCCAACTCCCGGAATTCTAGCAGCTTTTCCGGGTCCGGATCTTCATGCACCCGATAGACGCTCGGCAGCGAACGATTCTTGGTTTCTCTGCCGACGATCTCATTGGCCAAAAGCATGAACTCTTCAATCAGCTGATGCGAAATATCGTTCTCCTCTTTAATTAACCCGATCGCCTTTCCGCTTTGATCGACTCGAACCCGGACCTCAGGAAAATCAAGTTCGAGCGCTCCTTTGCTGAACCTCCTTTTCCGCAAGGCCGACGCGATCCGCCAAGCTTGATGGAGGAAATGATCGAGTTGATTTTCGGGCGGCCGCTGCAAGCGCTCGTACGCTTCACGATAGGTTAGCCGAAAGCGGCTTCGGATAACGGTGGCAGCAAACCGGTGACTCTTCAGACGGCCGGATTGATCGAACCGGATGATCACGCTCTTGGTCAGATGGTCTTCATCTGGACGGAGGCTGCAGACGCCGTTCGATAAGCGCTCCGGTAACATTGGAAGAACGCGATCCGGTAGATAAACGCTGTTTCCACGTTTGTACGCCTCGCGATCCAACGCCGAGCCAGGAACAACATAATGGGAGACATCCGCAATATGTACACCGACTTCCCATTGGTCACCAAAACGTCGGATATGAATTGCATCATCAAAGTCGCGGGCATCTTCGGGATCGATCGTAAAGACCTGGACCGTACGGAGATCTTCTCGGCGGGAGAGTGCTGGGGGTGGAATGTTCAGCGGAATCTTTTCAGCTTGTTCCAAAACTCCTGCAGGGAATTCTACCGGTAAGTCATACTTCTTGATGATCCCAAGAATATCGACGCCGGGCGCTCGCGCCGGGCCCAAGACTTCGATGATCTCTCCTTCCGGATTAAGATGCCGGCTTTCCCATTCTTCCAGCCGAACCACCACTTTGTCGTTGATTCGCGGTGCTCGCGCTAGCCGTTGCTGGTCGAGTTCGACGTAAATATCGTGAAGTAGACAAGGATCGTCCGGCACCACGTAGAAGAACTTTTTCGACTGCTGGAGCGTCCCCACGATCTGCTTGTTGGCTCGTTCCAGGATTTTTATTACCTTGCCTTGGCGGCGAGCACGTTGCCGTCCCGACCGTAGTTGCGGTACTTCCTCTCGAATGATCCGGGCAACCACTTTGTCGCGGTGCATCGCGGTACTCGTGTTCTCGGCTGAGACATAAACATCGCCGAGCCCGTCGCCGCTCCCGTTCAATACATACGCGAACCCCTGCGGATTCATCTGCAGGATACCCACGATCAGGTCTGCCTCCTGAGGCAGGACATAACGCTCCTTCCGGATCCGGGCGATTTTGCCCTCCTTTTCAAGATCGGTCAGCAGGCGGCGGAAAGCGGACCGGCCATTGATCGGGACACCCAGACGCTTCGCAAGATCCGTCTTATTGAGCGGTTGATACCTGGGATTTGCCAGCATGTGAAGTAGGCGCTGGCGAAGCGGCGTAACGCCGTCTTTCTGAGAACGCATTGGAAAGCTAGAGAATAAGCCGAACTTGTCACGATGTCGAATAGGTGGCCTCAGGGGTCACACGCCGGGACGGGAATCGCTACGAACTTGTTCGACCTGAGAAGTACATATTAGCGAGACTTCATCGTCACCTCGGCCTGGAGAGAGAGGTTCGGCTTGCGTCTCTCGCCAAACCGGTTACGCTCAGCCAATCGCCGAAACGGCGCCTGGTTTTGCGCCATACGCGGGTGTAGTTCAATGGTAGAACGGTAGCTTCCCAAGCTACACACGAGGGTTCAATTCCCTTCACCCGCTCCCAATCAGCCACCAGACTTAATCCGCATGCGATTGGAAATCTAGAAAAAGGCCAAACTAAGAATAAACTAAGAATAGCGGTTTAATTCCACGCTATCCAACGTTATCGATTTTCGAACATTTT
>DASTDH010000279.1:0-2481 GCA_035710445.1 Chthoniobacterales bacterium
TATATCGGCCCGCATGGCATCGATGCGGTGACACGCATCGTCGGCTTTTTTGTTGCTGCCATCGGGGTGGGATTGATCTTCCATGGCGTGATGGAGGCGATCCAAACCTATTTGTTGGAAAAAACGCACTAACGAGAAAAGGCGGCGCAATGAAGCAAAGTGAAAAGTCGTCGAGAACACCGAGATTTCATCGCTTCTCCACAGTGCAACTTCTCATTGCGCTGGCTCTCTTTTTCATCTGGGCGCCTTTTGTCGAGGAAATTGAAGGTGGCGACCTCATTGTATCCGGCTTGTTTTCGCTGGTCCTGCTTGCTGGCGTCGTTGCGGTCGCAGATAGCAAACGCGTCCTGGTCATCGCGATCGTGCTTGCGATTCCGGCGATCGCCGGCAGGTGGATAAATCATTTCCGCCCGGACCTGATTCCACCTGCAGTCTTCCTCCTTGCCGGGCTCATCTTGATTGCTTTTGTCGTCGGAAATCTGCTGCGCTTCGTTCTTCGTGCGCCGTCGGTCAACACTGAAGTGCTCTGTGCGAGCATTTCCGCCTACCTGATGCTCGGTTTGATGTGGACGATGGCTTACTGGCTCGTAGACCAATTGACGCCTGGAGGAGCTTTCGCTTTCAACACGAATACGGGGAAGCAATCAATGAAGGGCTTTAATGCTTTCTACTTCAGCTTCATCACACTAAGCACGGTCGGCTACGGCGACATCACGCCCGTCTCAAGAATCGCGCGCTGGCTTGCCGCTACGGAAGCGATGACCGGTTTACTTTATGTGGCAGTCCTCATCGCACGCCTGGTCTCACTTTATTCAACCCCAAAGTCCCATGATTCGTAAACACCCAGGCTTTGGGAACCAACTCAGTTTATTTCTGCGCCAACGCGTGTCGTGCGGGTCAGCGCAGTTTGTCCTGGTTCAGTTTTAGAGTGTCTGGGGCCTTGGGAATACGAACCGGTCGAGAAGGCGCAGGTTGACCTTCCGCATCCAAGGGGAAATGCATACGGTAAAGAGCGCCGAACATCGCTACCGAGTTATCGCTCCACAATCCTCCGTGACCCCAAATGATGTCCTTGGGTACGCGGACGATCCAGCAGGGCACACGCGCATTGCCGCTGTAGACAAATTCCCAACGGCGCCAGTCTTCGTTTCCTGTGGGAGGACGCGCCTCATCCGGATTGTAATCTGGACCCCGACAGAATTGTTTTTCGTGACCATTATTCTTTTCGCTGGTGAGAAAGGTTCGGCCGCGCACGTTTTGTCGAATATTGGCTTCGAAGGCCCGGTTCTCGTTCGTGTTTAGATCCGACGGCGGAGCCGCTTCTCCCAAGGGGAGAACCCTAAAATTCACCAGATACTTATCGTTGCCGGGCGTGTGGGTCTGGAATTCTCCCTCCGATACTTTTTGTCCGTTGCCGCCAGGCACCGGAACCCTGTCCCAGTGGTAATGAAGATTTACAGTGTTGGCGAGACCCTGGCCGATTGGAAAAAATTTCCCGGTCGCCTGATCGTTCTCCGATTGCAGAATGATGAGAAGGGGGCGGTCCTCGTTCATGACAGCACCCTCTTCGGCCCCGGGTGTCCTGCCCACATAAGCGCCCCGGCTCGAGTCATACTTATAAAGATAATCTAATTCGGACATCAACTGCCGAGTGCCGATGGAATTGTCCGCCGGGTTGAAAGCCACCGCCATGTCCCAGGGGCTGGCGTTGCGCGCGCCGGTGCTGCTGGCATCGAGGATGGAGTGAGAAATAGTATTGCTTAGAACCAATCCGCCAAACGAATGGCCCATCAGCACGCAATGGTGAACCTGCTTGCCTGGTTCCCGCGCTGTCAGTGCCAGTTCGTTAATAGTGGCCAGACAGCTGTTTTGCGCCGCCACTTCACTGCCCGCCGATTTGCGGTTCCAAAACGTCAGCAAATCTAGGCCCGGCACGCTAAGGTCCTTGCCACGCCACGCGATATAGACACCGATCACGTTAATCTTTCCGCGGGTCACCTCGGGCAGACGCGAGACCATATCAATGAAGTGTTCGAATCGGCAAACATCACCGGAGTTGGCATTGTTCATCCAGCCGTGGATGTAAACGAAAAGAAGGGGACGCTGCGCCTGGCGAATCACGTTGATGGCAGCCGCTCGTTGTGATGTATCCAAGGCGGAGCCCTGGTCGCCGAACTCTATGAAAGCGAATTTGTAGCGTCCGTCGCTGGGTCCTCGCACCGAATTGAGCGGTTCACTGGATGTGTTGGCATGGTACGGTCCATACGATGTGCACGAAGCCAACAGCATCGCGAAAACAAGTCGAACGAAGGTCTTCATTGAAGCTTTTTCAGGAGCGCCACCGAGGGCATCGTATGAAAACTGCTCCGGGCACTCAAGGCCGAATTTTAGGCGTCGGGATTGGGCGGGCCGATAGGACCTTAGTCTTATAGGGTTCGATTACGATCGGATCAAGCCGACACCTTAGCGACTGTACTGCTA
>DASTDH010000280.1:0-20031 GCA_035710445.1 Chthoniobacterales bacterium
TACCGCGGTACTCGGCACCCGAACTCCGGGAAATTCCGACAATGGCTTCCATGTCTCCATACCTTCCTGCCAAGCCAGGTCGGTAGCGACGAATTGACCTTGGTCGAGACCTCGCTGGACCTCCTCGGGTGAGAAAGTGCCCAGATTTTGGCCCGATCGATTGATCCAAATCTTCATGCTGCATGCGTTGTAGAGGAACTACCGGACCCGGTCAATCGTTGAAGACGAGCGGTCAGCCAGTGACTGGTGACTGATGATTAGCAAACTAAACAGCGGGCTGGTTAGAGGGGGAGACAGGAATCTAGGAACGTCGGTCAGAGCTGCGCGAATTTCACTACCGATACCCAGGGTGCCGCCGAGCCTCCACCCTGGGCTGAGTTCTTTTACGCCTTCGGCGTTTATTCCCCGCAGTGCCGCTGTGAGACTTGCCAATGACCTAAACTCATCCCCTGGCCCAGGGCGCACTGGTCGCTAATAACCAATCACCAGTCACTCCTCGTTCGTTGTCCGGTTCATGAGTGCGAGAATGTGCCGACGTTTCGCGTCATAGCTAAGTGCATGGAAATTGCGGATCTCATCCAGACGACGCGCTCCGTTAAGCGAATCGAGATAATGAGTGTAGCTGGCCGCCAACTCGGTCGTCTCGAGGTAACGTGTGCGCAGGTTACGATCTTGATATGCATCGGCGGAACGAGATTCGAACAGATGGAACCTCAACCAACGCCGGTCGGTTCGAGAGACCTTTTGAGTTCGTCGGAAAAAGGCCACGAAAAGGAGCAAAGCCAGGTAGGTGTCTACCAGGCCCTGTAGCTCGAGATTGCGGGCAAAGTCTTCGCCGTTGATCTGGCGCAGGCCGGCCTTGAACTGCAGGGCGCCGTGTAACGCGTGATTAATCTCTTCTACAAACATGATTAACGAACGAATATTTGAATCGGAAAGTCCGAAGCGTGGATCATGTCGCTCCAGTTGTTCGATCAGCCAACCCGAGTAGTAGATACCGACGTACAGGCGATCGTCCGCTGTGCGCAGAAAGGTACGAGCCAAATCACTGAGTTCGTGTGCGGCCGCACCTGCCAACCGAGTCAGTTGGCGGCAACGAGTTCGGTCAATTAGACAATCCTCTAAATTAATTCCTACATTCGCGTAGGTGCGTTCAAACAGGCGCTGTACCTCACTGAAAAGGGTGGGGTTCATAACGAGGAAATGATCGGTTGCGTGTGGCGGTGATCGCCCAGATCAAAAAGCTCATCGGCCAAGCGATTCAAGGCCAGACGGCAATCATGGAATTGCTCGGCCAACTTCTCGAACACGTCAGCCAGTTGAAATTTCTTTGCCACATCATGGCGGGCGGCATCATGAAAGCTGGTTCGCCCTAGCTCTTCGTAAAAGGAACAACTTGGAGCCCCGCGTTGCCGTCTGGATTCAACATTCTCGTAAAAGATACCGGTGAGTAAGAGCGAATAATTGCCGATGTAGGTTCGAATAAGGAAGGTCTGGTAAGACGAGGCGTTTTTCAGCGCAGCCAGTAGATCGGAGAAATAAGCGGTTTGAATCGCCTCTACCGGCGCCGACCATTGCCGCATCTGCGCGAATTTCTCGAGCAAAGCGGCGAGATAATCGGCCATGATGCGATCGTCAATTTGGGTTCGGCGCAAAACCAATCTGGCCAAAATATAAAAATAGAATTGTGGAGAAATGACCAGATTGCCTGGATTTTCCAGTACGGCTCGAGAGAGCGCCTCATGGTCGAGAATCTGATCGCGGACCTCCGGGTCGGTAAGCAGGTCGACTAGACTGACTGATTGACTTTGGTTTCGCCCGAGAACGCGGACGACAAAGTCAAAGTCTTCCGCCGTGAACCGGGCCCGACAGTTCGGTTGAATCATCGGGATTCCATCTTTAGCACATGCCGGGCCAAACTGGAAGAACAATAGACAGCCCAGGTCCGCGATCCGCTGGCGCAAGTTTCCAGAGCACCCTGGCAAGTGCTAGTTCGCACGGCACCCATTCTCCGGCTTTTCTTTTCATGACTTTAGCCGATCGTCCGCCAATGGTTGGCCGTATCGTTCGTATCCTTCGTTGGCCGTTCTTAGTAGTATTGGTCGCGGCCATAGTCTGGATTGGCTGGTATGGCTACGCCCGAGGGTTTGGTCGACGCTGGCGTGGTCTACTCGAAAAGGAATTCGATCGCTATGGTCTATCGATTGATGTGAACAAGCTGACACTCGATCCATTCCATGGATTGATTGCCCGAGACGTCGCGATTTTCGATAGTAAATCCGGCGATACGCTCCTCGCCGAGATCAACAATATCTCCCTCGACGTTAATTACGCTAATCTGTTTCAACATGAGCCGGCCCTCAACTCGGTCGATCTTCGCGACGCGCGGATCGTCATTCCGATTGACCCGAGAAAACCTTCCGGAGAAAGGGTTCGTCTTACCGATTTTCATGCCCGGATCTATTTCTTGCCGGGACGCATCGAGATACGCCAGGCTTCCGGCAAACTTTACGGCATCCGATTCGACGCGAGCGGAACCATCCTGCATCCGCAAGATTTACCGGATGTCATTCTCGCCGAAGAGCATGATCCTGATTCTCCCAATGAGCGGGTTGGGTTCATCACCGAAATTCTCCATGAACTCAAATCTATTCGTTACCCTGGGCAAACGCCGGAAGTGAAATTCTCATTTCAAGCGGACTTAATGGATCCGGCCGATTGGCGCTTGGACGGCGGTCATCTGATGGCGAGCCGGTTACTTCATGGAGATGATGAGTTGCGGAATTTGACCGCGGATTTTACCTATCAGAATCACTCTTTGCGCGTTGCTCGTTGTCATGTACAGGATGCGCAGGGCGAACTGTTTGCGGTTGCTGATTGGAACGTCGCTTCCGGAAGGAAAGAGTTTCAAGCGCGCAGTACCTTGGATATCGGCCGCCTGCTCAAAGATGAGCCGCGGGCTCATTGGTTGAAAGACTGGGTCTTCAACGCGCCGCCACAAATTGAGCTGGCCGGAACGCTCGAACGAACCGGGCAATTGCAGTTCATCGGAAAATTAAACTTTGAACGATTCGCGGTGCAGGGAATCCCGTTTCAAAGTATGCGGGCGAGTTTCTCCCAACAGGGCGATAACACCTGGATGATTTCTAACGCTGAGGTGACGCACCGATCGGGTACGCTAACCGGGGAGATCTTACATCGGCCGGACAAGTTTCGACTTCGGGTTCAATCCGCGCTCAACCCGGTCGCCATCAGTCCGCTTTTGCCCGAAGCACTACGCTCAATCTGCGCTCCATGGGAGTTTCTGGCGCCCCCAGTCATTCAGCTCTCCCTATCGGGAAGCTCACCGCGCCCCGAAGACATCACCGGATCGGGTCAAGCTTGGTTTGGAAGAACCCGATTTCGCGGAGTATTCCTCAACTCCGCGTCCGCGGTGTTTCATCTGGAGAATGGTAAGGTCGTCGCCGAAAATGTGCAGGTTGCACGAGACGAAGGCACCGGGAACGGCAATTTCAGCTATGATCTACTCGATCATAAAATCTCATCGATCAATGTTCGGGCGCGCATCAATCCCTCTGTGTTAGCCGGCTGGATAGATCCGAGATGGGCGGTATTAATGGACGCTTTTCGGTTCCATCTGGCTCCATTGACCGAGCTCGAATCCGTCGGCAACTCGGAGCCACGGGAGCGTGCGCTTTCAGTCAAAGTCCATTCAGACCAGCCGTTCGCGTTTCGATGGGGTGCTTTCGAACTTCCTTTTGATAGCGGTGAAGGCGAGTTTCAGATTGGTCCTCAAGAGGTTCGTCTTACCCGATTGCAGGGAAATGTCGGCGCCGGCAGTTGCATTGCCGATGCCAGCGCGACTTTCAGTGGGGACAATCCGAGCATCGAATCAACATTGCATTTCTCCGGGATTGATTTAGCGAACTTGGAGCGGACCATCCATTGGCTGCAGCCTTATTCTGGGCAGATCACCGGGACCATTGCAGTCCATCAACCGAATCGAAAGGAGACTATGGTCACGGGGTCTATTCACTTGGCTCAGGCCCGATTCGAAGATGTCCCATTCTTTCAGCCGATCGCGAACCGGTTGCGTGCAATCGGCATACAGGAGCCATCCACCTTCGATCTCGAATTTGCAGCGGCTGGGGAAAGCATAAAAGTCGAGAAGCTGAAGTTGTGGTCCGGCGATCATTCATTGAATCTAAGCGGTTCCATTGGATTACTCGGCGGCTTGGTCGATCTTTCCGGTGCGACGGATGAGAACGCTTGGCTGGCGCGTGTGACCGGAACGATCGAATCACCGGAATGGCAGATTGTCGGACCGAAAAAATAGCACTGTGTTGCCTGGAGCCGGGTGAAAAACCGATGGCAGATAGCAAACTGGTACCGAAATCCGGTCGCCCAAAGGCGGCGCGAACTGCGAAGAACGCACGTGGACTCTTGCTCGGCGCTCATATGTCGATCTCTGGTGGCCCGAGCAAGGCCCTGGAACGCGGTCATTCGATCGGTTGTACGGCGATTCAGATCTTTGTGAAGAACAACATGCAGTGGTTTGCGAAACCGCTTGCAGAAAGCGAACTGGTTGCTTTCCGGACGTTTCCGGAAAAGCCGAAAATCGTGTTCGGACACACCAGTTACTTGATCAATCTGGCGGCAAACAACGATGACTTTCTCCAGAAATCACGACAGGCTCTGAAGGCGGAGTTGGAACGGGCTGATCAACTTGAACTGCCTTTTCTCGTCCTTCACCCCGGTTCGCATCTCGGTGCCGGGATAGACGCCGGTATTCGGCTGGTGGCTAAGAGTCTGGACGCGGTATTCGCCGAGTTGCCGAAGGGCCGCTGCAAGGTTGCCCTCGAGATTACTGCCGGTCAGGGAAGTTGTCTGGGACATACTTTTGGTCAGCTCGCCGGCATTATCGCCGCCTGCCGTTATCCCAAGCGGTTACTGGTTTGTCTGGACACCGCGCATATTTTTGCCGCCGGCTATGACATTAGTTCAGCAACGGGTTTTTGGCGGACCTTCGAGCAGTTCGAACAAGAAATTGGCATGGATCGTTTGGCCGCTTGGCATTTGAACGATTCAAAAGCTGCGCTCGGATCCCGGGTTGACCGACATGATCACATCGGCAAAGGAAAAATTGGGACTGCGCCCTTCCAAGAAATCATCCGTTCCGCCAGATTCGCTCATCTTCCGAAGGTCCTGGAGACACCGAAAAAGGAGGACCTAGCCGAGGATCGCGTGAATCTGGCGTTGCTGCGCAGTTTCGTGAAATAGATTCACCGGAGGTCGCGAAGCGAAGGCTTTGAACAGGAGGTCACAGAGCTCACAGAGAAGGTAATAGTTCATTCAGAGAGCGGAGCAAACAGGCCCGATCTTAGAAGGATTGCGAGGCCGGTAAAGCGTATCCGTTCGACCACCAGCATCTCACATTTGGGGGATTCTGGTTCAGTTAGCCGATGAAACAAGCCCGAAATTGGAAAGGTCAATATCACTACCGGTGTCTACGGAGCATCGTCGTCCCGGAGGGACCTTATGAAAGTAGCCCAGCACTTTAGTGCTGGGGATGCGGTTTCAAAAGAGATCCGTCCCGGAGGGACGATAGAAATGGTCGAACTTTGGCCTCGAATGCGAGGTAAGGCATCACTGGTAAATCGTTGAACGATCGAGCGTAGCCGATCGTTCCCAAAATCATAACCTATCGTCCCTCCCGGACGAAACGCGTAAAACAACGCTGGCCCCACCACTAAAATGGTGGGCTACTTTCACAAGGTCCCTTCGGGACCGATCTATCGGCGAGCAGCATACGCGGTTTCTTCTACCCACCAACCAGCGCCGCTACTTGGACTAATCACCAATCACTTCTCCGGTGTAATTTTGGTTGCGGCTACGGCTTCTCTGTAAACTCTGCGATCTCCTTGTTTAAGAATATTTTCTGCGGCCCCTTCGTTACTTGCCCGGCGCCAGGTACACATCATTTCTTCGGAAAGTGCCGGCATAGCGATAATGCTCTCGGATGTAAGCGGCCGTCCGGGCTGCCCAGACGCTGAATCGAGACGCTTCCACGACATTCATTGGATCATCGTTAATCAATATTGCCGCCGGCCGGTATCTCTCGATGTCGGCAATTGCTTTCGCGTCAAAGTCCGCGGGCCGGGTCGCATTATCGATGTAAAGGTTATAGAGATAGGAGCGCCGGTTGGTCATGAAGTTGACGGTGGGTGCGTAAGGAAAACAGATCACGTAATCGTTTCGACTCGAATGACCGACTATCGTTTCATAGAGTTCTCTGCTCTCTTTGGCATCGACTGGAGTTAACAACGCGGTTACCCCGTTGTCCGCTTGGAACCAGACTTCATTTGGCTTTTTTCGCGCGATCGAGCCCATCCAGGGTACGGCCAGCCCGTAGTCGCAGTACAAATAGACACCGACTAAACATAGCGCGATCCAACCGATTAGTACTCCGGCTAGCCGTCGGTTGGCCGAACGCAATCGATTCAGCGCAATTGCGCAACTGCAAGCCATAGTCACCAAGAAGACGCACATCATTTCGCTCACATGCTGTGGATCCGGCCGGAAGAAAAAGTATTGAGGAAACAGCGTAAAAGCCGAGGCCAATGAGATCCCCAAGACCAGCGCATCGGTACCAGCTCGGTGACCAAGCGCTACCGCGTCGGGCCGGGCTTGTCTTGAGCCTGACGAAAGCCTGCCAAAAGCCAGCGCCAGGGTTCCGCCGGCGACGATCGATCCTGCGACCAAAGGATAGTAGATCAGGAAAACCAGAATCCGCGTTTTGCCCCATCGACTGGTGAACATATCCGTCCATCGAGGCAACGGTCGATTGGAACGATCATTGTTTTCTGTCGGCGTTAATGCTTCGGAGCTACGCTGCTGCACCAAGGGAGCGCTTGGGCTGGCTTTGGCGGGCAATAGTTCCACCTTGGTTGCCGGCGCCTGGGGAAAGAGATGCATCAGGCGATCGTCCAGATCGGTGATTTGACTAATGTACTGGCTCCGAAAAGCGTCACCGAAACCGCGCGCTTGAGCGTAGTAGCCAACCGGTAGGTGCACCGCGCAAAATGAAACCGGAAGCAACAGCACACCAGCGAGCATGGCCTGAAGACGAGCTCGCAGCGGCTCAGTTCCCAGAATCGCGTAGGCGATTGCCGAACCGATCAGTACGGCCGCGAGAAAGAGGCCGAGATCGATCCGGACCAAAAACGTAGTCGATACGAGCAGCGTTGCGGCGGCAATCCAGATCAGTCGTGTGCGCTGGTTGCGATGGGGCAGACCAAATGCTTCCAGGATCACCATCTGATCGACTACACCAAAAAACGGGAGATAGTTGCGGAACTGTATGCCGGGTATCAGGGTCAGGATTATTCCGACCGCCAAGCTGAGGAGGGGCCGGCCGGTGGCCCGAAGGACGGTGCGATATGCTAAGAGCGCCATGATCGCCGACAAGGCGAAGAAAAAAATCCGGACTGCCGTGAAGTTTGGGCCGATGATACGAAACAACCAGACAATCGGATAGAACCACAGAAGGTTGTAGCCGAGAAAGGTGTCCACGAACGGCCTCGATCCATGTCGGATTCGGTCGGCGATTACTGCGATGGTGCCGCCTTCTCCATTCAAATCCAGACCGGAGAACGCATAAGAGCCATAATAAACGAGGGCGAAAACAAAGAGCGCGACCGGGAACCAGGGCGCGATCCGAGCGATGAAGAAACTCGGATTGATCGTCTTTGGTTGAACCATTTTTCGCGTCAATAAGCGCAGACGGATTCAGAATTCTAGAAGGTTGATTCCGAAACCTCGCGTGGCGCGAACCGTGAACGGCGAACTGCTTACAGTCAAACGGAAAGAGAACCCTGATGCTCGCAAGCTCCGTCCCGAAGGGAGGTAGCGATAGTAGCCCAGCAATTTGTTGCTGGGAAGGGGAGGAAGAACCGGACCGTCTTGTAAGGACGATCGAAATGATCTTTTTATGAGTCGAACGGCGCAATCGTCCAATACCGGTAACACTCCATCGCTCCATTACCTCACTGTCCCATTGCTCCTTTTCCTCGGTCCCGCTACTCTTGCAGCACCGGAGCGTTCTCGGCCGTCATTGGCCCGCGTTGCTTATAAAAATCATATCGCGCCAGAATGGTTCGCACATAATGAGCGGTAGAGGGAAAATCGATGCTATCTTCAAAGACTTGAGCGTTTAGCTGCGGATTTTTCTGTGAAGCCACTCGCACCCAGCGGTCCACCCGGCTGTGGCCGGCATTGTACTCGGCCAGAGCAAACGGCAACGCGTCTTCTTGAGAGTTCCAGCGCTGCATTGCTTTTCCAAGATACCAAGAGCCGATTTCCAGGTTGATTTTCGGATCGAACAATTGGTCCGGCTCGAAACTTGGAACCGCATTGGCGGCAGCCCATTCTCGCGCTGCGATTGGGGAGATTTGCATCAGCCCACGTTCACCGTTCTTGCCTACCATATCGGTCTGAAACCGGCTTTCTCGCCATACCACCGCTTTCACCAGTCGCGGGTCTAGCTTATGTTCGGTAGCAACTTTGGTGATGAGCGCGTCAAACCGATGGTAGTCACCCCAATTCTTGATCTCCCGCACGACATAAAGTGGATCCTTGGAGCGAACAATGAGGTAGGATACGGCCGCGACGCCCGATAAAACGATAACCAGAGCTAGCCGGAACAAGAATTTGGCCGCCGCGGGCATCCGGGTAAATACGTTTTGACTTCGCTCTGACTTAGAGACCATTAAACTAACACTAAGAACCATGCAGCGGTATGCGCGAGTCATTACTGACGACCCGACCGACAAGGAATTAGATTATTTCATCCCCCCCGCCTGGAAAAGCAAGGTCCATGTAGGTTCAAGAATCAAAGTACCGCTGCGTAACCGGGAAGTGTTGGCAACCGTTACTGCGATACTCGACGAAACGGATGCGCCGAATCCGCGAGCGATTGCTCAGCTCTTGTCGGAGAAGCCGACGCTGAATCCGGAATTGCTTTGTCTCGCGCGATGGATGTCTGAGTATTATTGTTGTTCGGTCGAAGCTGCCGTTCGTTCTACCTTGCCGCAGGTCATTCGCCACGCCGCGTTAGGCTTCAAGAGGACTCGCATCATACAGGTCGCGCACCGTCCTGATCCGGTCGAGCTGGAGCGGCTGGCAGTCCGGGCGCCACGGCAGGCAGAGATTTTTCAATTGCTCTTGAGCGAAACCGATCCAATTCGGTGGAGCGACTTGGTGGAACAGGGAAAAACCACTGATCGGACGATCCAGCAACTCGTCAAGCGAGGCTGGTTAGAGGTCGGCTTTGAGACCCAGGATCGTGACCCGTTTGGCGCCGATCAATATGTTCCCACCCAACCGATTCCGCTTAATCCGGCCCAAGCCGCCGCTCTGACCGTCATCATTGCAACGATCCGGGAAGAGAATCGAAAACCAATCTTGCTGCATGGAGTGACCGGTAGCGGAAAAACCGAGATCTATTTGCAGGCGATTCAAAACTGTCTTGATCTGGGTCGTGGGGCGCTTGTGTTGGTGCCGGAAATAACGCTTACACCGCAAACCGTAGAACGTTTTAAAGCGCGTTTTCCCAGGGAGTTGGTCGCAGTGTTGCATAGTCATCTTTCTGCCGGGGAGCGGCACGACGAATGGCACCGTCTGCATCGTGGTACCGCTCGAGTGGCGATCGGTGCGCGCAGCGCTGTATTCGCGCCCGTACATCAACTTGGATTGATCGTCGTCGATGAAGAGCATGAGATTTCGTACAAACAAGAGGAAACTCCGCGCTATCACGCGCGCGATCTTGCGGTAATGCGGGCGCATATCGAAAGATGTGCGGTCGTGCTGGGCTCCGCCACACCTTCGCTGGAAAGTTTTCACAACGTGCGAACCGGCAAATATCGGTTACTCCGCCTGACTGCTCGGGTCGATGATCGGAGAATGCCGATGATCCGTATCGTCGATCTGCGACAGGAGTTCGCCCGAGCTAAACATCATCCGATTATTTCCCGTGCGTTAGGGCTGGCTATCGAGGAACGCCTCCAACGCAGCGAGCAGACGATTCTGTTTCTGAATCGGCGCGGATTCGCTTCGTCCTTGGTTTGTGGCAAGTGCGGGTACGTTTGTGAATGCCCAAACTGCAGTATCCCGCTGACCCTTCATTTAGCGGAGCAGCGGATGAAATGCCATTTGTGTGGACATATCGGACTAGCACCCAGGAAGTGTCCGGAATGTTCGGACCCCACTATACGTTATTCCGGTTTTGGCACAGAAAAAGTCGAAGGGGTTGTGCAGAAGCTTTTCCCCCAAGCCCGACTGGGGCGCATGGATTCGGATACCATGGTCCGCAAAGATGCCTATCGACAAACCCTCGGCGCTTTTCGGAGCGGCCAGATCGATATTCTCATCGGCACGCAAATGATCGCCAAGGGCCTCGATTTTCCCAATGTCACTCTGGTAGGAATTATCAACGCGGATATCGGCTTGCACTTGCCTGATTTTCGAGCCGGCGAGCGCACCTTCCAGTTGCTCACCCAGGTCGCCGGCCGGGCTGGAAGAGGCGAGATCACTGGGGAAGTCTTTGTGCAGACAGCTACCCCGTTTAGTCCCTCGATCCAGTTCGCACGCCATCATGACTTTGACGGTTTCTGGGAGCAGGAGAGCGAATTTCGCGAACGCTGCGACTATCCTCCGTACGCTCACCTGATATTGGTACAAGTCCGATCCAAACATCAGCGACTGGCCGAGTTTACCGCCCAAACCGTTCATCGGCGCTTAGAAGAACAACTGGACAATACGACGACACTGCATCCGGCAGTCCCCGCGCCGATCGAGCGAACGAAAACCTATTATCGTTTCCAGATCTTGTTGCGAACACGGAAGGCGAAACTACTGTCGGCCTACATCAAACAGGTCTTAGATCGATTGACCTTGCCCGACGAAGTGCAAGTTGCGGTAGATGTCGATCCGTATCACCTGCTTTGATCGGAACACGGTGAGCGCCTGGAACAGGCGTCTGCGAATTTCGCGAGCGCGTTCTGCCGGGTTGCCTTTCTCGGCGATAACGCCGGTCGCGGCGATGCCGGCGTATCATCAGCCGGTCAGAGTGATTTCTGCGATCTCGGGAGGGCAATTTATCCGGACCGGCAGGTCGACGGTGCCAATTCCCTGACTGGTAAACAATTGGGAATCGTTTACCTGATAAAGGCCTCTTGGGTACCGGCGACCCCACGGCGGCAAAATGATGGGACCAACACCCGGAAGGCGGATTTGCCCGCCATGCGAATGCCCGGAGAGCTGTAGATCGATCGGCGCCCGTTGCGAATAGTAATCGATGGCGTCCGGCTCATGGGCCAAGACCAGGGTGGGTGTATTGCCTCGATGGTCGGAAAATGCCGCGCGCACGTCGGGGCTTCCAGCCGCCATCGAATCCACCCCTGCCAGGTAAAAACCGCTCGGACCGATCGATAAGGTCACACCTCGATTGTTCAATACCTCGATTCCTGACCGCGCCAGCGCGTTCTGAACAATTCCGGCACCTTTTACGTGATCGTGGTTCCCGAGCACTGCAAAAGAACCGAGCTTAGAGTTCAACTGCGCGAGAATCGGAGAAAGCTCATATGCAGCCTCCGCTTCCGAGTAAACAAAATCGCCGGAGAATAGAGCGATGTCGGGCTGCAGCGTGCTTGCCTGGCGAATTGCCTTTTGAATCAAATCGGCCGAAGTAAAAGGGAAGAGATGAAAGTCGCTCATCAGAACGATTCTTAGACCGTCTAAGCCGGGCGGCAGCCGCTTGATTGGTACGTTGACCCGGCTGATTTTCAGCCGATTCGGTTCGAATAGGGTTGCGTATCCGGTAGCTGTAAGACCACCCGCCAAGGCCGATCCAACGGCAACGTTGCGTGTGATCTTTAAGAAATCCCTCCTGGTCATGGTCGCCTACCGCCTCCTGCGGCAATAGCCCGTGGCGAATACTCGATAACCGATAGTGGGGCAGAAAGGGTACACTGTGCCGGAAACACTAGGCGTAAAGATGCCGGCCGCCACAAGAAAAAGGGCCCTGGCGGAAAAACGAACGACGAACATGGAATAGAGCAATGAATCCGCATAACTTGTAATCGGCAAGGTGCAACCCGCAACTCTTACCGGTTAGACCATCATCCGCGCGATTTGCTCATTCTGGTGGCTATGAAAGATTGCGTTGATCGAGGTGGTCCGGAATCGGGCCGGTTCTGCGTCACGAAAAAACGTGAATTCCAGGCGCCCTCCACAGAATAAGCGACGCGGCTTGAATGTGGTAGAGAAAGCGAATCCGCAGCCGGCGATGCGCACACGCCCGGTTGGGCGATCGGGACGAGAGGTGTGCAGCTCCGCGTCCGACCCTTCAACGATCTCAAAAACATAGTCAGTATGGTCGGTCACAACGCGAAGCGTATCGCCTGGGCGCACAGAATCGAGATCAAGTTCCTCCGAAATGTCGTCGGAATGACTCTGTACGAAGCTTTCCCAGTCGCTGATCATCTAGAGAAGACGTTGCTAACTTTCTCACATTTAATGACAACCGTCACGACCAATCAGTAATCAGTGATCGGTAATCAATGGATCCGAGAGCAGGCTCGCATCGGGACGGAATCTGGGAAGCGCCCGGGCAGGCGCCTGGCGATCCTAGAGTCACATAGGTCTTATAGGTCCTATCCCGGCCAGGCTGAGCACTGATCTTGTCAGAGCGATACCTTTCGGTCACTCGAACCGCAGGGCCTTTACCGGGTCCAGGCGAGCTGCGAAGTAGGCGGGGATCAAAGCCGCAATTGTACAAATAACGAATCCGCTACAACAGATAAACGCGACGTCTTTTGGCACGATTTGGGCCGGGATTTCCGCAAATTGGTACACCTGGGCCGGAAATAACTGCATGTGGAAGGTCGAAGACAGGAAATCCCGGAGCTGGTTCCGATACTGGACAGCCAAGATTCCGGTGCCAAGCCCGATCAAAGTACCGAAAAATCCGATAATCATTCCTTGAGCGAGGAAGATCCAGAGGATCTGGTTCACTTTAGATCCCAGAGCTTTCATTACCCCAATGTCGCGCGTCTTTTGCACCGTTGTGGTGATCAGAGTGCTCATGATGCCGAAAGCCGCTACCACCACAATGAAGAGAAGTACGAAAAACATCGTGGTTCGTTCTACGCGAATTGCGTCCAGATATTCTTTGTTTTGATCGATCCAGGTGGTTGCTTGCAGCGGCGGTTGCAGTAGCGCACGTAAACGCTGCTTTACTTGTTCCACTGCGAACGGATTGCTCGTTTTGATCCCAATGAAATGGACTGAATCTCCCAATTGATAGAGCTCTTGGCCGATATGGAGCGGGACGAGCACGTAATTGGAATCATATAGATAGCGGCCGGAGCTAAAAATTCCCGTTACCGTCAGATCGGTGGGAAGCAACAGATCGATCGCTTGTTGCACTTTCTCTCTGTTGCCCGGATCGTTCTTAACCTCCCGCAGCAGGTTGATGATGTTGTTGATATTTCCTGGCGAATAAAGCGTGAGTGTGTCCCCAACCGAGATCTGCAGGTTCGCAGCCAGATCGGATCCAACGACGCAGGTATCGCCATCCAGATCCATCTTTCCGTCGACGATCATCGATTCGAAATTAGCGACCTTGTTGGCAGTATTCGGTTCAATCCCGCGGATCAAAGGAGTCATCCGGAGATTCTGGCCATTGGCGTGTGACTCGGCGACAACCGGACCCTGCATCGCCGGCGCGGCCGCTACCACTCCGGGGACTTTTTCGATCGTCTTGAGGAGCTCTCGCCAGTTGGTGATAAAACCGCCATTGGGTCCTTGTCCGTTTGCGTTAACGACCATGGTTGCATCGAAACCGATGATTTTGGCTTCGATCTCCCTTTCAAACCCGGTGAAGACGGAAATCACCACAATCAACACCGCGATACCGAGCACAACCCCGGCGATCGAAATTACGGTGATCAGAGAAAGAAAAGTGCGCTTCGGTTTGAGATAGCGAAGCGCAATGAAGTAGCTGAAAGGCAGGCGGATTCGATTAGGCACGATGGATCAAAGGTTGGTCCCGTTCATTCGTTCGATAGGATCTGGCTTACCGGTTAAGAAACCGCGTAAAGAGTCGCAGACGCGAGTAGATCACCGCATCGCGCAGAGCCAGCGAAAATGGTTGCCCTTTTTTCTCGACCAACGGATTAGCCAAAACAAACGTTACGATCACCAGAACTACCAAAAGGGAGAAGTAAAGACTGTACCGATTAATTTCGAACGCGCCGATTTTCGTTTCGAAGTGTGCCAACAAATCCAGAAATATGCCCCAAGCGATCGGAGCAAATCCCAGGCTGAGCGAGGAAAAGACGGTGAACAAAGAGAAGAAATGATTGCGGCCCATGACTGGCATCGTGTCCATGGCGATCCGGGTATTGGCGATTGAGAAAAGTCCACCGGCTATGCCCATGATGAAATAGATAATCGCGACTACCGACGTTGAGCTGAATAAGAGGTTGCTGGAGAGCAAAACCCAACAAAGTACTGCCCAAAGATAGCAGACGATCGCGATCCGCAAGATCGGCTTACTGCCGGCTTGGTTTAACAGTTCCCCAAAGCTGGAGACGCTGGCTGAGGCTCCAACAAAAGAGAGGAGGCTGCAAGCGAGGATGGCGCCGTCGGCGAAGCCGGCTCGACTCTGGAGAAACCCAATAGCAAATGCAGCTAATCCTCCGACCACCCAATTGTACACCACATTGAAAATCAGCAGCTTACTGAACGGCGGATGGTGAAGGATTGCGAGCCACGGTACCGGTTGGCCCGAACTGCGCATCTGTTCGTCGATCGCTACATCTGGCACGCGCCGGATGAAGAAGAGGCTTAGGGTTGCGGCACAAGCGCTCAATAGGAACAGGAATGAAAAGTTCCCTGGGTGCGCCTCGCGCCAAAGCACAAACGTGGAAAGCGCCATGGCCAGTACGCCGCCGATCTGCATGAAGGTTTGGTCTCGCCGGAGAAAGGCGCCGCGCGAGCTCTCCGGGATCAAGGAAGTTAACCAGGGGAGCCAGGCGCCGGTCGAAATTCCCCGGAGAACATTGAACAAAAAGAGGCACATTAACATCAGACTGATTTTGGTTGCCGGATCCAGAGCAGTAACCAGCGGGAGTAACGCCAGGCTAAACATGATAACCGTGCGGGAGAACCATCCCAATAGTACAAACCGCTTATAACCGACCTTCGGTATGAAATAGGCCGTCGGCAATTGCAGAACGGTAAGGAGTGGGGCGAGAGCCGCCACGATGCCGATGGTAGTTGAACTGGCTCCGAGCGACTTGGCGTACAAAATCATCGGTGCGCCCAGGGTGATCTGGAAATTAAGCTGATTGTAGAGGCTGAACTGGTTTGCGTTCCTCGCCTCCGGCGCGAATTCCTCGTCCACGGTTGCAGACGCGCTCATTCCTGGCTCTTCGGTTTCAAATGGGGAAAAAGAATCACATCCCGAATCGATTCCGCTCCAGTCAATAACATCATCAACCGATCGATACCAATTCCTACCCCTCCAGCCGGCGGCATTCCATACTCCAGAGCCAACAGAAAGTCTTCATCGAGTTTTTGAATTTCTTCACCGGCTTGTTCGAGCAACCGCTGACGTTGGACGATCGGATCGTTCAGTTCGGAATATCCGGGAGCGATCTCTTGACCATTGATGATTAATTCAAAGACGTCGACCTCGGCCGGACTGGCGGGATTCTGTTTTGCCAGCGGGACCAATTCGGTCGGGAGGTGAGTCACGAAAAGCGGGTCGATCGTTTTTTCTTCGACCAGCTTTTCGAAAACTTGCTGGGTAATCTCAAACTCTTGCATCGCCGGTTGAATCTCCACACCTAGCTCCCGGCATTTAGCAATCTTCGCCTGGCGCGAGCGCTCGAACCAGCCGGCATCGATCGTTCGAATGAGATCAGTGTAGCGGGCGCGACGCCAGGGGCGTTGCAGATGGATCGCGCGTTTAACCACTCCATCATTGTTCCGGTGCTCGATGTCGAGGGTTCCGATGACCGTTTCCGCGAGGTAGCAGATCAGTTCTTCTACCAGTTCCGCCACCTGTCCAAAATCGGTGTAGGCCCAGTAGACCTCCAACATCGTGAACTCGGGATTGTGCCGTCGCGAGATGCCTTCATTCCGAAAGTTCCGATTCATTTCGAATACTTTCGGGAAACCGGCGACGAGTAACCTTTTCAAATAAAGCTCGATCGCAATGCGCAAATAGAGGTCAATGTTGAGCGCATTGTGATAGGTCTGGAACGGCTGAGCGGCGGCTCCTCCGGCGACCGATTGCATCATTGGGGTTTCGACTTCGACAAAACCGCGGCAGTGGAGAAATTCGCGAATTTCCCGAATTACTTGGCTGCGTTGGAGAAAAATCCTCCGCGAATCCGGGTTTGCAATCAGGTCGAGGTAGCGCTGGCGATAGCGAATTTCGACGTCGGTCAGACCGTGCCATTTGTCCGGCAATGGACGAAGGGCTTTCGTCAGAACTTGGAATCGAGCCACGCGGATCGTTGGCTCGCCGGTCTTGGTGACAAAACATACTCCCTCCACTCCGATGAAGTCCCCCAGGTCGAGCAGCTGAAAAGTGTCTGCATCTTCCGGGCTGCATTCCTTCAAGTTCACGAAAATCTGGATTCGGCCGGTGACATCGCTGAGGTCAAGAAACTGGCTCTTGCCCATATTTCGATGGGCGGTGATGCGGCCGGCGGCACGGACTTGCTTATCTTCAGCAAAAGCATCGCGGATTTCGGAGATCGAGCCGGAAACGTCGAACGGGCCGCCAAACGGGTTGATTTTTTTATCGATCAGTTGCTGGAGTTTTTGCCGCCGGATGGCGAGTAGCTCGTTTTCTTCCATGCGAGAAGGTTACAGGTTACAAGTTGCAAGTTACACGTTACAGGTTGTTTCGAGGCATCGACCCGAAAAAAATGGGCGTAAGTTGATGATGTCAAGAGCACGGCAAGCTCTCAACTTGTAACCTGCAACTCGCAACCTGTAACTATCCTCAGCCTTGGAACTTGCCGTGCCGGTCGTCGATGATGATGTCGCGGTAGGTTTTGCCAGCCGGAATCATCGGTAGCACGTGCTCGGTGTAAGGCACCATCACATCCAAGAGATAGCATTCGTCTGCATCAAGCATCCGCTGAATGGCGGCGCGCAGATCCCTTTTGTGCAAGACTCGTTCGCACTTTACCCCAAAGCCGGCGCAAATCTCGACGTAATCCGGATAAATTCGTTCCCGATCCTTCGGATCTCCGAGAAACGTGTGGCCACGATTGCTATTGTAGAAGCGGTCTTCCCATTGCACGACCATACCCAGGTGCTGGTTATTTAGAATAATGACCTTGGCTGGAATATTCTCGATGTGGGCGCAAGCTAGTTCTTGAATGTTCATCAAGAATGAACCATCGCCGTCGATGTCGATTACCTGTCGGTTCGGAAAAGCCACCTTCGCCCCGATTGCTGCCGGGAAACCGAATCCCATTGCTCCAAGTCCCGCCGAGGTAAGGAACTGCCGAGTGTAACTGAAGTTATAGTATTGGCCGGCCCACATTTGGTGTTGTCCAACCCCGGTAGTGATGATGGCCTCGCCTTTGGTCATTTCGTCCAAAAGTTTGATCACATACTGCGGTTGGATCGTGTCCTCGGTATCTTTAAAGTCGAGCGGGTAGCGTTGCTTCCAGGCATCAATCTTTTTGTACCAGGATCCATGGAGGGTAAAATTGGTCGACTCCCGTTGGTGTCCGGTCTCGGCCAGCAACCGATTCAATTCCTTCAGCGCATGCCGGATATCCCCATGGATCGGGAGCTTTACCACCTTATTCTTGTTCAGTTCGGAGAAATCGATGTCGATATGAATGATCGTCCCATGCTCAGCGAATTTCTCCACCTTACCGGTCACCCGATCGTCAAAACGGACCCCGAACGCCAGCAATAAATCCGCCTCGTTTACGGCGCAATTGGCATACACGGTTCCGTGCATGCCCAACCATTTGAGTGAAAGTGGGTGTTTTTCCGGAAAGCCACCGATACCCATCAGCGTAGTGGCGACCGGGATCTGGCTGCGCTCAGCAAATTCCAGAAGATCCTCGGCAGCATGTGCAGAAATGATACCCCCGCCGGCGTATATCATTGGACGCTGAGCTGATTTGATGAGGCCCATCACTTCGTTCAGTGCAACCGGGTCTGGTTGGGCCGGAATCGTGTAGCCACGTAGAGTTAGCTCCTGCGGAAAGATCGGTTGGGCGGTTTGGTTTTGGATGTTTTTGGGAATATCGATAACCACTGGCCCAGGACGCCCTGTCTGTGCGATGTGAAACGCTTCTTTCACCACACGCGGGATCTCATGGATATCCATGATCAGATAGCTGTGCTTGACCACGGGCAACGTCATCCCGAACACATCCGTCTCCTGAAAGGCGCCTCGACCGATCATTTCCTGGGGCACCTGGCCGGTAATTGCGACCAATGGAACGGAATCCATGTAAGCGTCGGCAATGCCAGTCACAAGATTGGTCGCCCCGGGTCCGGAAGTGGCCATGCAGACGCCGGCGCGTCCAGTTGCTCTCCCATATCCGCCCGCCGCAAAGACGCCACCTTGTTCGTGCCGCGGGAGGATGGTGCGGATCTTGGTTGAACGAGTCAATGCCTGGTGGATTGGCATGCTGGCGCCTCCTGGATACGCGAAAATTACCTCTACGCCTTCACGCTCAAGCGCAGCGACGAGGATCTCGGCGCCGTTCATGGTTGCGCCCCGTTCGGGGGTTTGACGCACATTGGTAGAGGCGGACGTAGCAGGAGTCTTCATAAAAACGAGCTCGTGACTATAAGGGGGCTACCTTTGCCGTTCAATCGCGAAAAACGGTAAAGCTGTTCCGCACTTGTTTGGCAATCGGTCGACAGCGCTGGACTTGCTGCTCGGGTACAAAGGCATTGCCGCCGATTCGGTCCGGCAGCATTAGTAACATGTACCTATTGCATGATCTAAACTTATGATGACTCGACGTTCTGCAATCAAGACAGTGGCGCTGGCTGTTGGCGCTATTTCCCTGGCTCCAACGTTTTCCCGGGCTGAAACCGGTACCGAAATTGCCAAACTCACCTATCCATACAAAGTGCCCGATCTCGGCTATCCCTACGATGCGCTCGAGCCCTACATCGATACGATGACCATGCAGATTCATCACGATAAGCATCATGCTGCTTACGTGGACAATCTGAATAAGGCCCTGGCCGGCGCGGATCCGAAATTTCAACAACTCTCTCTGGAAGAGTTGTTGACGAGCCTGGACACGCTTCCGGAAAACATTCGGACCACGGTTCGCAATAATGCCGGAGGTCATTACAATCATTCTCTCTTTTGGAAATTCCTGAAAAAGAACGAAGGCGGCAAACCAACCGGTGACCTGGCAAAAGCGGTCGATACTGCTTTTGGCAGCTTCCCGGACTTTCAAAAGAAATTGACCGAAGCGGCGACTAAGGTCTTCGGCAGCGGTTGGGCTTGGTTGGTTGTGGACGGCAAAGACTTGGAGATCACTCCCACGCCCAATCAGGACAGCCCAATCTCAAAAAAGAATGAAAAAGAAGTGCCGATTCTTGGAATCGATGTTTGGGAACACTCCTACTATCTGAAGCATCAGAATCGTCGACCGGAGTACATCGCAGCGTTCTGGAACGTGATCAATTGGGATGATGTCGCCGAACGATACGCTGCAGTGCTGAAGGGGTAGCGGTTACAAGTTACAGGTTACGGGTTGCGGGTTACGGGTTCCCGAGCCGGATGTTTCACGTTTAGTTCGGCTCTTGGCCGACGGCCCGAAGGGCCTTGAAAACATAGCCCAGGCTTTAGCCTGGGTTTATGAATTTATTAGGCGCATAGGTCCGAAAGGACCGTCAGATCGAACCGTTAGTGCCTATGAGAGCCGGCTCCGGCCTGGGTTTTCACCGGTGCTTCAG
>DASTDH010000281.1:0-3483 GCA_035710445.1 Chthoniobacterales bacterium
CCCGCGCTTGCGGCCCTCCTGCTCCGACCAAAGGAGCCAAGCCGCGGGCTCCTGCGGAGATTCTTTGACTGGTTCAACCGGACTTTCGAACGAGCCACGGAGGGCTATGTGCGTTGGAGTGCCGTGCTTATTCAAAAGACCCTGGTCGCAGTCGTCTTGCTTGTAGGATTTTGCATCGCAGGGGGATTTTTCGCGAACCGCGTTCCCTCAAGCTTTCTTCCTGATGAGGATCAAGGCTACGTTTACATTAATCTGCAGCTTCCGAACAGCGCTTCTTTGGAACGTACCAGCGCCGTCGCTGCGGATGTCGAGAAAATCCTGGCCAACACTCCCGGCGTCCAGTACACCACGAGCGTCATTGGCTTTAGCTTGCTCAGCTTCGTACGCACAACTTACAACGCGTTCTTTTTTGTGACTCTCAAGCCGTGGGACGAGCGCACTTCGAGAGCCGAGCAATTGCAAGCTATCAAGGCGCATCTCAATCTCGAGCTCAGCAAGGTGCCTGCGGCAATTGCCTTCGGTTTTTCTCCGCCCGCCATTCCGGGCGTCGGAACTTCAGGTGGCTTCACTTTTATCCTCGAAGACCGTTCGGGCGGCGACGTTCAGTTCCTCGCAAAAAATCTTGCCACTTTCATGGAAGCTGCGCGAAAGCGACCCGAAATCGCCCAACTCAGCACCACTTTCCTGCCCAGCGTGCCTCAGAAATTTCTCGATGTAGACCGCGACAAAGTGCTGAAACAAGGAGTCGTACTGAACGACGTCTACAAAACAATTCAGGCTTTCATGGGCGGCTACTTCATCAACTATTTCAACCGCTTTGGCCGACAGTGGCAGGTGTACATCGAAGCCGAGGGCGAAGACCGCGCCAAGGCGGAAAACGTCGGGCAGTTCTACGTGCGCAACAACAAGGGCGAGAACGTCCCGCTTTCCTCACTGGTGACAGTGAAACCTCGCTCCGGTCCTGAATTTACGATGCGATTCAACGAGTACCGTTCCGCACAGCTCAACGGCGGCGCGGCTCCAGGCTACAGCGCGGATCAGGCTACGGCGGCACTCGAGGAAGTTTTCAAGCAGACGATGCCGCGGGAAATGGGCTTCGACTATTCCGGCATGTCATTTCAGGAACAGAAAGCGCGTGAGGGTGTGCCCGCCTCGGTGATCTTTGGAATTTCCCTATTGTTCGTCTTCCTCATATTGGCCGCTCTATACGAGAGCTGGTCGCTGCCCTTTAGCGTGTTGCTCAGCACGCCAGTGGCGGTGTTTGGCGCCTTTGCGATCCTTTGGTTGCGCCGCGTGCTGCTCGGCTTTTTCGTGCCGCCTTACATGGTTCAGATAGAGACCGATGTATATTCGCAGATCGGACTCGTGATGCTCATCGGCTTGGCAGCCAAAAACGCGATTCTGATCGTCGAGTTCGCCAAAGAGCAGTTCGAGAAGGGCAGGCCACTGGTGGATGCCGCGCTCGAAGGCGCCAGGCTTCGCCTCCGCCCCATCCTCATGACGTCCTTCGCCTTCATTCTCGGTTGCGTGCCGCTGTGGACCGCATCTGGCGCCGGTTCCGTGGCGCGACAAATTATGGGCACCACCGTCATCGGCGGAATGCTCGCCGCTAGCGCGATCGGCATCTTCTTCGTCCCGGCAATTTTTTACCTCGTCGAAAAATGGTCTGGTGCGGGTAAAGAACCGGCTTTAGGAACGCTTCCCGCTGCGCCTGCACCCCACCCGCAGCCGGGCGATTGAAAAATTCATTGAAGAATTCAGATTGATGCTCGAAATCAACCACACGCGGAGTTGCTTCTCATGAAGCTCGCTAAATCCCTAATTCCTGTCGTCGCTTGCGCTTGGCTCGTCGGCTGCAAAGTTGGTCCCAATTATCGTCGCCCCGTCGTCCAGACTCCAACCGCATACCGCGACCTCTCTGAAAATCCTCAGCTTCAGGCCCAGGCCGCGTCTTATGCGGATCTTCCGTGGTGGCAAGTGTTCCAGGACCCACAGCTGCAGGACTTGATTCGCACGGCGCTCAAGCAAAATTACGACCTCCAGCTTGCGACCGAACGTATTAATGCCGCCCGCGCCCGCCTTGCCATCACGCGCTCCAGCCTCTTCCCGCAAGTCGCGGCGGGCGGCACTTTCACCGGCGGAAAAGAAAGCAACTTTCAAACCAGGTTTAACTTCCTCACGCTGGCCGCCGACGCCACGTTTCAGTTGGACTTCTTCGGCAGACTCCGCCGCGCCACCGAAGCCGCGCGTGCCGAGCTGCTGGCCACACAGGCTGCGCGGCAAACTGTGATACTGACATTGGTGAGCGATGTGGCCAGCGACTACTTTTCGCTGCTGCAACTCGATTTGCAGCTCCAAATCACGCAAAACACCATCAATTCGCAAACAGAATCCGTGAAGCTCACCAAGTTTCGCGTAGATCACGGCGTGGCGACAAAGCTTGATGTGCTTCAAGCGCAGCAAACACTCGATACGGCCAACGCAACGGTTCCTGACTTGGAACGGCAGATCGCACAGGAAGAGGACGCCATCAGCATTTTGCTAGGAGATTATCCGCACGATGTTACTCGCGGGCTTCCCTTGGTCGATCAGCTGCTTCCCCCGGCGGTACCCCCAGGGTTGCCGTCGTCGCTGCTCGAGCGTCGGCCCGACATTCGCGAGGCCGAGCAAAATCTCATTGCCGCAAACGCGGAAATTGGCGTCGCGAAGGCCCAGTTCTTCCCGCAAATCGAACTGACCGGTTCCGGCGGCGGTGCCTTCGGACGCAGCTCCACCTTCTCGAGCCTCATGCCCTCGCAACTTGGTATTTGGTCCTACGGCGCCCAGGTCACTCAGCCGATCTATACTGGCGGCACCCTAAAGGGCAATTTGCACTTGGCCGAGTCGCAATACCGGCAACTGTTCATCGCCTACCGCCAGGCGATTCAACAGGCCTTCGGCGACGTCTCTGATTCGCTCATCGGCTATGAAAAACTCCATCAAGTCCGTGTGCGCCAGGAGGATACTGTGGCGGACTTGCAGGAGTCCGTCCGCCTCTCGAACATGCGGTACAAGGGAGGCACCACGACGTTCCTTGAAGTGCTCGACGGCCAGCGGGCGCTCTTTTCCGCTGAGCTGACCCTAGCGCAGGCACGAGGCAACGAATACCAAAGCCTCGTGCAGCTCTATCGCGCCCTCGGCGGCGGCTGGCAGCAGTGAAAAACCCACGTCGATACACGACGGCATCTACGCCTCGCCCGCGCATTCGCTTTAACGACCGCACGGTCGCTGCCTGTGCGTGTAAACCTTCCCGAATTGACTCCTTCGGCTTACCGGACAGATTGCGGTTCATACCGGAGGCAGACACGCAATTGACAAATATCGTTGCAACGAGTATCGTTAGGAGGTATGAAAGCGGCGGTTCGACACGCTACGAAGGTTCGCCGGAAGGCCTGTCCGGAGGAGACCGCATTCTTGGAGATGCTCCGCACCACGGATCAGCTG
>DASTDH010000282.1:0-14039 GCA_035710445.1 Chthoniobacterales bacterium
CTAAACTTTCGCTGCTCTTTTCGGTTGCGGTCACCTCACCTTTTACAATCGGTGCTTCATATTTTGCGATCCGCTCACGCAAGATCGAAATAAAGTAACCGAGGACGTGAGAGATCGGCTTTTTAACGCCGAATAAATAAGCATAGAGATTCTGTTCACTTATTTTATATCGGATTTGCCCGCTCAAGCCGATGTTCAACTGGTCCTTGGTCACCCCTTCAAGAATGGTGCCGTTGGCATTGGCGGCCGGGGCGTCCGGATCAAACGCCACGTTTATCGTCTGAATCGATAAACTCACTTTGTAGACACGCTGCCACGGCATCCGCAGATATGGTCCTCCCGGACCGATCACCCGGATCTGCGGATACTCGTATCGCGCCCGGTGCTCAGGAGTCAGGTATTCCGCGATTGGAAGGTCCAGTGTGGTTTTTTTACCGACGCGTTCGGCCCGTCCAAAATTCGTAACTACGGCCCGCTCGTTTTGGTTGACGGTATAGACGCCTCCGAGAAGACAATAGACCAGTAGAAACACTATCACTCCGAAGACGATGCCAAAAATCGCTTCCATCGGAGCGGTTTATAGTTCATGCCCTGCAGCCAGAGCAAGGGCAGAAAATGCGGAATACGGATTGCGGAAAGCGTCACTCTCCCTGCGCAACTCGTTCGCAATCCGCGTCCCGCATTTTCTGGAGCGAAAAACCAGTTTGCTCCAGAAATGAGATTGGCTCATCGTCGTCGGATGGATGTCACGCCGTATCAGCAACTCCTGGATCGCACGCAAGAGATAACCCTTCTAAGGTCCGCATCCCAGGTGCTCGAGTGGGATGAGCAAACCTACCTGCCGGTAAAAGGCGTCGAGTACCGCGCTGAACAGCTCAGTTATTTCGGAGCAAAAGCGCATGCACTTTTCACTGATCCGCTAGTTGGAGAATGGCTGGAGTCATCTCGTCAGGCTGGCTTTCCACCGGAGTCTGACGAAGGCGTGAATATCCGCGAATGGAGCCGAAGCTATGAACGCGCGACCAAATTGCCGGTGCAATTCGTGGAAGAATTTGAAAGGACGGCGGCCTTGAGCCGGGAAGCGTGGAAGCAGGCGCGCCAAGCCGGCAACTTTTCGGCCTTTCGACCCCATCTCGAGAAGATTGTCTCGATGACCGTTGAGAAAGCGCAGCGATATGGCTTTAGCGCTTCGCCTTACGACGCGCTACTCGAAGATTACGAACCGGGAGCGACCGCCGGATACATTGCCCCGGTATTCGCCGAGCTCAGACCGGCTCTCAAAGAGTTGGTTCAGCGAATCGGTGACCGCTCAAACGGTGAATCGCTCACCGGCAATTATCCAATCGGCCATCAGCAAGCATTTAATCGAATCATTGCCGAAGCGATCGGTTACGATTTCGGGGCGGGGCGGATCGATACCACCACCCATCCGTTCGCGACCTCATTAGGACCTTTCGATCATCGGATCACCACGCGTTATGACGAAAAGCTCTTTCAGTCGTCGCTCTATGGAATCCTGCATGAAACTGGCCATGCATTGTACGAGCAAGGTCTGCGTGCGGAAGCGTTTGGCACGCCTGCCGGGTCAGCAGTTTCACTGGGAATCCACGAGTCGCAATCCCGGCTCTGGGAAAATCACGTTGGTCGGAGTCGTTCCTTTTGGGAAAGATGGTATCCGGTCGCGACCGAGCATCTCCCGGATCTGAAACGCTTCAGGATTGACCAAATCGTTCGCGGTGTACAGAAGGTAGCCCCTTCCTTTATTCGCGTCGAAGCCGACGAAGTAACCTATGATCTGCATGTCCTGCTGCGCTTCGAAGTTGAGCTCGGGCTGATCGAAGGCCGGATCGCGGTGCGCGATTTGCCAGAAATCTGGAACGCCAAGTTCGAAGACCTCTTTGGACTGAAGGTCCCCGACGATCGCGTCGGCGTCTTACAGGACATTCATTGGAGCATGGGCGCTTTGGGTTATTTCCCGACGTATTCGCTCGGCAACCTCAACGCCGCACAACTGATGAATTTCGCCGAGCAACATGTTGCCGGCCTGACTGATTCCTTGGCCAAAGGAGAGTACCAGCCGTTGCTGAATTGGCTGCGAACCGAGGTCCACCGACCAGGTAAAAAGTTTTTACCCAACGATTTGATGGCGCGGGTTACCGGTGAACCCACCCAAGCAAAGTACCGCATCGAATATTTGCGCCGGAAGTATCTGGCGTAGCGCTATGCGAATAGCAGATAGCCAATAGGTGATAGCCAAAAGGGTCCAAGCGATTGGATCAGGACATCGGTCACACCACGCGGTTTGAGGTTACCAAAGAGCGAAGCGCAGATAAGATTTAAGCCTGGAGTCTGTCGGACTTTGGGATCCGGAGCGACTGAGGCGCGAAGCGCCGGCCAGATTTAAGCTTCGCGCTCCCATTGTCTCGGACCACAAAGTCCGACGGCTCCCAGGCTTAAAATCTGATCTGCGCTTCGCGCTTCAGTTGTTGCGGATCCCAAACACACCTGGGCTGAGTTCCCTAACCGGTTCGCGGCAGAGAAAACCGGCGACCAATAATCCGACACACCAAACACTGCACTGAGAACTGGGCAGCTCAACCAAAACTCCTAACACCTTGAGCAACAAAACTGTTATCGATGTCCTGAACCAACCAGGCGCCACGCTATCGGCTATTGATTATTCGCGTAGCGTCGAGAATCCGGGTTGTTGCTTCAATTGAACTAAAGTAGGTTCTCCTACGTGTATCGCCGAGCCGGAGTCGCAACGACTTTCTCACCTCGTTTTAGGGACGTGCTAGCAGAAGCAGGACGCATCAGCGGTCTGTTTGAGGTTCCCCTTCATTTAATTCATGCGGCCGAAGAGACTCCTGAAAAAGTGGAGCGTTTTCGTGAAGCGCTGAGATCGTTGGAACTATCGGAGGACGCCCCGATTCACTTCCAGGTCGGGCAGCCCTCCGAGGCCATTCTGAATGTCCAGTCGGAGCAGCAAATCGATTTGCTGATTGCTGGCGCACTGGAACAAGAAAGTGTGCACCGCAATTTCACCGGGGACGTTGCCCGAGCCCTCTTGCGCGAGGCTCCCTGCGATCTTTTCCTATTTGTCGAGCCGAAAGAAAGCGCCGCACCACCCGACCACGTCTTTGTCGCGATTCCTGACTTTGGTCCGTTCAGCCGGCAGGTATTTCACCAGAGCGCCGGCTTGGCTGAACGAATCGGCACAAAAAAACTGACGCTGCTTCACGTGCAAACCACTTTCGCAGAAGCCAAAGAAAAAGCCTTGGGCACCGATGCCCCCTCCGCTCAACAAAACCTCGAAGCTCTGGTCACCGCATTGACTTCTAAAACCTTGGATATCGATACCCATGCGGTTCGGGGAAACACCGGCTTCACCGCCTGCGAGTTTATTCAATCGAACGGCGCAGACCTGTTGGTAATGCCGTCTCGGATCGGCGAGCCGGGACAACCGACTTTTGCTCCGGCCCTGGACTGGATCATCCAAGTGATCCCGACCAACGTATGGGTCATCCGGCAGGTGACGGTGCGTTGCTAAGCAATAAGCGCTTAATGTGGCGGCACAAATTCGATCGTTTGTCCTCTCTGAGGTGCGTGCACGGCAAACCCGCATTCTGGGCTTTATTGGGAGTCTCATGGAAAACCAAAGGCTTACTGCTGAGCGCTTGCTGCCTACTGCTAGCCGCCGACGCTCTCGCCACCGCCGACTGGCGCTACCAGGTTGGCCAGTTTGTCCCGATCGAAAACGGGTTGTCACCTAATCAGACGTACTCGGTAGCCGCCCATGAAGATGAACGCGGTTCTTTTGGTATTTTTCTTGTGAATGCGCACACCAAGAAGAATCTTGGCGCGCTTCAAGAAGTCGCCGAATTCTTCGATACTGCACCCGCTGCGTTCCACGCCGAATGGGCGCCGGATTCGCGGCACTTGGCGCTTTGGTACCGCGTTCACCGCCACTTGAACCGGCTAGCGATTTATCGCATCGAGAACGACCGGGCCTACTCCGTCAGCGGTCCATCGCTCCTTCTGCGGGTTTCTCCGGAATTGGCATTGGTGGAGCCCAAAATAGAGGTGGCATTTCATTCGCTGAAATGGCAGAGCAACTCACGCTTCTTGCTGCATGAGGAGGGAATTATCCGGCACGTTACCACGCGGATTCTCCGCGCCATCGGCAACTTTGGTCAGCTGGATTCCGTATCTGCCCAACCCGGAGGAGTTCCCAGTGCCGATTATGCGATCGACGCAACCTGCGAACTGGCGAACGATGACCGATATCGGATCCTGACGATAACTCCGGCGTTGAAGCAACACCCGTGAGGGTCCGGCTTCCAGATAAGGCACGGACGGAGCGGTAGCGGCGACTGTCCAACCGAAAGCTAAACGCACGCCCAATCAACGCGCTCGAGCGAAGCAGTTATGCGAACCTGACCGTCAAGTGCAGTCGCCTTAGCAGCGTTCGCAAATACCCGTCAAACGTGGATAGAACCGTGCAGACCAAATGCCGTAACGCCGGGCGTCAAACTGCGGCCATACGATGGCGACTGCGATTTTTGATCGCTTAAGACAAGGGGCTCCGGCGCATCTTGCGTTTCGTCGCGTCCAGAAGCTCGCGGTTGGACAGTCGCCGCTACCCCTTATGTGCGGGACACGCTATCGATCTTCGCCAACGCCCTCACAACGCTTCAAATCGAGACTACCCCTACGTCTCCATCCTTTTTTCTTCGGCATCATAAACGTCGAAGAAATAGTCGATGTGGTGCTGGTTCAGCCTGGTCATACGATTGTAATCGTGGCAATTACGCTTGTACGCCGGTTTTTGTAACCGGTTTGGGAAACGTTAGCCCGACGGCGATCAACCAGCAGCGCCGGCGTTCCCGGCGCTCCCTACCGGCTCAACAATTCCCGCAGAACGTAGGGCAAGATTCCGCCGTGGCGGTAATAATCGACTTCGATCGGCGTATCGATCCGAAGAATCGCGTTGAACTCTTCGCTTCGGCCATCCTTGCGTTTGATCGTGAACCGAACCTTTTGGCGCGGCCGAATATCTTCATTCAAGCCGGTGACGCTGAACGTTTCCGAGCCGTCCAATTGCACCGATCGAGCATTCGTCCCTTCCGGAAACTGTAAGGGCAGCACACCCATTCCCACGAGATTGGACCGATGGATACGCTCAAAACTCTCAGCAATAACGACCTTTACTCCGAGCAGTCGGGTTCCCTTGGCGGCCCAATCTCGGCTCGATCCAGTCCCATACTCATGCCCGGCTATCACTATCAGCGGAACTCCCTCCTCTTGATAACGGACCGATGCTTCGTAGATGGGAAGCTGGTCGCCGCTTGGATAGTGCTTCGTCACCCCGCCTTCGACTCCGGGCACCATCAGATTTTTGATCCGGACGTTTGCAAACGTCCCGCGGGTCATAACCAAATCGTTACCACGTCGGCTACCATAACTGTTGAAGTCGATCGCTTGCACGCCGCGGCTGATCAGGTATTGGCCGGCGGGCGAGCTCTGTTTAATTGCTCCGGCTGGCGAGATATGGTCGGTCGTTACTGAGTCACCAAAGATTCCCAGAGGTCGCGCATCAAGGATATCTTTGATTGTCCCCGGCTCCATTGAGAAGCCGGCGAAGAACGGAGGCTCATGGATATAGTTGCTGCCTTCATCCCATTGATATAGCTCTCCGGTCGAAGAGGAAATCTCGTTCCATTTCGGATTTTGACTGGCGAAATCCGCGTACAGTTTGCGAAACACTTCCGGTGATAGCGCAGTTTCCATCGTATCTCGGATTTCTTGCAGCGTCGGCCAGATATCGCGGAGATAAACGTCGTCGCCGTTCTTGTCCTGGCCGATTGGTTCGTGTGCGAGATCGACGTCAACCCGGCCAGCCAAAGCGAAAGCCACGACCAACGGAGGCGACATCAAGAAATTCGCTTTAATGCTTTGATGGACCCGCGCTTCGAAATTCCGGTTACCGGAGAGGACGGATGCGGCGACAAAGTCTCTGTCGGAAAGCGCCTGCTCAATATTGGGGTGCAACGGGCCTGAGTTCCCGATGCAGGTCGTACATCCGTAACCGACAATATTGAAGCCGAGTTTGTCCAGGTAAGGTTGTAATCCGGTCTTTTGCAGATAGTCGGTCACCACCCGCGAACCGGGCGCCAAAGAGGTTTTCACGGTAGGATTCACTTTCATACCTCGTTCTACCGCTTTCTTGGCCAGTAGTCCGGCACCCAGCATCACGCTCGGATTGCTGGTGTTGGTGCAACTGGTGATAGCGGCGATCAAGACGCTGCCGTGGCCGATCGGCGCCGATTTATCCGGGGTCGCCGTCGGCTCCTTTCCGTTCATCGACACCGTCACTTTCTCCGCCAGGCATTGCGGGTCTTTGCCGTAGCCACCTTCGGCCGCCGGCTTACTCAGAAGCGAGTGAAACGTTTTGCCGAGCGACTCCAGGTCGACCCGATCCTGCGGTCGCTTGGGGCCGGCCACGCTGGGCTGAACTGATGCAAGATCAAGTTCAAGGTCGACACTGTAATCGATCGCCCCTTGCGCTGGCATGCCGAAAAGTTGTTGCGCCCGAAAATATTTCTCGAATCGATCGACCGTTTCATCGGATCGCCCGGTCATCCGCAGGTAGTTGACCGATTCGGAGTCCACCGGGAAAAATCCCATCGTGGCCCCATATTCCGGCGCCATATTTCCGATGGTAGCCCGATCGGGCAATGGTAGTGAGGCAGCGCCCTCTCCGTAGAACTCAACGAATTTGCCTACCACCTTCTCGGCTCGCAGCATCTGGGTAATACGTAAGGCGAGATCAGTGGCGGTGACGCCTTCCCTCAGTTTGCCGGAAAGATGGACTCCCACCACTTCTGGAGTGAGAAAATAGACCGGCTGTCCCAGCATGCCAGCTTCCGCTTCAATCCCACCGACTCCCCAACCGACGATGCCAAGCCCGTTTATCATGGTGGTATGCGAATCGGTGCCTACCAAGGTATCCGGGTAGCAAGTTTCGCCTTCCGGCGAGGAAGAACTGGTCACCCCGTGCGCCAGGTATTCCAGATTCACCTGATGCACGATGCCGATGCCAGGAGGTACCACGCCAAATGTCTTGAACGCCTGTTGGCCCCACTTGAGAAATTCGTAACGCTCTCGATTACGTTTAAATTCATATTCCAAGTTGAGCTCAATCGCTTCCGGGATTCCGGCAAAATCTACCTGAACCGAATGATCGACAACCAGATCGACCGGCACCAACGGCTCGATAATCTTGGGATCCTGACCAAGGTGGGCTACGGCGCCGCGCATGGCGGCCAAATCAACCAGTAAAGGCACCCCGGTAAAGTCTTGCAAAACGATTCGGGCAACGACAAAGGGAATCTCTTCTTCCGCCGGCTGCTTCGCATTCCAGCGGGCCAGGGTTTTCACATCGTCTTCGGTGACTTTCTTTCCGTCACAGTTGCGCAGTACCGACTCGAGTACGATTCGAATACTGACCGGAAGCCGCGCTATCGGAGCAATGCCCGCTTCTTCCAGAGCGGGCAATGAATAGTATCTGGCTTGTTTGCCCTTTCCATACCCAAATGTGCGAACCACCTGCGGCATCGACATACTTAGGCTAACTCCTTCAGCTTCGCCTGGATTGCATCGAAATTGGGCAGCTGCTTCGGATTGTCGGAGCTCTCGGCGTACTGAATCATTCCGTTTCGATCGACGATAAAAGCCGCTCGTTTTGCAACCCCACTCAATGGAAGATTCGCCGCCGGCAAGAAGCTGTCGTACGCCACCCCATAGGCTCGGGCGACGGAATGATCGTAGTCGCTCAGCAAAGATATTCGAATCTTCTCCTGGTTGGCCCAGGCTTCCAAAGAAAATGGGCTATCTCCACTGATCCCGAACACCGCCGTGTTCAACCCCTCGTAGGTGCCAAACTCTTCCGTTAGATCACACATTTCGGTGGTACAAACGCTGGTAAATGCTGCCGGAAAAAACAGCAGCAGCGTGTTCCTTTTGCCAAAGTTGTCGCTCAGCTTGACCAAGCGAATGCCGGAGGCGTCCTTTGAGCTGAGAGCGAAATCTGGTGCCTTTGAACCGATTGAGAGGGCCATAATGTGTGAAGATAGAGTCAGAGATAGTCCCTGGGAAGATTGACTGGATAGTCAACTATAAAAAGCAAGCAACCAGGGTCAATGGGCAAACGAAATAGTCGGTAGCCAATAATCGATAACCAATAATCAATTTGGGATTGTCGATGTCGCATTTCCGATTCCACAATCCACGATCTGTTATTTGCTATTGGCTATCGGCTATAGGTCATTAATCAATGCCCTACAAAAAAATCGCATTGGTGACCGGTGCCAATAAGGGAATCGGATTTGAAATCGTAAGACAGCTTGCGAAGCGCGATTTCCACGTCGTATTGGCCGCGCGAAACCGCGATGCCGGCGAACGCGCCGTCTCCAAGCTGCGGGGTAGTGTCGGTTTTCAGGCGCTCGACGTATCCAACGACGCGAGTATTGAAAAAGCAGCCAAAGAATTCGGAGACACCTACGATCACCTGGATGTGCTCGTAAACAACGCCGGTATCTATCCGGACGAAGGTGCCAGCATCCTCACGATTACACGCGAACAAATGGTGGCGACGTTTCAAACCAACACATTCGGCGCCCTCCAGGTGGTCCAAGCTTTCTTGCCGTATCTGAGGAACGCAGGATCAGCGCGCGTGATTAATGTTTCCAGTGGATACGGCGAACTCAACGGCCTATCCGCCGATGTTCCCAGCTATTGTCTCTCCAAGCTGGCATTGAACGGAGTGACTCTGATGCTGGATCAGAAGCTTCGAGGCCAAAGTATTTCTGTGAATTCGATGTGTCCCGGCTGGGTACGAACGGACATGGGCGGTCCTGGTGCCTCCAGGTCAGTGGAGGAAGGTGCCGATACCGCCGTTTGGCTGGCAACCGAGGCTCCCTGGGAGTCTTCCGGCAAGTTTTTCCGCGATCGAAAAGAGATCGATTGGTAAGGCCCCTTGAAAAATAGAATTGTCCCGGAGGGACTCGGTGAAAGTAGCCCAGCACTTTAGTGCTGGGAGTGAATCGATGAATGAGAGCGCGTCCCGGCAGGGGACACAAAGATAGTAGCCCCGCACTTTAGTGCGGGGTTTCGCGTTTCGAAGATCCGGCCGTCCCGCCAGGGACGATAGAACATGGTGACGTTGGGGCCTGTAATTTCGCTTGGGTCAGCGAGCATCCGCAATCGAGCGTCCCTATGGGACGGGCACCTATTTTCAAACGCTAACCCAGCACTAAGGTGCTGGGCTACTTTCATCAAGTCCCTCCGGGACAGTTCCACTCACCTACGGTCTCTCACCCGTTGCTGGCAGCGGCCACCCAATCTACCAAGCCTCTTGCGAATTCCACCCTAAATTCACGCGCTTGAAAAGGCGTTCCGGGCCTGGAAAATGGGGCAAGAAAATGGTTCCGTCCCGAGCGGGACGATCGAAATGGTCGTTTCTTCTCCATCAGTAAAACTGCGCGCGGGGAAGATTTCGCCGTCTCGCCCCGTCGCCCTTGTCGCCGCGTCGCCCACTCTCTTTCAGCCCTCGCTGCACCGAATACCGCTCGCCCGGAGAGCTTGCTGCAGTTCAGCGATATGTTCTCGATCTCGCGTTTCGACGATACAAATAACTTGTACGGCCGACACTTCCGCTCGGCCAAACGTGCGATCATGAGTGATCTCCTTTACACTGGCCCCAACCGAAGCGATCACCTGAGTTAGAGCCGCTAATCCCCCGGGTCGATCGCTGATCGTCGCGGTGAAGCGAAAGAGTCGACCATCCGCTACCAGTCCCTTTTCGATGACCCGATTCAAAATACCGGGATCGATATTTCCCCCGCAAAAGGGAAGCACCACTTTCTTCCCTTCAAGCTCAGGCAGCTTGCCGCTGAGTAAACCCGCTAAAGTCGCTGCCGCGGAACCTTCAACCACACTTTTCTCCAGTTCGATGATTCGCAGAATCGCGAGGGCGATCTCATCTTCCGAAACGCAAACCAGGTGATCGATATGGCGTTTTGCCACTGAGAACGCGTTGTTTCCAACTTCGGGAACTGCCAGGCCATCTGCTAACGTCGGATGATTGGTAACCCGCACCGGCTTCCCCGCCCGCATAGCCTCTGCAAAACTGGGCGCATTTTCGGCTCCGATCGCGACAATCTGGATTTCGGGCCGCAAGCTCTTCACCGCCATCGCAATTCCTGCAATCAAACCGCCACCACCCACCGGAACCAGGATCGCATCAGCCTCGGGTACCTGATCCAGAATCTCGAGCCCCATGGTTCCCTGACCTGCGATGATCTCCCAATCATCATATCCGTGGATATAGGTGAGGCCGCTACCGGTAACCAGTTGGTCCGCCGCTGCGCGTGCTTCCGCGAAATTCTTTCCTTGAATCAGCACGTTGGCGCCGAGTCTTTGGCAACTCGTGATTTTGATCAGGGGAGCTGTTTCCGGCATGACCACCGTCACCGCAACACCGAGCAACCGGCCGTGATAAGCGAGGCCAAGAGCGTGATTGCCCGCCGAGGCCGCAACTACTCCTTTCTCGCGGCGTGCCGAGTCCAGGAGCAAAAGTGCGTTTCGGGCGCCTCGTTCTTTGAAGCTGCCGGTCCTCTGCAAATGATCCAGCTTGCAATAGATCTGCGCACCGGCGACCTCCGAGAGCTGCCCCGAAAGAGGGCAGGGTGAATAATAGAGTCCACTCTTAATTCGTTTCTTGGCAGCTTGAATGTCTTGCAGTGTCATTCTCGTCTGAGACTCGAATGAGATGACAAATGACAAATAGCAAATGACAAATAGGGTCCGTCGGAATGATTTGTCATACTGTCATCTATTATTGGTCATTTCATTCGAGTCTCAGACGAGAATGATGGGCTCTCAGATCATCGATCTTGACGGCGCATGGCCGGCCGGAACTGCCGCGATTCCACAGATCCTGAATTGTCGGAACTGGGGTCCGCAGCTCCGTTATTGCGCTCCCGCTCGAATCGTTAACGCTTTCTGGGAAGAAATTGGAACGAAGACCACTCCCTTTACCCTCTATGGATCGGGCGATTTTCATCATCTTACCGCTCTCTGGATTCGTCAGGTCCGCGAACCTTTCATCCTCGTTTCGTTCGACAATCATCCAGACTGGGACACGCGACCGCCTGCCTGGTGCTGCGGAACCTGGATGAATCGGGCTCTGGAAAGCGCACCAATTAGCAGAGCGGCAATTTGGGGCTGCGCCAATTTCGAATTAAACCCGCCGCATCGCTGGTTCGCCAACCATGTGTCGCTGCGATCGGGGAGGTTGGAAGTTTGGCCCTGGATTGAGCGATTCGGTAAATCCGCGCGCCGGCGCTGGACGGGTATGAACGCGGAGAATTGGCGCAGTAAATTCACGCAATTCGTTCATACCTTAAAGGGCCGTCACGTTTATATTACGGTTGACTTTGATTGTTTGACGCCAAACGACGCCATTACCGATTGGGAACAAGGACTCTTCACGGTCGATGACTTGGTTTGGGCGATTGCCCGGATCCGGCTCGAGTCGTTGGTGGTCGGCGGAGATATCTGCGGCGCACATTCGCCGGCCAGTTATGCCCGCTGGACCCAAAGAAGCACTGCGCAAATGGATCACCCAAAGAAACTGCGACCGGATCCGTTGTTTGCTTTCGAGCGAAACCGAAACGCGGTCGAACAAGTCTGGCCGGTTCTGATTGGTTCAGAAGCCTGAATCGATCGCAAATCGGTCGAGGATTTGCGGTCCGCCTCCGCCAGTCTGGGGTAAACAAAAGCCTTGCACCAACAAAGCCACGGCGGACAGTCGATTCAGGCTACGTGATCGATACAATCGCAATCCCAGCGCTAATAATCGAGATCCCCAAAAGCAGCCGGAAGTTGAGCCTCTCTCTTAGAAAAAGTGCGGCTGCCAACGCCACAAAAATCGGGTCCAGAGCCTCAAAAGGATAGATATAACTGAGCTCGAATCGGGATAGCAGCAGGACCCAGCAAAAGAAACTGAGGGCTTTCGCTGCGATTCCGGTTCCGACCCAGGAAGCTCTTTTCCAGCCCGCCATTTGCACAGCGTCGCCCATGCCCCGCTTGAAGAAGACCTGACCGGCGATTGCACTGCCATTGGAGATGAGGAGCAGCAGAAAATAGAGTGGGTTCATAGTCGCTCTTCAACTTTTGAAAGCGGTTGCGCAACCAACAGAACCCCAAAGGTGACAAGGAAAATGCCACCCCAACGCAGCAGCGAGATCTGCTCGCCAAGAAAGATCCAACAGCCCAGCGGAACTATCACCTGGGTGCTGGCCGCTAAAGTGAAGGCGATGGTGAGTGGAACCGACCGCAACGCGTACAACCAGGAAACCAAAGCGACCACCATCGCCACGATTCCGAGCCACATTGCACCTGAGGTCAGGGTGGAAATCGAAAGCATCGGTTGATCGGGAGCGTGCCCAGTGCCGATCTTGATGAATATCTGAGCGGCTGCATTGAGCAGAACACTCACTCCGATCTGGAGATAAGGGTTGAAAAAGAAGGGGCGCTTGGGAGATGGATCGAGTCGCCCCGTAGAGGTATCGCGGTCGGACGTAACGAGCATTTTAAAATATTACAACTCAGTAAATTACTGACGACACCTTCGGAAGATGGTTGCAAGTCCTTTCGTTTACCATAATGGTGGTTGTGTCAACGGCTATATGAAGATTTTGGCCCATTCTAATAAAGACTGGATCCCGGTAGTTGCGATGCTCGCGCATACCGGATTTGTGATTTCGATGTTCTTTTTATTCCCGCACACTCCGCTGTGGATCATGTCGATTCTGGGCTTGGTTTACTCCGTCAGTATCTCTTGGAATATCAACGGGATCGCTCACAATTTCATTCATAATCCGTACTTTAAGTGGAAACCGGCTAACCGATTTTTCAGTTGGCTATTGTCGGTGACAATGGGGTACTCCCAACAGTTTTATCACCTGATTCATCTTAAGCACCATCAGGGTAACAGCGATTATCCGGACGAAGGAGGCGAAACCGTCGATCCAATTTCCATCTACAAACATGGCCACGATCACGAAGCGGAGAATGTCTGGTCATACGTCTTTTTGAGCTATTTCCGCGATGACCCCAAGGCGATCTTTAGAGAGGTCAAAAAGCGTAACGCCTTCAACGCCTACTGGGGAATATTCGAAATCGCTTCCTGGGTAACCCTGGTCATCATCGGCTTTTTCTTAAATTGGCAGTTCATGCTGTTTTATCTGCCGTTTTATTATCTCGGCCATTGCCTTTCCTATCTGAACGGTTATTACCGCCATTTTGGTGGAAATCCGGATGAGCCGATGGCTTGGGGCGTAAGCAGCTATGACAAGCTTTATAATCTGATCTGGTTCAACAACGGCTATCATGCCGAGCATCACTACAAGCCGAAGGTCCATTGGACGAAGATGCACGAGCTGCATCTGCAGATCTTGGAAGAACAGAAAAAGGCCGGTGTTCGCGTCATCAAGCCGCCGCATGCGCTCGGGTTTCTCGATCCAGACTTGAATAAGGACAAACCGAAGCCGGCGGTATCTTCCGGCGAAGTCTCCAAGGTTTAAGTCTCCTGGCGCGTTTCTTACCGGAGCACGCAAAGAGATTCCTTACAGGAGATCGCAGACGTAACGGAGGGGTTGCGAAGCAAAATCGAAGCAATTTTCGCTGCTGAGTCTAGGGTGGCCAATGCCGATTCCCGCAGGTTTACGGGTAACCATCACAACACTGTATCTCAGTGACCTCTGCGCTCTTCTTGTGAAAATTCCTCTTTGCGTGCTCCGGTAAGAACGCGACGTCGACTTAGAGTTCGTGGGCGTTGGGGAATTTCTTCAGGATCGGTTCGTAGCGGGTTGGGCCCAACCATTTCATTGCCAGCAGCAGCGGCCGATTCAAAATCGGCGATAGATGGCGGGCGTACAGATCACGCGGCACTAAACTCAATTTGAGATGGAGCT
>DASTDH010000283.1:0-5588 GCA_035710445.1 Chthoniobacterales bacterium
TGCACTTTGCAAGCCGATTCGATCTCCTTGCAAACTCAGCCGGGAAAACCGCCGGCCTGATTCCGTTTGTTCCCGGGAGATGCCGGGGCGCACGGGTTGGCACGCATCTAGCGTCCTAATAACAACGCCGTCCATTGGTGATGTTATGATTTCCTGGTTTCTCATGGCTCTGATCGTCGCCATCCCAGCGGTCCTGATCTGGTACTCTGGGCCTTCCAACCGTCCGCCCTGGCTTTTCCGGAGCTTTTTCCTCCTGATCTTCCTGATCTTTATTTTGACGGCACTCTTGTCTTAGCTCGCAGAGTCATGTGCGTACGGCAAGCAAGGCGCAAGAATATCTGAAGAAACTCGCCTTCCCCCGGTTGTAGCCCGCAACCTTTGAACTCCAATGTCCAGCAAAGCCTCATAATGGTATGGCGGCCCATCGCCGACCGGTCTCCACGCCCCTTCGCCGTGTCGCCGATTCAAGCGGCCTACGCGGCAGGCTTCTCCGGCAGATCAGATCCGTCTCGCTCGGCCTTCAGCAAATCCCGAATTTCCGCCAAGAGCTTTTCCTCCCCGGAAGGGCCTTTCGGAGGCGCCGGTTTACGAAAATGGTTCACCTGTTGGATAACGATGAAAAGGACGAACGCGATGATGAGAAACTCCATCATGGTGTTAAGGAACGCGCCGTAGGCGAGAACCGCCAACCCTTTGTCGCTAGCCTCTTTAAGCGATACAACCGGCTTGCCTGACAGATTAATGAACAGATTGGAAAAATCGACCTTGCCCAGCAGCAGACCAATCGGCGGCATGATGATGTTAGTCACCAGTGAGCTGACGATTTTTCCGAACGCCGCTCCGATAATTACGCCGATGGCTAGATCGATGACCGAGCCCTTCATGGCGAAGTCTCTGAATTCCTCAAGGAATGATTTAACCGTCTGTCCGATTTTCGATGTGGTCATTTTGTTGAAGTACGATTGTTAATAACCGAAACGATCCGTCCTTCACGGGTCGATCGCGGCTATTTGGTGAAGCCTCAACCCACTAAGTAGCCGCAGTCAGTACAACACGCATGACAAGATTAAAACGTGGTCACAGATCGCGCTTATTGCCGAGCAATTGATGGCAGAGGACGAAATACTAAGCCTGATCAGGCAGGTCAGAAATTCTGACGAAGCGGCTTCCAAGCGCCTCGTCGAACTGACTTACCCGACTATCATCCGCATAGTGCGAAATCACCTGCCCCGACGCGAAGCGGAAGAGGATCTCTGCCAAGAAATCTTCCTGAAGCTCTTCTCAAAGCTGCACCAGTTTCGATCTGACATGCCGTTCGAACACTGGGTATCGCGGATCGCAGTGAACTGCTGCATTGACCATCTGCGTAAGCAAAAAATTCGCCCCGAGTTTCGCTGGTCCGACTTTACCGTGGAACAGGAAGCGATGCTCGACAATTTGAAAAACACAGCCATTCTTCCACCGGAACGATCCCCCGAAGAAGCTCGCGATTTACTCGATCGCCTGATGCAGGCACTCAAGCCGGATGAACGCGCAGTAATTAATTGGCTCCACCTGGAAGAAAAATCGGTGGCGGAAATATGTGACTTAACCGGTTGGTCCGCGTCTAAAGTAAAGGTAATAGCCTTCCGCGGAAGGCAAAAACTCACTTCTATTGTCAAACGGCTCGAGAAATGAAAGATGACGGCTTGGAACCTCTTTTTAAGCTAGCGAGAGGTGCGCGCATTTCTCCGTCTGCACCCCTTCCAGCCGGTTTTGCCGAACGGGTTACCGCCCGTTATCGGCTTATCCAACACCGGGAAAGAACCGCATCCCGAGCGTCGATCTTGTCGGTTTCGATGGCGTTGGCCATCTTTGCGACCATTGTTGGCCTTAATTTGAATGCCATTACCTCTTTGGGCACGGACGATCAGGATCCCGCAGATGACGTGGCGCAGGTGCTATGGGATTCGGCTGGAAACTGACCATCTCTTTTCTTGTCCTTTTTTTGATTGGAGCGCTTTGCGGAGTGGTCTTGACCTTGGTGTTCGGCCTCTCTCAACGGATCGACCAACGGACACGCGTCCCACAACAATGGGAAGAGACCGCGGTTCGCAATTTGACGAAGCATTTGAAACTGGACCCCTCTCAACAGACCCAAGCGCGCACCGCCATTCATGACGTGATTGAGCGAATCAGAACGATCCAGCGCGACCAGCAAATCAATAACATCATCTTGTTTGATAAGGCTCTGGAGACTCTCTATCCGATGCTCACCCCCGAGCAAAAGCACAAGCTGGATGTGTTTCGGCAGCGACGGAAAGAATCACTGTTGAGGAAATTCGGCTCTCCGACGCCGTAAAGGAACGCCGAGACCGCAGGGAGCGCCCGCCACTGGGGGCTTCGCGAAGGTAGAGCGGTCCGGCCCGGACCGCCGAAAAAATCTTGCGTTTCCTATCACCACCGGGGAATGCCGTCGGCAGCGCGGCCCGAAATCACCGTTTACCGGGGGTCCGAGACGGACTTCCACGCCACCAAAACTCCTATTCACATTTGACTATACCGATTAGTATCCTTATTTCCTCCCCTATGGGGCTTTGGAGATCTTTTTTTGCCGTGCTGCTATACGCCCTACTGCTCGGGTCGATCTCCAGCGTTTCCGGTGAATCAGAAAAAGTGATCCGGATAGGATACCAAAAATCGGGCGTTTTCCCTCCTGCTGCGCAACGAAGGGGCTTTGGAAAGGAAATTCGCACCACTGGGGTATGCGATCGAATGGCGCGAGTTTTCGTACGGTTCACCGATCCTTGAAGCCCTGAACGCCGGCAGCATTGATGTAGGTCATTCCGGTGATGCTCCTCTGATATTTGCTCAGGCCGCCGGGATTCCGTTTGTCTACCTCGCCGCCACTGATGAGAGCCCGGAAAGCGCCGGGGTGGTGGTTCGCAAAAATTCACCGATCCAGAATTTCGCCGAACTCCGAGGCAAAACCATCGCGTTCGCCAAAGGATCGAGTTCTCACCATCTTCTGGCTCAGCTCCTGGCTCGTTCCGGTCTGACCTTTAGCGATATTAAGCCTGCATACCTGCAGCCGCCCGACGCCAGAGCGGCATTTGAGTCTGGTTCGATCGACGCGTGGGCTATCTGGGATCCCTTTTTTGCGGCTGCCGAGCTGGAAGGAGACGGCAGGGTTATCGCCACCGGAGCCGGATTCAACGGGCACCGGGAATATTACTTCGCTCGGAAGGAGTTTGCGGCGGCTCATCCGGAAATTGTTGCCCCACTTCTCGCTGCATTGGTCGAGATCGGGCAAAAGGCAAAACAAGATCCCAAGGGGACAGCCGATTTTCTCGCGGTGAAGCTCGGCATCTCGCCCGCCGTAATGGAGCGCTCCGAATATCGCAAGCAGCGATACAACGCCCGGGCTCTCGATCCCGGTATCATTCAGGAGCAGCAGGAAGCTGCCAATACCTTTCTCCGGCTTGGCCTCATACCACATCAGATCAAAATCTCGGAAAATGTTTACCGCGGACCCCAGTAGGATCGCATGAAGCTGTTTTGGTTTATCCCTACCCACGGAGACGGCCGCTATCTCGGTACCAGTGAAGCGGGCCGTGCGCTTGATCTTAGCTATCTGCAGCAGGTCGCAATGGCGATCGATCGGCTCGGCTTTTACGGCGCCCTCCTGCCCACCGGACGTTCGTGCGAAGATGCCTGGGTCGCAGCATCTTTCCTGGCCGCAATCACACAACGGATGCGTTTTCTGGTTGCCGTCCGCCCTGGCTTAATCTCTCCCACTTTGGCAGCCCGGATGGCCGCCACGTTCGATCGTCTAAGCGGCGGCCGTTTGCTTATCAATGTCGTGACAGGTGGTGATCCGGTCGAACTGGCTGGGGACGGTCTTTTTCAAAGTCACGATGAACGATACGAAATCACCGACGATTTTCTCACCGTCTGGCGCGCGCTGCCGTCCTGCTCGCTGGGCTTCATCTCGCGCAAACCGGCGAATTGACGATACATCTCTGGGAGAGTTTTCGGCGAGCAATGGTTGGCCTCTTTCTTGGAGGATCGATCGGATTTGTCCTTGGCCTTATGAATGGTCTTTTCACGATGTCCAATCGCGTCTTGGATTCTTCGCTCCAAATGATCCGTAACATCCCTCATCTGGCCCTGATCCCGCTAGTCATCCGCTGGTCTGGCATTGGCGAACAAGGCAAACTATTCCTGATCATCCTCGGAGTTTTTTTCCCGATTTACCTTAATACGATGCACGGGATTCGTTCGACCGATCCTCGATTGCTGGAAATGGGAAAAGTCTACGGGCTCGGTCCCTGGAGCCTTCTCACCCGCATCATCCTGCCCGGCGCCCTGCCATCGATCCTCGTCGGACTACGCTACGCGCTAGGAATCATGTGGCTCACTTTGATCGTGGCAGAGACCATTGCCTCCGATAGCGGAATCGGGTTCATGGTCATGAACGCGCGCGACTTTCTCCAGTTCGATGTCGTTGTGTTTGGAATCCTGTTGTATGCGCTGCTTGGAAAGGCCGCTGACACCGCCACTCGTCAGCTTGAACGGTGGTTTCTCCGTTGGAATCCGAACTATCTGCACGCCTAAACCGCGAGGATCTCATGCCAACGCTAGAAACTGGAGAGGCGGTTCGTTCGACCGATTTTGCATCATTCCTCCGAGTGCACTCGGTCAGCAAACGGTTTGGTGAACGGGAGGTGTTGCATCGTCTCGAACTCACGGTTCAGGAAGGAGAAATGGTTGCTATCGTCGGAAAGAGCGGTTGCGAGAAATCGACTCTTCTAAGGCTGTTAGCGGGTCTGGAAAGACCGAACGAAGGAGCGATAACGGTCGATGCTGGCCTGGTGAATGGGCGCAATCGGTCCGCACGTTTGATGTTCCAAGAACCTGCTCTGCTTCCGTGGAATACGGTTCTGGAGAATGTCGCGCTGGCCGCTCCGGATCGAGCTCGCCGGCGCGAGTCAGCTCTCGAAGCGCTCAGACAAGTCGGACTCGCTCGCCGGGGCAACGACTGGCCGGCCACTCTGTCTGGAGGTCAGAGACAACGGGTAGCGCTGGCCCGGGCCCTGGCCAGCGAGGCACGCCTGATCTTGTTTGACGAGCCGCTCGGTGCACTGGACGCGCTTACTCGTTTAGAGATGCAGAGCTTGATCGAACAGCTTTGGCGGCAGCGCGGTTTCACGGCGATTCTGGTCACTCACGACGTAGAAGAAGCAGTCGCATTAGCCGACCGAGTCTTATTGATGCAGCGTGGCGAATTTGGTCACGAAAGCCCGGTCCCACTCCCGCGACCACGGAACCGGGCCGGCGCAGAATTCGCAGCGTTGAAAGCCGAGATTCTTTCTCGAGTTCTGTCCGCCTGATTGGTCATTGCTCCGGCTGGCTTTATCGCAAAGCAGAGGAGAAAAAAGCCGAAAAATGCATACCAGTCGAGCCAGCGAACTTGTGAAGCTGGCCATACTTGATGTCTGGATGCCGGAAGCCAAAGGCGTAAAAGAGCTTAGCCCAGGGTGCGTGTCGGACTCACCCTGGGCTAAGTCCTGCTGCCGCTTCGCGCTAAATGAGCTAGACCCACCTTC
>DASTDH010000284.1:0-13592 GCA_035710445.1 Chthoniobacterales bacterium
TAACCCGAACGGGGTGACTCGTAGACCCCGGCCTGAAAACGCAGTCGCCTCGGCGTCGTTCGCCCGAACAGTATTGCACAGGGTGATGGCGAGCGAGGGCGACTGCGCCTTTAGGTCCGCCGCCCCAATCGCTTCGTTCCACCACTTTAGCCGGGAACACGAGGCTCCTTAAAGGGATCCGACGTCGTCCCGGCGAACCTACCGACAACCTGACAAAACCTGACTATGTCGGACAGGCTAGTCGCCGCTACCCCTTGCGCCAAGCGCCGAACCTGATTCCTGTTCTCTCCAACCAGCACCGCTGTTGATTTACCAGTCACCAATCACCCATTCCCGGCGTTGTCGCCGCTCCCGGCGCTCAACCGCTAGCCCTTCGGACTGGGCGGAATGGAAAACGCCAGATTATCGATCGCCAATGCCGCCTCCTTGACAGCTTCACTCATTGTCGGATGTGCGTGAATCGTGCGTCCGACATCCTCCGCACTGCCGCCGAATTCCATTACGCTGACTACTTCAGGGATTAACTCCGACGCTCCACTGCCTAATATTTGCGCACCGAGCAGCTTATCGGTCCGCGCGTCCGCCAAGATTTTCACGAACCCGAGCGTCTGGTCATTTGCCAGCGCGCGACCGTTGGCCACAAACGGAAACTTCCCGACCTTTACGTTCCGATTCCTCTTCCTCGCGGCGTCTTCAGTTAAACCGACGCTGGCCGCCTCCGGGTTAGTATAAATGATGTTAGGAACGACGTCGTAGTTTACGTGGCTCGGTTTGCCGGCAATGAACTCGACGCAGGCACTTCCATCCTCTTCGCCTTTGTGCGCCAGCATAGGACCGTCGACTATGTCGCCGACGGCGTATAACCCGGGGAGATTAGTCCGAAAATGTTCATCCACGGCCACGCGGCCTCGTTCTGTGAGTCGTAGTCCAAGATCTTTTGCAATGGCACCTTCCAAATACGGTTTTCGGCCCACGGCGACCAATACTTTGGCGGCAGTTAACTGGAGGGCCTGTTTCGCCTTGTTCTGGGCCGAAATCGTTGCTAGGCCCTTTTCTACAGTTATCGCATCGACGAGGGTCTCGAGGTAGAAGGTAATCCCTTCCGCTTCTAAGAATTTCTGAAGCGCCTGAGCAACGTCCACATCGAGGAAAGGGGCGATTTGAGGCAGAAGTTCGATAATCGTGACTTTGCTTCCAAGTCGAGACCAGACGGAACCCAATTCCAGGCCGATCGCACCGGCGCCAATCACTACCAGCTGCTCCGGCACGTAGGCGAAAGAGAGGGCTTCGTCGCTCGTGACAACGGTTTCTCCATCGAAAGTGATTTTCGGCAGTCCGACCGGAACGCTGCCCGTCGCTAGAATAATATGTCTAGCGGTGTGCTCTTCGAGGCTGTTGTCCGGAGTCGTCAATGCTACTTTGCCGGGAGCGACCACCTGACCCGAGCCGTGCAATCGGGTGATCTTGTTTTTCTTCATCAGAGATTCCAATCCTTGGGTAAGCTGTCGGACAACGTTCTTCTTGCGCTGCATCATCTTTGCGATATCGACGCTTACTTTCTCAAACTTCAATCCGTGGCGTTCCGCTTGATGTTGGGCGAAACGTACATGATCGGAGGAAACGAGAAGTGCCTTGCTTGGGATGCACCCGATATTAAGGCAGGTGCCACCGAGGGCCTCGCGTTTATCGATGATCGCGGTATTGAGACCGAGTTGAGCTGCTCGAATTGCGCCGGTGTATCCGGCCGGGCCACCGCCAAGAACGATCAAATCAAAAGACGCCATGGACTATGGTTTACCGAAAGGAGATCGCAATCAAGGTGGCAGCCCGGTTAGGCGTCCACCGCTCGCCGTCCTGGTTTCTTGCTTTGAATTAGAAAGTTACCTTGAGCCGGGCCGGCAAGTCCGACAGGCTGCTGGCTTCTCGGTAGTGATATGAAACATTGGTGGTACTTTCCGGTATTGCTGGCTGCATGGGTTAGCCTTTCGTCTTGTGCCGTTCACTCGGGAGCGACGTCTTCGGCTGCTTCGCCCAGTGACGCGGAGTTCTGGCGGGCAGTTGCAATGGCCAACGTGATTTACGTCGGCGAAACCCATGGCGACCGGCGGAGTCATCAATATGAACTGGATTTGATCCGCGGAATGATGCGTCGCGGGATACGCTTTGCTGTCGGATGGGAAATGTTTGATCGAAGCCAGCAAGCGGACTTGGATCGGTTCGATCGCCATAAGCTTTCACTCGACGAGCTGTTGGTGCAGACCGGTTTCCAAAAGTCCTGGGGCCAATATTCGCCGCTCTACGCGGAACTGCTACGGGCGACCCAAAACGGAAAGATCAAGAACGTGGCGTTGAATGCTTCACCCTCGTTGGCGCATAAGCTGGCTCGCGGAGAACCGTTGTCTCCGGGCGAAGAGAATGAGATCCCGAGGGAATTCACCATCCCGGCCGGTGCTTACGAGAATTTCGTTCAATTGTTGGGAGACCATCCCGGAATGCAGCAGAGCGATCTTTCTCACTTCTTTTCGGCGCAAAATTTGTGGGATCAAACGATGGCGAAAACGATTTTTGAATTTCGCCAGAAGTATCCGAAAACGAAGCTCCTGGTGTTGACTGGCCGCGGTCATGTCAAAGGTGGGTTTGGTATCCCAAATTACTTGAGCCAGAAGTCATCGGCCAAGCAACTGGTGCTGTTTCCGCCCGCTGCCGGCGATTTGGCAAACGGTCAAAAAGCAATTTGAGTGTAGCCCGATTCTCCAGCCTCAGCGCGAAAATCAGTGCAGGGCGATTGCGATTCATAGGTCATATAGGTTCTATGCGACCTATAGGGTTCACGGTTGGGCAGCATCCTGACTGACCGACGATCTTCGCTCCGCCGCTTTCAAACCGCGCAGATCGTAAATTCGACCCCATGATGATTCTCCGACCACGGGCAAATGCTCCCAGGCCCGGGTGGCGCCCGGATAATTCTGTTGCTCAAAGTTGCCCCAGAAGAGGTAGTCGGCATGCAGCTGGCGAAACGCGTCTTCCCAACCCGATTCGCCTAACATCGCTTTGTTCAACGTTTGCAGATACGCCCGGTAATCGAGGCCATGGCTCCACAGGTGACCTTCGTAGCCCAAGACGACTCGGTGTCCATTTACCAAAACTGGATGATTGTAAGTGGGATAAGTCGCAAAAACGGTTTGCGGTGGGAAATTCTGGAGACTATCCGCAACACCGTTCCACTCGGCTTGGTCACCGATATCGTAGCCGTTTTCTCGGCCCGGTAATAACCCTCCGATCAGGCTGACGAACCCGGAGAAAAATAGGGCCACGAAAATCGGGATGCGAATCAAGGGATGCCAGCGGCGGAGAAACGCTTCCCAAATGCAGTACATCAAGAGGATGTACGCCCAGAAGAACAGTTTGGTGTTATCCCAGGCCCAGGGGGCAAATCGGATGAGCCCGCACGCGACAAAGGCGATGACGGCCGGGAAAAAGAAGCGGCGGAGCGGGATTTTTCGATAGTAAACATCGTTCCGCCTCGGAATACAAAGGTAAACGAGGAGAACAAACGACAGTGGCAGAACGAAGCCGAAATTGTTGAACCAGAACCACCAGGGAGACTCGCCCGGTGGATTCATCCAACCGGGTTGCCAGGCGAGCGCGTTGGTCTTGCCAAATCCGGTGACACAATAGACCAAAAATGTTGCTGGGATAATCGATAACGCCACCAATCTAAGGAGGTGCAGCCGCCAATTGGGATTGCCGAACAGAAACCACCAGAGAAGGAGGAAGGAGAGAAAGATGAATGTGTGCAAATGGAAGATGGGCATGGTCGCATAAAGCAGCCACTCGCCCCAGCCAGGTAGTCGAGCCGCTTCGGGTCGATCGGAAAACAGGCCACGCCAGTGAGCGAGTAAAAGCAACCCGGCTGGAATGGCATAGAGCAATCCGCGTTGGGTTACGAATAAAGCCAGCGGGATCGATGCCCAGGGCAATTTTGCCTGGAAGTCTTGCAGCTCCCAGTTATGAAAAAACTGCAGTCCAGCGAGACCTCCATTGAACAGGAACGCTGCCACGATAAACGACCCGCCAAACAGAAAAAGCGCGCGGAGAGTGATTGCCGAGCAAAGCAGCGCGACAATGATGATCCCGAGCCGCGGCTCAATTCCAATCAGTTTTAGCTCCGCGTTGAAAAGATTTATTCCGATCGGGTAGCGAAGCTTATCAAACGCATAGATTGGATTCTCCGGCCAGAAGTGTGGATTGGATGCGAGAAAATTGATGTGCGATAAATGCAGGCAGATGTCGCCGAGATTATTGGGCGAGAGAACCTTGATGGTGCCATCTTCCGTCCAAATCAGTCGCAGGAAAACCCGTGCCGCAAATGCCAGAAAGACCAATGCGCAGATTACCCCGGTTATTTGCACCCTCTCGAAGGGAGTGAAGAGCGGCTTCCGTTCCGCTAGTAGGCCAATCACCGCAAGTATGAATCCAGTCGATAGCGCAATGATCGAGGTCAGCGGCGTAAGTCCCAACGGGGAATAACCAAAGAGGACGCCGAAACAGGTTGAGAGCGCTATCCAGGCTAGAACAACGAGCGAAAACTTCATCCCGCGGATCCCGTTGCTACTGGTTCGAATTCGGGAGTGCGCCCGGGAAATATCTTTTTAAAGGTCTCGTATCGAAAATAGGCTTTGCACGGGTCCATGCCATCCCTCAATCGGAACTCGGTAACGAAATAGCGATGTTTTAGCCGAGACTCAAGATTCTCGGATTCAGAGCCTTCGACGGCGATAAAGTCAGCATCTACGTTCGCCGGCCATTTGTCGTCGCCGGTCTCGTAGTATCCGATGTGGGGAAACTCGTCGAGTACCCAAGGGATGGGGAAATAGCTCTTTAGTAAGATCAGGCCCTGAAGCTTGGCCTTGCTGGAAGGATCTTCGCGGCCATCCTCTAAGATCGGATCGACGAATTTCCGATAGTCGCGAAACGTTTGCACGTACGCGTACATTTCCTTTGGATCATCATATCGAACATAGTTCAAAAAATAAGAGCGGTAACCCATCAAACCGAACAGCGGCAGGGCTCCGGCAATAGCCACTGGTCGGAGATACTTCGGGAAAATCTTGCAAAGGAACACCAGACAGGCGCCACCCAAAAATAGGAACGGCCACTCGATCGAGATAATGCACCAGGGCGTCTTGTAGGCGATGATGCTATAGGCCGCCAAAGCCCCCAGAGCATAGATCGCCAGGTAGCGAAGGGCACCGTTGCCGCCAAAGAGATAACGAATTGAAAAAATAAGGCCGGCAATGGCGAACCATTCGTAGACCACCAGCAGCTTGATCCAATACCAATTTATCTTGAACTTGGCCAAAGTAACAAAAACCGGAACGTGTTGGAGAAAATGCGGCACGATCGAGATGTCGTATTCCGGTTTTTCGTGTCCCGATTGAGCGCCAACTCCGGTATTGGCCCAGTGCGAGAATGTGCGATACAAGCCGGTAAGTCCGGACCAATTCAAAAAGTTCCCCGAATAGAAGAAAATGATGAGGACGCAACCAACGAATATGGCCGCGCCCACATGTGCCCACGGAGTCGGTCTGACGATTCTCGTGATTGGTTCCGAAGGGGGGCGAACCAGCCCGATTATCCAGGCGCACAATCCCGCCAGCGCAAAAGCGATGAGATGGATGATGTAGGTCTCCTTGGTGAGAATCATTCCGGTGATTCCAAGGATTGTGGCCCAAACACTCCAGGGAGTTACGCCGGAGTACCAGCTGAGCAGGCCCCAAAGTGTGATCAGCAAAAACAAGACCAGCCAGGCTTCGTGAATCGCATAGCGTTCGTAAAAGATGAATGCCGGCGAGATCGCCATTGCGAAAGCCGCGAGGTAGGTGGTCGTCTGGCCAAAGAAACGGCGGAAAGGAAAAGTCAATCCAATACTCGCGATTCCAACCAAGACAGTCGGCATGCGGAGAGCCCAGAGATTCCGGCCAAATAGGAGCAAGAAAAGCCGGAGCACGTAAAAATGAAGAGGACCGTGGTAGTTGGCCGGATCGTATCGGTAAAATCCTTGCGCGGCCATCTGATCGCACCACCAACCATTGATCCCTTCGTCGAAATGAGGCGGTTTGATGTCTAAGAAAATCAAGCGAACGATCGCGCCCAGCAGCAGAATGAGGACTGGAATTAAAAGTTGACGTCTGATCATTTCTTGCGTTTAGGAGGCGGTGACTGGACACGCATGGAGCGCGCCCGGTGCGCCTCCCTGCACAGAGGCGGTGATATTATGCGAACTCCGCGACATGTCCACACAGATTCTGCCTCACCTCTCACTGGTAGTTCCGGCTTACAATGAGGCACGGCGGTTGCCGAACACTCTCCGAGAGCTGCACGATTATTGCGGCCGTTGGGCGTTTCCGTTCGAGGTTATAATTGTTGTGGAACCTAGTACCGACGAGACGCTCGCCTTGGCTCAAGCCGGCACAAAAACATTTCCCCAATTGAAGGTGATCGGAAACCCAATACATCGAGGACCAGGGTTTGCGGTCCGGACCGGGATGCTGGCCAGCACCGGAGAATTGGTATTCTTCACTGACGCTGACTTAAGTACTCCGTTGTACGAGATTGACCGGGCTTTGGCGGTTTTCGATGCTGACCGTGACGTTCAGGTCATAGTAGGTAATCGCCAGCATCCAGGCAGCCAGATTATTCGCCATCAAAGTTGGATGCGGGAGCACATGGGCAAGACTTTTAACGCTCTGGTGCGCAGCCTGGCGGGAATCGAAATTCGAGACACGCAATGTGGCTTCAAAGGATTTCGGCAACTCGCGTCTCGGGCTATTTTTGAACGGCAAAAAACCGACGGGTTTTCCTTCGATGTCGAGGTATTACTGCTCGCCAAGGAGTTGGGTTTCACCGTCTCAGAGATGCCGGTACATTGGTCCAACTCTCCTGATTCCAAGGTACGGGTCTTGAGTGATAGCACAAAAATGCTGAAGGACGTGACGTTAGTACGCCGGCTGGTAAAGCGCACCCTTGCCGAGCAGCCATATGTCTCCAACCAAACGGGCGTTACCGATGTGATGGCCGATAGCCCTCCGGCCAAGCTTCACCGGAGGTAGCGGAAGAAACAGAGGTCTGCGCTGATCCCTCGCCTGCGTGGTCATCCTTCGCTTCGATCGCTGCGCAGACGTTTCGCCAACCGGGGAAACGCCATTCGTTGGGAAATCCTGCGCATTGTGCCGGTTTGACCGGGTGAACCGCGCAACTTTGCCCGTTCAAGAAAACGCAACTGCCATTCGGTTGGTCCTTCAGCGCTAAGCCGTCGCGATGAGGCCTGAGCCGCGTGTAGGACTGAATGAAGCGAAATTCAGATTCCTTCAGGAACGCAGCAATTCTGGCGATATCTTCGTTGGTCAACCGAACAAATCCGGGCCAGCGACAGCAATTTGTACAACGTTGACAAATGTATCTGTGATCAGGCATGGCCGATGTTGTGAGTTTTGCGGGCTAGAGCCTTTGCTTTTGATACTCCGACGTGCAAGCATACTACTTGTGAGTCAAACGCGAACCATTGATCCGGACCTCACGATGTCCGAATTGTTGCAGGAGTTTCCCGGCGCCCAGAGAGCCTTGTTTCGGGCTTATCACATCGGTGGCTGCTCGAGCTGTGGCTTCCGGCCGGATGAAACCTTGGCCCAAGTCTGCCGCCGGAACAATGATTTGCCGGTCGAACAAGTGATCGAGACCATTCTTTCCGGACACGAGGCCGAACTGAAAATGCAGATTGAGCCGGAAGAGCTGTCGCGCAAAGTTAGGGAAGAATCCGCGAGCTCAATCGCGGTGATTGATGTGAGGGGCCGCGAAGAATGGGATGCCGTGCACCTGGATGGATCACAATTCTTAACTCAGGAGCTGATGCAAGAAATGCTGACCTCCTGGCCGAAAGAACGCGAAATTGTGTTTGTTTGTCACCACGGGGTCCGGAGCTTGGATGCGGCCGCGTTCTTCGCCGGCCACGGCTTTACCGAGGCAAAGTCTCTGGCTGGAGGGATTGATGCCTGGAGTGTCCGAATTGATCCGTCGCTGCCCCGTTACCATTTGGAATAGACATGAGTGTCCCGGAAGATTTTTCGCGTCGTATCGAGGAAGCGATCAAAAGCCCCAAGAACCTGGGCGAATTAGAGGGGGCGGACGCAGTCGGCACCGTCGGCAATGCTGATTGCGGAGATATGCTACGGATGTGGATTAAATTTAAGGAGGAAAACGGCAAGAGAGTGATCGATCGGGCGACCTTTCAGACATTCGGTTGCGAGACGGCAATTGCCGTTGCGAGCGTCGCAACGGAGTTGATTGCCGGTAAAACCGCCGAGGAAGCTTTGGCGATGGGAGGGAGTGAATTATCGGCGCCACTAGGGCCATTGCCGCCGGTCAAGATCCACTGCGCTCAATTGGTTGAGGGGGCGTTGAGATCGGCATTGTCTCCGGAGGACGCCCAGCAGTCAAATCAGGCCGTTGCGCCGACTTTGCTCCAACAATTTCAGGAGCAATCTCCAAAGAAGATTGTTTTGGAGCCTTCCAAATGAATGAGCACAACGAGATCGAACTGTCACGGGATTGTGAAGCAATTCAGATTCCCGCCGGCTTAAAGACCACCATTCCCCAGGGAACGAAGGTCATTATCACGCAAAACCTCGGCGGAAGCTATACGATAGCGTGTGACTACGGCCTTTTCCGAATTAACGAACAAGATGCCGACGTCTTGGGCCTGGAGCGAACATCGAGCCAGCAAGAGAGAGAACGATCGAACGGCGACGTGGCTGAAGAAGAGGTCTGGGATCAACTCCGGACCGTTTACGACCCGGAGATCCCGGTGAATATCGTGGATCTTGGATTGGTCTACGACTGCCAGGTCACAAAATCCCCCGAAACCGGGACCCGGGTGGACGTGAAAATGACCTTGACTGCTCCCGGATGCGGCATGGGACCGGCCATCGCCCAGGATGCGAAGCTCAAGATCCTGTCCATTTCAGGCGTGGACGAAGCTTCTGTCGAACTAGTGTGGGATCCACCCTGGAACCAACATATGATCAGCGAAGCCGGAAAAATGAAGCTCGGACTGATCTGAGGTAGGCGGTCCATCCCGTACCGCCGAAGTTCCCCGGTTACGATTCCTGAAGGGATGGATCGAATGATTTGGTCAGCCCCGTTTTCAGCGTGGGCTTGCGATCGGGAGAACTATTTGCAATTGGTCATCCCTATGGTAGTTTCGGCGCTCCAATTCGAGGAATTCTCATGTCGCAACACCGGAGTCTTAAAGGGGCAAGTACGATCCAGACGAAGCGTAACGTGCTGAAGCGTTTTGAAAGGGTCGAGTTATTGAAGAAACGTGGCGTTTTCAAGCCGGGCGATCGAGTTATCGGTCTGCCGAAGACGAAGCCGGACGCTTAATCGCTCCGAACGGATTTACGAAGGCGCCGGCGGGTAACCGGCGCTTTTTTTTGTTTCCATGCGTCTCAATCGATTTCTCGCGTTGGCCGGGGTGGCGTCCCGCCGCGGCGCGGAGGAGCTTATCCGATCTGGTCGAATTTCGGTGAATGGGAAGGTTTGCACCGAGCTGGCGACCCAAATCAATGCCGAGGACCACGTCCGAGTTGATAGCAAGACCGTTAAGGCGAAGGAGTTTGTTTATCTTTTACTAAACAAACCGGCCGGGTACGTGACCACAAAGTCCGACGACCGCTCGCGTCCGACGATCTATGATTTGTTGCCCAAACACTTACCTAAGCTCGCTCATGTGGGTCGCTTGGATCTCGAATCCGAAGGATTGCTGCTGCTAACCAATGATGGCGAGTTGACCGTACGGCTGACTCATCCTCGTTACAAGGTGCCCAAGGAATACCTGGTAACTCTGGATCGGGAATTTGATATGACGGAGGCGGCGAAGGTAAGAAAGGGAGTTTACCTGGCGGAGGGGAGGGCTCGGTTCGATGCAATCTATAAGATCAATCCACGTCAGGTTCGAGTCGTATTAACCCAAGGGATTAAGCGGCAAGTGCGCCGGGTCTTGGCTGCTCTCGATTACAAAGTGAAACGACTCGAACGAACGAGGATCGGTGGACTGTCCGATCCCAGTTTGAAATCGGGCGCGTTTCGGAAGTTGAAGGGAGTGGAGATCGCTATGCTGAAGGGCGAAAAACCTGAGCCCGCAACCCGTAACCCTCAACCCTCAATCCGCAGGCGACCGCATGGACTACATAATAAGCGCTGATCGCAGTTGGATTGATGTCGACGTTGTTTGGCGATTTTTAGCCGAGGAAAGCTATTGGGCACGCGGTGTGCCTCGAAAAATCGTAGAGAAGTCGTTGTCTCACTCGATTCCGTTTGGGGTTTATCTGGTTGGTTCGCCTTCAGTCCGAAAGCAGGTCGGATTTGCCCGGGTAGTAAGTGATCGGGCGACATTCGCTTACCTGGCCGACGTTTTCATTCTGAAAGGGCATCGTGGCCAAGGCTTGTCCAAGCGCCTGATGGAAGCGGTTTTAGCTCATCCGGAACTTCAGGCGTTGCGTCGCTGGCTCCTTTTCACGGCAGATGCGCATTCGCTCTACGAACGGTTTGGTTTCGTGGCTACCGCCTATCCAGATCGAATCATGGAGATACGTCGACCATACGTCGCAGAGCGGTAATCAGTAATCAGCGATCGGCGATCGGTCATTGGGTTTCAGAGTTCGTCCAGGCCGGATAGCCGCCCACCCAGGGACCGCGGGACGATGTCGGACCGGCAAGTCGCCGCTACCCCATGACTGACTACGCCAAACTTGCTCGACAGCCGGTCACAATGCCGACATATATGGGTGTCCAGCCAGTGTATTCGAATCCCCCCGGAGGAATAGCCATGGGCGCAGCGCTTAATCTTATCCAGCAAGCTTACGAAACTTTCGGTCGCCGGGATATTCCGGCACTTCTGAATTTGGTCGCGGATCACGTCGATTGGGAATTTGTCGGTCCAGCGAGTTTGCCGTACGCTGGTCGCAAGAAGAACCGAGAACAGGTCGCCGACTTCTTCTCAGCCTTGGAGAGCGCGGACGAGACTCAGGCCTTCGAGCCACGCGAATTCATCGAGGCGGGCGAGCATGTCACGGTCCTGGGCTGGGTAAAAGGAATTGCTCGCGACACCGGAACGCCGTTCGAGACCGATTGGGCACATGTGTTTACGGTGAGAGATGGTAAAGTTGTTCGTTGGCGCGGCTTTGCCAATACCGCCGCTCGTTACGGACACTAGCCCGCAAATCCCTCTAACATTTGCATCCGCACACTCGCGGGCGAGACAGCCCTCAATCAGAGGCTGGGCGTCTGTTTAAGAGCCCGTTCTAAAATAAATAAATCGAACCAGCGCCAGCGCTTCGGATTACTGATTACGGACCAGATGGTTGATCGCCTACTGATCAACAAATCCGTCCCTTTCGGTACAGGTCGACAATATCCGATAACGGGAGCTGCGGAGATATCGGTCTGTATGGCTGGGCTCGAAACCAGGTCAACTGCCGCTTCGCATACTGCCGCGTGGCCTGTTTCATTGCCTCCGCGCATTGGGCCAACGTAGTCTCGCCGCGCAAGTACTGGCGAATCTCGGCGATGCCGATCATTTGGGAAGCAGTTGTGCCGATCTGGCCCGCAGTAGCGACTTCCTCGATCGCACCGGATGCCAACATGCGATCAACCCGCCTATCGATCCTGGCGTAGAGCTCGTCTCTTGGCCAATTTAGCCAAAGCGCGACGAAATGAGTGTTGGAAATGGGGTTCTCGAAAGAAGAGAAAGGGCGTCCGGTGAGCCTGCAGACTTCCAGAGCGCGCTCGACTCGTCGCCGGTTGTGGCGATCGATTTGTTCGAATGACTGAGGATCGTATCGTTTTAGTTCCGTTAGGAGGGACCGAAGCGGCAAAGAAGCAAGTTCTCTGCGCAGCTCTGTATTGCGGGCGGGGAGGTCGGGAAGGGTGTGAGTCAATGCCTTCAGATAGAACCCGGTTCCACCGACCACCAGTGGTACCTGCCCTCGCTGGTTCAGCTGCTGTATCACTTCGGTGGCCAACCGGGCATACCGAGCAGCGTCACCGGCTTCAGTCGATGGAACCACATCGATCAGATGATGGCGTACCCGTCGCTGTTGAACTGTATCCGGTTTTCCGGACAGAATATCGAATCCCTGATAAATCTGGTAAGCATCGGCTCCGACGATTTCCACATTCAAGTGCTCGGCAATCTGAATTGCCATGTCGCTTTTGCCGGAGGCCGTCGGCCCTGCGAGGATCAGGAATTGGAGAGGAGCCACGAACAAACAAAAACCCGCTTTCAGTAGATCTGAAAGCGGGTTTTATAGTCTTATAAGGAGGGAGGAATCAGGCTGCCCGCTCCATGTCTGGAGTTTTGGCGCCACTTACCACCAACTTGCGTCCTAAGAACTCCTTGTCATGGAGTTCTTTCACTGCGCGCCTCGCTTCTTCGATGGTAGTCATCTGGACGAAAGCGAAGCCCTTGGAACGCTGGGTATACTTGTGGCAAACCACCTCGGCATTGCGCACTTGGCCAACTCCGTTGAACAGGTCAAACAGATCGCTTTCGGTAGCGTCAAATGAAAGGTTGCCTACATAAAGTTTGGGAGAGGTAACCTCAACCAGCTCAGGCTTACGGCTGATTTTTTCCTTTGGAGCGGCGGCTGCGGCTGCGGCCGCGGCGGCTGCCGGTTTCTCGCGTGGTTTGGGCGGAATAGCAGTGGTCTTCTTGGTATCGCCCGCGAAGAAGGCGACAACACGTTGCCAAAACGTCAGCTTCGGCTTTGGCGTGGTGGTCGCTTCTCGACTTGAACCTGAACGTTTGCGGCGTCCTCGGCGAGAGCGGCGTCCTGAGTAATGCATTGATTGGGATTTCATTGGTCACGATTCTTAGTGCTTCCGGTGAAGGGCATGCACTACGCACACTGAGAAAGAACAGTTTGGGCGGAACTTAACCCTCAAACCCAAGGCCTTCACCAAAACTTCCGGAAGAATCAGGCCCGGAGCGAAGTGAGCGCCTAGTTGAGCTGCCCTTTAGCCAGGCGGACCGCAATGTTTCTGACTTGAAAACAAAGCTGGAAATCGTGCGGTATTGCCCACTAGATTTCTGGGCTCACTAACTCTCTTGCCCTAGATCTCCCGTGTTATTGGTACAATATATAGATGAGGGATCGTTCTCGGGCAACTTTTTTGGTCGGTCCAAACGAACTAAGGGGTAGGGGCCAGTTGCGGCTAGACTGTTACAGCGAGTTGATAGATCGCAAAAGCCGTTGGAATTGAGCAGCTTAAGTCGATATAATGTAATCGCCAGATCTTGCGCATCCCTCCGACGATCCCGCGTCCGCGTGATCGCTCTACCTGTCTTCAGTTGTGGCCGCGCCGAGGTTCTAAGGATCTAGCGGGCACAATGAAGTTTCCACGTAAGCCAAACCTGAGGGCGTGTGCGCAGTCGAGGCGTGGCTACTTTGATCTTACGCTACTCGGCCGTGGCAATTTTTGTATTTTTTGCCGCTACCGCACGGGCAGGGCTCATTTCGGCCGACGGACACCGT
>DASTDH010000285.1:0-4532 GCA_035710445.1 Chthoniobacterales bacterium
ACAGACCTGGCGGCAGCCTAAGTAGCTCGTTACCGAACGCCGCTTTGCTGCGGTCCACAGTCGCCTCGCATTCGGCAACCGTTACCGTGTTCTGGCGCAGCCGTTCGAGTGAAGCGCGCCGCACTTCGTTGCCTAGCCGCAACCGCAAGATCCGCTCTTTGCGTTCCGCTGCAGCCGAGAATTTTTCCGCATCCGAATCCCCATTCAGTAGATTTCTTTTCACTCGCTGCCGCCCATTCCGACTCATCGCCCTCCGCTCTTTCGCCTCGCGCTTATCAGGCGATTCCGTCTGGCCAGGCTCATAAATTTGCCGTTCGAGAATGAACCGCGCCCAATCATCCACAGCATCGAATCCCGCTGGCGCTTTCCTCGGATCAGCCGCCCGATAAGTGAAAAGCGTCTTGCGCGAAATTTCTATCCCACGGTTTCCAAGTGCGGTGATTAGCTGCGTGGCAGTCATCTAAAAGAGGAGCAATAACCCGCCGCGTTTTGCACGGCTCTCGATTCGGAGTGTAATTGAAAACGGAATGGGCTGCGTAGAAAAAAGCGCCCGGGGCGGAACCTGTTTAGGGTCGAACTCCGAAAAAAGATTCCTTAGCCGGGGGTATAGGCAGCCGTTGAAGATACCGTTCCGCAAGCGGCACGAGCCGTTACAAGCGCTCAGTCAGGCGCACCTGTACAATTTCTTAGTAAGAGCTTCAAGCACGCCTGAAATCGACATTATCGGTGGCGCCACACCGCCGACGTTCAATATGACTTTTTCTCTAACCGGCGACACCATTCCCGAGGCCGGAATCCCCGGGACGGCGAACTGTCATGGCCAGACTATTTCTGCGCTAGCGCACCAGTTTGGGAGTATTCATGCAGCTTCCTTAGCCACAGCCGACGAGGTCGGAGATCGACTTACGCTCGACCGCAAAGAGTCCTTCTAATCCAAGGACGCTTAAGTCGTGCTCTTGTTTTCCAGACCGGTCAGCTGTGCGCGAATGCGCTTTAGCAGAGCTCAATTCCGTCGATAAAAGAGAAAGGGAGTGAACAGGGCCCAAGTATGCAGAAAGCAAATCAGTTTGCTCTAAACAACGGCTTGGCATCAAGCCCGGCTGCGAGTAATCGCCTTTCATTTCGGCGTTCGGCCGAACGGAGAGGAGATTACCATGTCCCCGTTTAATCAACGGCCGCCTGCTCTGGTGCTGCCGGTCCTGGCCGTTATAGTAGCTGTTCTCGCTTTTCTGTGGTGGCGTCCGATCCAGAGGTGGGCTCTCGGTATTGATGAACTGGAACGAAGAATTGAAGCATTGGAGCAAAGACGATGATCTTGTTCAACCTACCAAACTACACGCACTGCCGGTACTCCACAAAGCCAGGGGACGGTTAGATTGCTTCTAATTCCTTAAAGGCTTGTACGATCTCCCGAGGGTAGACCTTGGCTTTCGTTACCTTGGTGTTCACAGGTGTTATACTCGTCATAAGCAGAATTAGCTTTAGTAAAGCTAATCCTCGTCATCTGAGATAGTTGTCCAAGTCGAGCGGCTGTTTGGACGATAAGAGGGTTAACTATATGCCAAATAGTGACGCCCAGGACACCTCGTGGAAGGAAGTGAGCGAAGAATTAAACCGCTTGCACTGTTTGATGCCGAAGCACCAAGGCCAATTTCGATCGGCTGGGCGCGATGACATAGTGGAAGATCTCGAATGGTGCCGCTTCCTGTTGATGAATGCTGAAACGGCCGCCATTAACTTTGTTAAGAAAGGGTCGTCCTAGCCAAGTAGCACCGATGGGCTTCCGATTCAGAAAACGCATGAGCCACTTCTCCCGCTGCATTGCGCTCTCAATCCTCTGTAGCGCTCTCCTCTCAAGCCTGCACGCCCAGACCGCGGCCGTTATCCCGGCCAACGAAGCAGCGGCGCACGTCAACGAATGGGCAACTGTGTCGTCAATCCAACCATATCGCCTCTCCCTTTGAGTCGACGAAAGGCCGGTCTCCCGCTCTTTTGGATCTCGGAATGTGCTCGCCCGACGCCACACGGAAGGATTTAATGCGCTCATGAGTGACCACATCTACAAAAAGATCGAGCTTGTCGGTTCCTCTCCAAACGGCATCGAAGAAGCAGTGAACAACGCGATCACGCGAGCTGGCAAGACGATCCGAAATATGAAGTGGTTTGAGGTCGCCGAGGTTCGCGGCCACCTCGAAAATAACAAGGTTGCGGATTGGCAGGTGACAGTGAAGGTCGGCTTCACTCTGGATACCTGATAAAGGAGTGGGACCGCTGCCTGCGGGCCGGCGAGCATCGCGAATAAGGCCATAGAACGGAGGTTTCCTTCCGGTCGGCTTCGGCCAGCCGGTGATTCCAGCTCCCCAATCAGAGTCCTGAATTTTTTAAGTTCAGCCGAGGGTTGGACGCGGGCGATCCCAACCGAATAGCTGTTCTGTCTTCTCGAACTAATGAGCGGGTAATACGAGCCGGTGCCTCGCTCTTCCTACAAACAGGGTGGCATCACACTCTAGATTTCCCGCGACCTGCCGGAATGAGTGAGTCGGTATCCGTGAAAAGGGAGGTTTTTGAGATCCGATTCGGTTCGGTAAACACAAGCCGACCGATCGCGGGTAATCGCTGGCAAGCCCGGCCCCGAGCGTCTCGCCCCAACGACCGGGATCGTGGTCGAGGTCGCGCTCGCAGCGGAATAGGCTTTCGTCTTGCGCATGAGTTGGTGTTCCTTGGAGCGTCAGGCTACTTTAAGAAGGTGGCTTCTGCGTCTATTCAAGCAATCGTCTCTCGCTTATGAATTTTCGGCTGGGATTTCTGGCGGCTCTTTCCTGCCTGGGGACGGTTACTGCTCAAGAGGAGCCGATCTTTGGCTACGGCGACGTAGTAAAGAAAGCCGAAGCATTGGCTCAACAGCCGTTTGCGCCCCAACTACAACAGCTTTCTCGCGATTTGCAGAATTTGGACTATGACCTTTACCGGCGAATCCGCTTTTTGCCCGAGCATACGGTGTGGCCCTCGCTTCCCTACCGGCTCGGGTTCTTTCACCCCGGATATTATTACAAGCAGCGCGTTTTATTTCACGCAATCGAACCGGACCGAATCAGAGACATCCCTTTTTCGCCCTCTTATTTCCATTATGATAAGGAAATAGTGTTCAGCGGACGAGAAACCTTCGCTGGTTTTAAGGTTTACGTTCCTTCGACGCGTCCTGGTATTCAGGACGAGTTTCTTTCCTTTCTTGGGGCGAGCTATTTTCGGGCGATCGCGAAAGGGCTGCATTGGGGCTTATCCACGCGCGGACTGGGCGTCGACACTGGATTGAGTCCAGAAGAATTTCCCAGCTTTTGCGAGTTCTGGATTCGCCAATCCAAACCAACCGACACGAGTTTGCAGTTCTATGCGCTATTGGATAGCCAAAGCGTGACTGGGGGCTATCAGTTCAACGTGCACTATGGTGAGACTACCACCATGGACGTTCAAGCGACCGTTTTCTTCCGCAAGAAACCGCAGGTCGTGATCCTCGCGCCGCTCACCAGTATGTTCTATTTCGGCGAGAACACGGTGAATAAACCGACATTGAAGCCCGACTATCAACATACCGGCAAGACGGAGTTCTCGATGAATAAGACCGATTTCAAACGGCGAGAGTTTCGGCCGGAAGTGCACGACTCCGACGGTCTCCTGATGGAAACTGCTACTGGCGAAAAATTATGGGCTCCTTTAGACAACCCCAAATCCGTTGTCGTACGAAAGTTCTCTGACGTGACTTCGTTTTCTCTCTTACAACGCGATCGAGATCTGAGCCATTACCTGGACCTGGAGGCCGAATATCATCGTCGTCCTAACCTGACCGTTGTGCCGAAAAGTGACTTCGGTCCCGGGTATGTGCGACTACTGGAAATTCCTTCCAAGGATGAATACAGCGACAACATGGTGGCGGGTTGGGAGCTGGCCAATACTCCAGAAGCTGGCAGCCGGTACGAGTTTGCTTACCAACTGGTTTGGGATGGCAAAGAGGCAGACACCAACCAATTCCGGGTGGTCTCCACGACGGTTGTGCCGAATCCGCGAGCGAGCGAGACGCGTTTTACGGTAGAGTTTGCCAAACCGGAGAACGGCGAGACCATTCCAGTAGATGAGCTGCGTCCCTACGTTACGGCAAACCAAGGCGGTCAAGTCAAGGATATACAATTTGCGCCAACTGAGCGAGGTTGGCTGGTGAGCTTTACCATTTTCGATCCAACTCCGCCCCAGAGTATGGATATCAGCTGTGTTATTTTGCGGCGCGACCGGTTTTGCTCGGAAAAATGGCTATATCTGCTGAATACTTAACCCTTTTACGCGTAGGAATTAATGCATCGCCCGAGTGGAAAGAGGCTTGGGATCGCATCAATGACTATCTGGATGCTCTCAAAGTCCCTGAGCACGTTGAGCGGCAGCTCGTTCTACTTTCGAGTTTCGAGCAAGCGATCGCGCGGAAACGACAGGAGCCGTTCACCCCGGCGACCCAGCTCGCGTTCGAGGAAACTCAGCGGGCCTTG
>DASTDH010000286.1:0-9872 GCA_035710445.1 Chthoniobacterales bacterium
GGTGACAATATCGCTGTGCTGAGCGCCGATCTTAGTATGCAGCCAATCCAGGCGCGCTTCGTTTATCTCCAAATCGGAATCATCAACGATAAAAGGTTCAGGAAAAGACCCTTGACCGTATTGGCTGCGTTTGTCCAACCATCCAAACGGACCGTAGCGAGTTCCCACCTCCTCTGAAGCGGACCCGAGGGGCGGCGCATCGGCGCTGGCTCTGGCGATGTAGGGGAGACTGGAGAGAAGGCACAGGGCGAGAACCAACAAATCCGAGGACCGGCGGAGGAGAAGGAAAGGTCGCATGAGTATTGATAATGAGTCTCATTTGCAGGTCAAGCTGTTTCCTCCGGCGCAAATAGATCGCCTGATTGATCTCTTTTCCCTGAAGCCAACCGCGTCAGACGGCGTCACCGACACCGCGCGATACACGCTTTGAGCACGGTGCTTCTGGCCGGGAAGTGAGACGGGTCGCCCTTATTTGCTCTCGATCGAGTTTTCCCAGCTGACATTGCGTCCGACGGGGGTCGAACCCATAACCTTTGGCTCCGGAGGCCAACGCTCTATCCAATTGAGCTACGGACGCGAGTGTTCGGATGATAATTCCGGAGCCAGCGGGCGTCAAATTTGCGCCAAGCCCGCTAACCGCGAATACAGACCCACGAATAGACACGAATAAGGTCTCAATCTTCGCGTTGATTCGTGTCCATTCGTGGTTCATTGATCCTCCATTCGCGGTTTGGCGTCCCCGAATTTGTCTTCAAGCCGAAAGCATTTTTGTGGTTGATTGGCGGTTTTCACGGATTTTCCCTTTCGCTCAAATCGACCTTCTGCTTACCTTCGAGGGCCGATCCTGGTGCCTGGAGAAACGCGACAGGGGTTTTTGCGAAACTTCGGATGCCGGCTTAGTTCGATGGCACTGATTGGAACAAGTTTTTTTACTGAAGCGTTTTTCTCATGCTTAAACCTGTTCGCCGAATTCATTTCATGGGTGTCTGTGGCACGGCGATGGGAGCGGTCGCCGCCGCGATCCGAGATCTTGGTTTTGTCATCAGCGGATCCGACGAAAACGTGTATCCGCCCATGTCCACCTTTCTCGCGCAAAAGCAGATCCCGCTCTCCGCCGGCTATCGACCCGAAAATGTGCCCGACGATGTCGACCTTGTCGTCATTGGCAACGCCATCTTTCGGGGCAACCCGGAACTAGAATCGGTCCTTACCCGAAAGTTGCTCTACCGGTCGCTTCCCGAAACAATCAAAGACTTTTTCCTTCAAGGAAAGCACAACGTGGTGGTGACCGGGACTCACGGCAAAACCACTACGACCGCACTGGTCACCTGGATCTTCAGCGAAGCCGGCTTAAATCCCGGCTTCTTCATCGGTGGAATAGCCAAGGATCTGCAGCGAGGCGCCTCCTTCCCGGATTCGCAGTATTTCATCTTGGAGGGAGACGAATATGATACGGCGTTCTTCGACAAACGCTCCAAGTTCCTCCATTACCTGCCGGAAACATTGGTGATCAATAACATCGAGTTTGATCACGCTGACATCTTTCACGATTTGGAAGAGATTAAGACCAGCTTTCGCCGGCTGGTTAACATCGTGCCTCAATCCGGCCGTCTTTTTATCAACGCGGATGATCCCAATTGTCGGGAGGTAACCGAGAAGGCATTCGCTCCGGTAAAGACGGTTGGTCTCTCGGAAAAGGCGCATTACCGTCTGGGGGATATCGAGTACCACCAGTCTGGATCGAGGTTTCGGATCGGCAAAGACCGCTTTGAGATCTCGCTCATCGGAGAGTTCAACGTCCGTAACGCCGGAATGGCTATAGCCGTTGCTCTCTCCCATGGCATTAATCTGACGACCGTTCAAAACGCGCTCCGATCGTTTCAGGGTGTTGCTCGACGACAGGAGATTCGCGGTGAGGTCAACGGTATCAAAGTGATCGACGATTTTGGTCACCATCCGACGGCGATCAAGGAAACACTAAGCGCCTTGCGGTGTCGATTTCCCGCGCATCGGCTTTGGGCGATCTTTGAGCCGCGATCCAATACCACTCGTCGCGCGATCTTTCAACAGCAGCTGCCGGAGGCTCTCGCCGTCGCCGACGGGGTTATTCTGGCCGAAGTGGCACGCATCGAACAGGTGCCTCCGGACGACCGGCTTGACCCATGGAAAGTAGTGAAGTCGATTCAACAAACGGGAAAGCCAGCTTTCTACGAACCCAAAACCGACCAAATCGTTGAACGACTAAAGCCCCTCGCTCGACCCGGGGATGTAATTGTGGTCTTCAGCAACGGCGGCTTCGGAGGCATCCACGACAAGCTGCTCGCGGCGCTGGCATGATTTTCGACACTCACAAGCATCACGGCCACAACTATCGTTATTTAGTGCGGCGTTGGCGCAGTCTGGCGCGCCGAGCAGGCCTGAAATGCCAGGCATTCGCAACCGCGGACGGCTTTGAACTCTTCTACCTTCGGTCACCAGCCATGCAGACTAAGGGCGGAATTTACTTATCGGCGGGAATCCACGGCGACGAAGCCGGAGGAACGGAAGGACTCCTCTTCTGGGCAGAGATGAACGTAGTCCTTCTGAGACGGCTGCCGGTGTTGCTGTTCCCGTGTTTGAATCCATGGGGACTGGTTCACAACCGGAGAAGTGATGCGGAAGGACGCGATCTTAACCGCTGTTACCATCTCGACGATCTAGAGCGGATCCGGGCACAAAAAGCTATCATCGATCGGATCACCTTTCGTTTTGCCATGTGCCTGCACGAGGACTACGACGCGCAAGGCGTTTACCTTTATGAAGTAAGAAAACATCTACGGCCGATCGGCCCGGAACTTCTGGCGGCCGCCGGATACCATTTGCCGGTTGATTTGCGCCCGAGAATCGAAGGACGCAGGGCCGAGAGCGGATCGATAGCCCGACGGATCAAAGCTTTGAAGTTCCCTTTCCTGCCGGAGGCCGGGCTATTGGCGCGTTATCATAGTGATCGAACGATAACTCTGGAAACACCATCCGAGTATGAGCTGGGTGCCAGAGCCCAAGCTCAGGCTGCGGCGGTCCAGCGGGCGGTCGAATTGATACTAAGCGATGAAGGGAGCGGTAAGCAGTAAGAGATAGTGGCGATTGTCCCCTTTAGCCCCCGGCGTTTTTCGGCCAAAGCGATCAAACGAAGCGATTGATGCGCTGAAGCACGGGCGCAGTCGCCATCGCTCGCCATCCACCCGATTGGCACACTGTTCGGTCGAACAACGCCAATGCGACTCAGATTCATGGCGAATGTTTATTAGCCGCCCAGTTTCAGATTCTACGGCCGGGCGAGACATCGACTTCGGTCGGACAGTCGCCGCTACCTCTCGCTGCTTACGGTTTACTGCTTACCACTTACTCTCCGAGATTACCCGCCCGACGAGCCTTCTCCGCCTGGCTTAGTCATCTCAACCGGGTCAAGAGCGTGGTTCAGTTGGTCCTCGGGCAGCACTTGGCGTTCCCGGCAAATCTGGCGTACAGTTTTTCCGGTGTTCGCACTTTCCTTGGCAATCTCGGCTGCCCGATCATAACCGATTACGGGCGCCAGGCTGGTAACCATAGCCATACTGAGCTCGACCAATTCGTTACAGCGGTCTCGGTTAGCGACGATGCCATCAATGCATTTGTCCTGGAACACTCGGGCGACGCTACTCAAGAGCCGGACACTCTCTAATATGTTATGTGCCATTACCGGCATCATGACATTCAGTTCGAGTTGGCCGTTGGCGCCACCCCAGCAAACGGCCGTATCATTGCCAAAAATCTGAGCACATACTTGCACAACCGATTCGCACATCACTGGGTTTACTTTTCCCGGCATGATCGAGCTCCCAGGTTGCGTTGCCGGAAGCTGAATCTCTCCGAGTCCGCATCTGGGTCCGCTAGCCAGCAGCCGGATATCGTTAGCAATCTTGAACAGACTTACGGCGATAGACCGCATTTGGCCGCTCGCTTCGACCAGTCCATCTTTGGCTCCCTGCGCTTCGAAATGGTTGCGGGCTTCTCGAAATGCCACGCCAGTTCGATTCCAAAGATGACCCATAACCTTGCCCGAAAACTCCGGGTGAGTGTTCAATCCGGTACCGACCGCGGTTCCGCCCAGAGCGAGTTCTTCGACTGCCGCAATTGCGTTGCCGGCCCGAAGTTTTCCGTACTCGATCTGCTTCGCGTATCCGCTGAATTCCTGACCCAGCCGGACGGGGGTTGCGTCCATCAGATGAGTCCGCCCGATCTTGATCACCTCCCAAAATTCGTGTGCCTTGGCTTCCAGCCCCTGCTGAAGGTGATCCAGCGCGGGCATCAGTTCACTGCGAACCAACTCGGCGACCGCAATGTGAATGCTGGTTGGAATCACGTCGTTGCTTGATTGGCCCATGTTGACGTGATCATTCGGGTGAACCGGATTTTTCGAGCCGACCGGTTTGCCATCCAGCTGGCTACAGCGATTCGCGATCACCTCGTTTGCGTTCATGTTGGTGCTCGTGCCGGAGCCGGTTTGAAAAATATCGATCGGAAATTGAGCATCCCATCGACCGTCGATAACCTCTTCGGCCGCTTCCGTGATGAGCTGCGCCCTTTTCTCGTCCAGTCTGCCAAGATCGCGGTTTGCCAGAGCAGCCGCCCATTTTACCAGTCCGAGGGCCCGAATGAACGGACGGGAGAAGCGATAACCACTAATTGGGAAATTGAGAACCGCTCGTTGCGTGGTCGCGCCGTAAAGGGCGTCTGTCGGCAACTCCATCGTGCCCATTGAGTCTTTTTCAATACGCGTTTGCATTCGTTATAGGGATAATGTGAATCAGCTCACCGGAAGAGATCGGCCGAAACCCAGGACAACGTCCCGGGCAGGAACAAGCTTGCGTGCAAATTGCCAAGTCCGAAAACGGTCACACGGATGAAACCTTCGCGAAAACCTAATGTTGACGAACCTCTCATATTCTCATAACAATTCTAGATTCAATTTCAACCGTAGCTTCCATTCGCAATTTGTGAGCGAACCTCCTAACCACAATCTCCTGACGGTCAAGGAAACGGCCGAATACTTAAGAATACCGCTCCCGACTGTCTACTATTTGGTCCAGAGAGGCCAAATACCGGCGATTCAGATCGGGGGCCGCTGGCGTATCAAAAAATCGTCCTTGGACAAGGATATCCTACGCCAAGATAAACAGGGCCAACCAACCGTGCTCGTCGTCGATGACGACCCCGGTCTGCAAGAGCTATTCCGTAACTTCTTAAAGAAGGTTGGATTCAGCCGTGTCGTAGTCGGAACCGCCAAAGATGCAATCGTCAGCCTCAGAAAGCAGAAGTTCGATCTGATGTTTCTCGATCTGCAGCTCCCGGATGCTCCGGGCGATCAAGTCTATCGAACGGCGAAACAAATCGATCCCGATCTGAACGTAATCGTTATCACTGGTTATCCCGATAGCGAAGTTCTCGACCGTATCCTTCAGATCAGTCCGGTGACCGTGTTGAAAAAGCCCCTCAAAGTCGAGCAGCTCAACCAGACGGTCAAAATTTTGGGGCATACCGGTCCGAAGATGGAGGCGTGAGCCCTCTACTCCAGAGAGGGGCGCAAACACAGATTTTTGAACAGGAGATCGCAAAGATCTCAAAGAGGGATACCAGCTTCGCTAAGGTACGCATTCCTCCGAAGATACGACGATTTTGAGGCTATTTTCTGGATCAAAGAGTACCTTCTTTGAGGCCTCCGTGACCTCCTATTCAAAAGGCTTTCTTTGCGCCCTCTTGGGGAGCTTGTTCCTTTTGGTGGTTCGCAGTGATCCCAATAACTTAGCAGGTTCGATTTTTCCAACTTCTCAGGTAATGAAATAGCTGAGATTTTCGAGCTCGATGGCTAGATTGACGTTGTTTACGACCACATGATCTGGCACCTGCAGGATAAGCGGCGAAAAATTGAGTATCGCTTGAATCCCGGCCTCCACGAGTTCGTTAGTGACCTCCTGCGCGACCGTTCCCGGTACCGCCAGAATCGCTAGTTTCACCGCATTTTCCGGGACAAATCTCTTAATCTCATTGGTTGGCAGAACCGGTACCTTCGTTCGGCCGGCTTTCGATGCATCGGGTCGAATATCGAACGCCGCGACGATTTCGAACCCTTCTTTTGCAAAGCCGTCGTATCGCAAGAGTGCAGATCCCAAATTGCCGGCGCCCACTAAAATAACCGGTTGAAAACGGGTTGTACGAAGGACGCTCCCAAGTTGGGAAAGCAACGATTCGACTTTGTACCCGAGCCCGCGCGTTCCAAACTGGCCGAAGTAGGTGAGATCTTTTCTGAGCTGTGTCGGCTTCACGCCAGTCGCTCTCGCTAACGCGTAGGAAGAGACCGTTTCAATCCTGTTTTGCTGGAGCCGCTCGAGAACCCGGTAGTAAAGCGATAACCGATAGACAGCTTTCCGCGGGATGACAAACTTCGCCACACGTGAAAAATAACGAGAAAATGGGACAGCGTCAATTTGATCGCGTTAGCGCCCGTAAAGGCACTTGCCCAGGTATCCGGCTAAAGCTGTATTCCTTTTCTCTGCCCGCAGCTGCTGGATCACTGCCCGGTCCACCGCCAGGGCTCTTTCCCACAGCCACATTAAATTCTGTGCACTCACCTCGATGATATCAGCGATGTGTTTCGGCTCATCGGTACGCGGCGCCTTGATATCGAATGCGATAATGTTCTCGTAGCCGGCATCCTGAAGGACAACTAACAGAGCGAGGTCCTTGAGGGGCTCAGCATAGCCAAATGGCAAATCCTGGTCATAACGTTGGCCATCTTGCGAATTGAGATGAATGTGAAAGAGTTTACCGGCCTCCAGACACATTTCCACGTCCCAAAGGTAGTCGAGCCCGGCAATCCGACTATGCGCAGTCTCCGGGTTTACTCCAAACAGAGATTGGTGAACGGGATCCAGACGACTGATCAAATAAAGGACCTCACCCACCGTCGCTAAATACATGTTCGCCCGAGGCTCATTTGGCTTCGGCTCAAGCGCAATACGAATCGACGTTCCATATCGCTCACGCGCATATTGTCCTACCAGGTTGAATCCTTCGACCAAACGTTTGAAAGCTTCTTGACCGTTCTTGGTTAAAACAAAATCGAACCCCTCGCGACCGTTCCAGAACACCACCGTGGGCGCCCCGAGCCCCGCCGCACTGTCGATTGCCTCGAGCGCATTTTTCAAGGAGAGCTTACGGATCGCCGGATCATTGGATGTCATCGCGCCGTCTTTGAAAATCGGGTCAGCAAAAAACGAGGGCGTGTACATGCCACATTGCAGACCTACTGTTTCCGCACGTTTTTTCGCGGCGTCCACTTGAGTGGCCGGAATTTCGACGTCGTGCGCTTCATAGTAGGTCATTCCGGCTTCAGCCAAAATTGGGAACCGGTCCAGAATGGGAATCGCGTCTCTCGTTGGACCCCCGAACGGATCAGTTCCCGGACCGATGTTCCAGACGCCCGCTCCCAAGCCATTTCGACCTGCTTTGTGTGGCAGAAGGAAGGTAGTTTTCATAGGGGAATAGGTTCCCAGCTTACGATGATTCGTGTAGTTTTTGCGTTTGCGTGCACCAATCCTGGATGATCAGGCGGATCGCCTTCAACCCTTCCAGGAGTTGGGGCCCAGCCTGAAGAACCTTCTCCGGATCAACTGAATAGACGCGGCGCTGCTTTACCGCCTCCACCTCGGCAAAACCGGGGCGCGCACATATCGCCGCCAAATCAACGCCCTTCCCGCACCAGCTGGCAAGAATAATTTCGGGATTCATAGAAAATACCATTGCCTCAGTTACCACCCGGTCGAGCGCGCGACTCGAACCAGATTTTTTGAATACGTAATCTCCGCCGGCCAGCTCAATAATTTCCTGGACCCAAGGAACCGCGTGAATCAGCGGATCGTCCCACTCCTCGAAGTAGACACGCGGACGGACCGGAGGAGCAAAACTTCCTGCCGCTAATGCCAGGTTAAACTCATCGGCCACTGCTACGCCTTTCTCGGAGAGGCCCAGCAGACGGGCCAATAAGAGAATCGCCTGAGCGACTCCGGCCAGATTAAAATAGCTCAGCGCAAGAACATTCACTCCCGCCCGGATGAGCTCATCCACCAATTTCGCCTGCACATCAGAAAAGCTAATCACCAAGTCAGGAGCAAGAGCTAAGATTCGCTCCTTGTTGGCCGACGCGAATCCGGAGACAACTGGCTTGACCGGAAGATGCTTGGGAGCAAAAGCGGTAACTCCGACCACTTGATCCCACGCACCCAGGGACCAGCAGATCTCCGCCGCTTCAGCGCTTATGCAAATCAGCCTCACGTTATTTTCCCGGAAGTTGAATCAGCCGGAAAAAAAGTGACTTAAAATTCTCTGCTTCGATTTTGGAGCCAACAATGAAGTTATCCGGACCATGTTCGATGATTACCACCCAGCAGAATGTCGCCAGAACAAATGTAAGCACCCAGGCCAGTTTACGGAGCATTAGAAAAAGAGTCTTCGCAAAGTCCGATTGAGAGCAAGGTTTTTGTATGGGGTGATGGTCGATTGCGTCAGATGAGGTCGGCGGCATATCCGCCGGATGGTGCGAATCGAGCTTATAAGGCAGCCCCGCCACCTGACATATCTCCCTGCAATGATGCTTTTGTTTTGTGCCGTCGCATCGTATTTTTGACCCGTGAGTTATCAGGTTTTCGCACGCAAATACCGTCCGCAAATATTTGACGATGTCCTCGGTCAAGATCACGTCGTGCGTACTCTCAAGAACGCCATCACTGAAAAGCGTCTTGCGCATGCTTATCTCTTTGTCGGCCCTCGAGGAACGGGAAAAACTTCAACTGCCCGGATTCTGGCGAAAGCTTTGAACTGCGTTCACGGTCCCACCGTAACCCCGTGCGGCGTCTGCGATTCCTGTCGAGAAATTTCGCAAGGAATCAGTCTCGATGTTTTGGAGATCGATGGGGCTAGCAATAACAGCGTTGATCAAGTGCGCGAACTTCGCGACAACGTCCGTTTTGCGCCGGTCCGCGGAAGATGCAAGATCTACATCATCGACGAAGTTCACATGCTCACGTCGCAGGCATTTAATGCGTTACTCAAAACACTCGAGGAACCGCCCGCGCACGTGATCTTCGTTTTTGCGACCACTGAACCCAATAAGGTTCTACCGACCATTCTCAGCCGGTGCCAACGTTTTGATTTGCGCCGAATACCCACTCAAATTATCGCCCGGCAACTCGAATCCATCGCCAAGCAAGAGAACGTATCTCTTTCCGTCGCCGCCGCTGAAACGATTGCGGTCGCGTCGGAAGGCGGATTGCGCGACGCCGAATCGATGCTGGATCAATTGGTAGCTTTTTGCGGGAGGGAGATCAGCGAAGACCAGGTCCTGGAAATCTTCGGCTTGACATCCGAATTGGTCGTTGCCGATCTGGCCCGCTCCATAGTCAAAGCCGATGCTCCGGCTGCTCTCCGGATTATTCATGACCAAGCTGAAGCCGGCAAGGACTTAGCCCGGATTCTGGGAGACCTCATTGGCTTTCTTCGTCATCTGCTAATCGATCAGGTCGACTCAGCGAGTGTCCAAGAAGAATTAAGTGAGTTGGGCCGTAAAATCGTGAGTGAGCTCAGCAGCATCGTGAAACCGGGAGAACTTCTCCGACTAATCGAGATTTTGTCCGACGCTGAACCGGGCCTGAAATGGACGGCAAACAAAAAGCTGCACTTGGAGATTGCGATTATTCGCGCCATCCAAAGCCTGCGCGAGGTCGGAATCGATCGGATTTTGGAGGCATTGGAAGACTTGCCCAATCAAGGTTCCAAGGGGGTCGAGAGCCCACTCGGCC
>DASTDH010000287.1:0-5513 GCA_035710445.1 Chthoniobacterales bacterium
ACCGCGCCGAGCCGGTCGACAATCCAGGGCTGCTGAGTAGCCGCCGTCGCAAGATCTTGCTCATTGGAAAAAGGGCCATTCGGATTCCACAAATGGCCGGGAATGGGAAACCCTGCTCCCCCAAATTCTCCGATCACACTCGCCCGGTTCACCTGTACCGGAACCGGACCTGGCCCTGGGTAAACATGCGAATCGAGGACATTTCCGGCGCCGAAGTCGTTCCAGCCACTGGCGTCGTCAACCAGACGGGTGGAATCCCAGGACTTGAATAGATTCGCTACTCGAACCGTATCATATTGACCCCAACCCTCGTTAAATGCGACCCACATCATGATGCAAGGGTGATTGCGATGGGTGTCGACCATCGCTTTCATTTCCTTTTCAATTTGAGCTGCCTGATCAGAGGGTCGGGTGTTATCGGCAGATCCTGGCCTTTCGAAGATATCTTGTGGCGACGGAAAATCCTGCCAGACTAGGAGGCCGAGCTTATCGGCCCAATAGTACCATCGCTCGGGCTCAACCTTCACATGTTTCCGGACCATGTTGCAACCGATCAACTTCTCGTACTCGAGATCAGAACGGAGCGCAGCATCGGTTGGAGCGAGATAGATTCCATCGGGCCAAAACCCTTGATCCAGCGGGCCAAACAAGAAGAGAGGTTTGTTGTTTACAAAGATCCTCTGATATCCGTTGGCATCTTCTCGGATCTCCACTTTGCGCATCCCGAAGTAGCTGGTCACCGCATCGGAACCGTAGCCGATTCGTAGTCCGTAGAGGTAAGGATCGCCCGGAGACCAGAGGCGAGCATTGCGCACGGGCAAAGCAACCGCGGAATTGACTATTCCGTTACGCGTCGCGACCGTCTTACCCGCATTGTCCAATACCTCAATATGGACGCGATTCCCTGGCGGATAGGATATAGCCGCCCCTCCCGATTGCACGGTGACGTTGACACTGTCTGATGGTCGACGTCTGGGACAATCAATAAATCCGAGATGTAGCTCGCCGGAACGATCTCAAGCCAGACAGTCTGCCAAATCCCGCTCGAACTAGTATAAAAGATGCCGCCCGGAGTGAGGCTCTGTTTCCCTCTTGGTTGATAGGGGTAATTTCCTTGGCCGGTCGTATCGATCACCTTGACGATGAGGTCCTGCGTACCGGCGGTCGTTAGTGCGTCGGTAATGTCGACGGTAAAAGGATCGTAACCACCTTGGTGTTCTCCGACGGTTTTGCCATTCACGATTACCGTGGTGATGTAGTCGACTGCTTCGAAGTGCAGCAGCACATGCGCTCCGTTGCCGGGTGCAGCAAGGTTGAATTGGCGTTCATACTACAATGCCTGTGTGGGTTGAAGGGTTTGAGCAACGCCACTCAGGGAGGACTCCAGCGGGAACGGTACCAGGATCTGGCCGGTCCACTGCGCTGGCTGAGTCGTCTGGTCGTTCGCAATCGCGTAGTTCCATAGTCCGTTTAAGTTCATCCATTGTGACCTCACCAGCTGTGGGCGAGGATAGTCTGGCCACGTCGAATTGGGATCGACCGAAGCCGCATACTTCGTCATGATATGGCCCGGCACCGGAGCCCAGCCAAACACGCTATAAAGCGTACAAACCGCGATTGCGGCGGAAAGGAACAGATATCGGAGTGGCATTGTGTTCTAGGGTTGACACCAGACTTGCCGGCATGCGATCTCCACGGATCCTCGCGCGTGCTAGCTTCTAACGTGCCCCTTGCCTCGTACGACATATTTGTACGTGGTGAGTTCTTCCAACGCCATCGGGCCACGAGCGTGCAGCCGGTTGGTGCTGATGCCAATCTCAGCGCCGAACCCAAATTCGCCGCCGTCGTTGAAACGCGTGGAAGCATTCCAAAATACCGCCGATGAATCTACCTCACGAAGAAAGGCCTGAGCGGTCGCTTCATCCTCGGTGACAATAGCGTCGCTATGGTGCGACCCGTACGTTTCAATATGTTGCACCGCCTGTTCCGTCGAATCGACAATCCGGATCGACAAAATCAGGTCCAGATATTCGGTTCGCCAATCTTGTTCGGTCGCCAGGGCAATGTCAGGTCCGAGGATAGCGCGTGTCCTCTCGTCGCCGCGTAGTTCGACTCGACGCTCTTGCAGGGAGCGCCCACATTTGCGAAGGAAAGCGTCAGCAACATCTTGATGAACCAGGAGGGTCTCCACGGCATTGCAAACGCTCGGGCGTTGGCACTTTGCGTTGATTAGAATGCTTTCCGCCATCGCGAGGTCGGCCGCCCGATCGACGTAAACATGGCACACCCCATCGTAGTGTTTGATCACGGGCATGCGCGCGAACTTGGTAATGGTATCGATCAGTTCTTTGCCGCCGCGCGGGATGATCAGATCAATGTATTGATCCATTTCTGCGATGGCTCGAACCGCCCCCCGATCAGTCAAGTCAATGATCTGGATTGCGTCGGGATCGACGCCCGCCTGTCTGCAGCCGTCACGCAAGGCTTCGGCGATCGCCAGATTTGACTGTAACGACTCGCTACCCCCGCGTAGGACCACTGCGTTTCCCGTTTTGAGGCAGAGGGAAGCCGCGTCGCTCGTCACGTTTGGCCGTGATTCGTAAATGATACCGATGACCCCGATCGGGACTCGCACCTTAGTAAACGCCAAACCGTCGCCGCGATCCCATTCCCGAATCACCGATCCGACCGGGTCGGGAAGAGCCCCAACCTGACGAACGCTTTTCGCCAATGCTTTTACTCGCGCCGAGTCGAGTCGCAATCGATCGAGCATGGCCGAGGAGAGACCGGCGGCAGTCGCTGATTTCATATCAGCTTCGTTGGCTGTGAGAATGCGCTCGGAAGAACGCTCGATTTGATCGGCTGCAGCTGACAAAGCAGCAGTCTTTTCGGCGGTAGTGTTACGGGCAAGGGCACGGGCGGCGTTTCGAGCTTGCGCGCCGATTTCGAGTACGCGTTCGTCGTATTTGCTAGTCATCACCTCAAGGCACAAAACGGGTTCCCACACTGCCACCATTGACCGCAATTTTTATCACATTAGGCCGGAGCCCACTCCCTATAACCACCGGTATTCCGGATTGGATAGCAAGTTTTGCTGCGCGAAGCTTGCTGACCATCCCACCGCGCGAATACACGCCAATCTCTCGCCTAGCCAGTTCCGCGACGGCGTCGATATTGGTTACTTCAGGGATCACCTGACCATTATCCCCAAGCAGACCTTCCACGCTGGTCAAGATTACAAGCAGGTCAGCCTGGCTGAGTATTGCTACTTCCGCGGACAAAAAGTCGTTGTCGCCGAATTTTAGCTCCTCGACCACCACTGAATCGTTTTCATTGACGATCGGAACGATATTCCCAAAGCGCATGAGCCGTTCCAGCGTATTTCGCGCGTTTCGACATCTCGTTCGACTGTCCAGATCTTGATGGGTCAACAATAGCTGAGCCACGTGCAATCCATGGCGAGCGAACAGGGTGGCGTACAGCCGCATCAGACGTGATTGTCCGATGGCGGCAGCGGCCTGCACCGATGGCAAATCCGACGGGCGCTCACTTATCTTCAATTGCATGAGCCCAGCGCCGACCGCTCCGCTCGTCACCATCACGGTCTCTGTGCCGGAGCGGATCAGTTCGGCGATTTCCGCGCTCAAACGTCGAAGCTGACCGGTATCAAGGCCGTCGCGGCTCGGCTTGGTGAGAATGCCGGTACCAAGTTTAATAACCACCCTCTTGCGCTTATCTGCCATATCGGAGGCGGAATATCGTTCCAGTTGACCAGAATGCTAGCTTTGGCTGATAGATCAAGTGCAGTGAGTATCTTGCACCTTATTCGGCAGCAAGCCGAACAGCGGCCCGACAGTCTGGCGTTTATAGCTACCGACACGAACGAAAAACTAACCTACGCCGAATTGTGCGACCGGGCCGATGCGTTGGCCCGCTGGCTAAAAGAGCGCGGTTGTCGGACACACGAGCGTTGCGGATTGCTTTTCCCAGAGGGAATCGAATTCCCGGTTCATGCGCTCGCGATCCTGTCAGCCGGAATGTGTGTGGCACCGATCGGATTGTTTGTGCCACGATCTGAAGTCGATTTTTTTATTCATGGAGCGCAACTCCACTGGTTGCTCGGCGCCGAACGAGAGTTGATCAAATTTCCGTTTGCCGGCTCGGTTGACTCGGTCCACGACGAATTATTCCGTGCAACTGATCCTGCTTATATCCGGTTCACGTCAGGGACGACCGGCACCCGCAAAGGGGTACTTCTTGGTCACGCGACTATTGTTGAAAGATTGGCGGCTGCCGATGAAGTACTCAAAATCACGCCGGCCGACCGCATCTGGTTCCGGCTGCCGATGGCCGACCATTTTGTCGTTTCCGTCCTCCTTTATCTATCGAGAGGGGCGACATTGATTCTGACTCAGGAGGATTCGGGGATCGTCGACGCGATGACCAATTTCAACCCGACTATTATCTACGGATCTCCGGAATCGTATCGTACCCTCATCGCGGCGGAGGCAGGAGAGTTAAATTCCGTGCGATTAGCGATTTCGACCACCGCTTCTCTGTCCGGCAAGCTGCAAAACCTTTTCAGTGCACGTTTCAACCGATCCCTGAATCCCGCACTCGGAATTATTGAAGTTGGCCTCCTGACTTTGAACACGCGTCCGGAAAAGATGGATTCGGTGGGACCGGCAATGCCCGCCTACGAAGTGACACTGGTTGGGCCGAGCGGTGAGCCGGTCGATCCGGGCGAAGTTGGCGAATTGTTCGTGAACGGTCCCGGCCTGTTGGATGCTTATCTCAATCCCTGGCGGGGACGTTCGCAGATCTTGTCAAAATACGGCTATTCGACTGGCGACATCGCCTACCTGGACCCGGAGCGGTTCCTGGTCTTGGCCGGCCGGAACAAGAATCGGTTGGAAATCGATGGGTTGAGTTTTTTTTGTGAAGAGGTCGAATCAGTGATCGACGCGATACCGGGCGTAAGGGAGAGTCGGGTCTTTTTCGATGACAAGACGGGATTGCTTGCCGCAGAGCTGGTTGCAGAGGAACTCGTGATGGCGGGATTGGCGGAGCGAATGGCTGACCGACTCGATCGACGAAAGATTCCGTTTACCTTCAAGCGTGTGACCAGTTTGCCGCGAACCGCCAATGGCAAACTGCTGCGTCGCTAGCTCGGTAATCGATGAGAGGTAATCAGTGAGAGTGCCTGCCGCGCCGTGGGCCCGGCGGAGGCGGGTGAGAAGTCTGTCTGGCGCCTGGTTCGTCCCATAGGTCGTAAATGTCCTCCCCACCCAGCCGCCAGTCACCAATCACTAAATCACCGTTCGCCGGCCTTCCTCATTCCGGGCTTGCTATTCCCAAGCCGGCTCTGAAACAGTCCCTTTTTTATGTCTATTGTGGTCCAGAAGTACGGCGGTAGCAGCGTTGCCGACGTCAATCGTTTGCGTCTGGTTGCTGAACGGATCATGCGAACGAAACGGCAAGGCCACGATGTGGTGGTGGTGGTTTCCGCGATG
>DASTDH010000288.1:0-3232 GCA_035710445.1 Chthoniobacterales bacterium
GCGCTTGCCGAGCAAAACATTTTCGCCGCGGCCCGGGCGTGAGAGTTCAAGTCTTGGTGCCGGTTTTCACCGAAGGAGCGAACAATTGCCCGAGCTGCGGTGATTTGACTTTTTTTTCTCTCTCTCTCTCTCTAAAAAAAGAAAATGGTAAGCACTTTCTTTTCATCGCGGTTTCTTTGACAGAGACCATCCCTTCCGTAACTCCTAAGGCTAGAAGCTACGGTTTTTTGCTCGGGCTAGGAGATCCATCCGGTTTGGTTGTTGTCGCCGGAGTATTGGTTCCAGAGGGCTGGGCAGAAGGCTTGGTAATGGCAGCCGGCGTCCTGGCAGGGCGGTTAGCGTTTAGCTTAGCGATTACGACGTCGCTAAACTCCATATTTTCCTTGGCGTAGAGCAGTATGGTGGTCCCCAGCCCGGCACTGCGCCCGGATTTGTCGAGCACCAGATCATAGCTTTGCGTCTTCACGTGATCGCTGACCACCTTCATGACGTCCTCCACGAGAGCGGACACCATATGATTTTGCTGTTCCTGCAGCTGCTTGGAACGCGAATCCCGAAATTCGTTCATCTCCCTTTCCAGGCTGTGCTGTTCAGCGATCTTGCCATCCCGTTCCTGAGCTTTCTGGTTCTTGGTCGCAGCGCTGACGTCCGGACGATTCATTTCTTCATTCAGCTTATTGATCGCGTCCATGGCCCTCTTACGCGCCACCATACGCTGATTCAGTTCGTCATAGGCCGATTTTTGTGCTGCTTCTAGTTTCTCTTTCGCCTCCTGTGTCTTGTAATAGGCACCGAGTACCTTCTGCATATCAATCGTGCCAACCTTGAGTTGCTGAGCTTGGATTGGAGCAGACAACAGTGCACTCGCGAGGCATAGACCGGCAATCGCAACGAATCGGGATTTCATCATATTAACACTAATCACTTACCAAGACCTAGGGATTGGCTGGGCTTCTGGGTCAGACCGCTGTCGGCAAATTCTGTTCAGAAATTGGTAGCCAACATTGTGATACCAAACTCCAGGAATCAGCATTCACAAATCCAATAATGTAGAAAACAGACGCCCGCACTCGTTCGATAGTCGGGATGGTATTAAGAACATCCCTACAAGATTTCCGAAAAGCAGGGCGATAAATTGGCCCAATCTCTTCGGGCTTTGCTACCTGACAATTCGAAAGACTGATCAATAACATGGAAGCTGTTCGAGCATCGTCTTTAGGCGGGCCGATCCTGAACAACGAAAAGAGCGGATACCAAGCCACCTTTTGAACCTTTTCGTGCCTGTGACTTTTACTCTCACCGGGTTGTAGGTTTGATTCCTACACGGTGCAATCCCCGGCATCACCGTTGACTCGGCGCTTGATGGGCCTATGATCCTACTCCAGGCGTTATAGAGGTACGGCACGGGGTCGATACCGACGGTCTTCCTCCAGACCGCCAAGGCTGTCACGCCTGGCGCAAACGCAGTTAACGCGAGTGTCCAACTGGAAGGCATCGTGATCGATATGAGAAGCTCTGGCAAAACCTTGGTGGCCGCCCGATCGAGAGCCTGATCGATCTCCCGCTAATCACCGATCCGGATCTGAAGGCGGCGGTGGAAATGACGACCGTCCTGTTCCCTCGAAAATATTGGCCGGGCTGATAGCTTATCCAGTCTATTGATTATTGGGCTTTCAGCAGATGGGCTTGTTTCGTGCGTGCAACACTCACAATTTGGACACCACGTCAAATGAACTCTTCCAAATCGAATCAAACGCTCCTCCCGGAGTTGTCGAAGGCCAGTCTAATCTTGCATTTTGCTGTGATCGGCGCCGTACTGGCGGGGATTGTTGGTCTGTTTGGCTATGCGGGAGGGTGGCTGACCCCGCACGCCCTCACCCCGGCATCGATGATCGACACTTTCGAAAAGGTGAATGGACGGCATCCCGGTTTTCGCCGCAACCACGCCAAAGGGGTCTGTTTCAGCGGCTACTTCGACAGTAATGGTCGCGGCGTCGCGTTATCGAAAGCCGCGATTTTCTCCACCGGGCGGGTGCCGGTCATTGGCCGGTTTGCTCTGGCGGGAGGTCAGCCCTATGCCGCCGATGCGATTCACACCGTGCGCAGCATGGCCGTCTTGTTCAGACTGCCGGATGGCGAAGAGTGGCGCACCGGCATGAACAACATTCCCGTTTTCGCGGTTAAGAATAGCCAGGGATTTCATGATCAATTGCTCGCCTCAGCGCCGGATCCGGCGACAGGCAAACCCGATCCGGCCAAATTGAAAGCCTTCCTGGCCCGTTATCCGGAAACCGCGAAGGCCATGCAGTTGATCGGCAATCATCCGGTCTCGTCCGGGTTCGATAACAGCACCTATAATAGCCTGAATGCGTTTCGCTTTATCAATGCGAGCGGAGTGGTCACCCCGGTACGCTGGTCGATGGCACCGGTCCTGCCGTTCGAGCCGATCAGCACTACTGATTCCGAGAAGGCAGACAAGAATTACCTGTTCGATGCCTTGATTGCGAGCGTTCACAGCCACCCGTTGCAGTGGCATTTGGTTATCACCATGGGCCAACCGGCAGACCCAACCGGTGACGCCACGATTCCCTGGCCACCGGACCGGCAGCAGATCGACGTGGGAACGCTGACGGTTGACCGCATCGAGAGCGAGGACACCAGCCCTGCGCGCGATATTAATTTTGACCCACTCATCCTACCTGACGGAATCGCCGGATCTGACGACCCGCTGCTCAGTGCCCGATCCGCAGCATATTCGCAGTCGTTTACCCGTCGCGAAGGCGAGCGGAAAGAACCCAGTGCAGTTTCAACCGCGGAAACAGAGAAATGAGCACGCGAAAACCCGGCACCCAGTTCGCTCTCCAGTCGCGCATCCTTCACTGGCTGATGGCGGCCATGCTTCTGGTCATGCTGTTCATCGGCGTGACGATGGTCGCTTCCTTGGGTGACTACCATTTACTCGTCGCCATCCACCGGCCGCTAGGCATCATGATCCTGATCCTGGCTGCGGTTCGGCTAATCAACCGGATTTGTACGAAGTTACCGCCGTTCCCGCCCGCCATGTCGCTTCGAGAACGGTTCCTGGCTTCATCAGCCGAGAGGTTGATGTATACCTTGATGTTTGTCTTGCCGCTGGTGGGCTGGGGCATGTTGTCCGCCGGTCACTATCCCATCGTCATGTTCGGGCCAGTGCATCTGCCGCCGATTCTTCCGCCCAATCCGACGCTTTACG
>DASTDH010000289.1:0-11504 GCA_035710445.1 Chthoniobacterales bacterium
TCGTCTATCCAGTCGTCGTAAAATTGGTTCCGCGGATCATCGGCCAACAGCGGCTTTAGCTTACTGGCCGCCCGTATCATCTCCGCGTGTTCTTCTGGAGGCCGTTGCATCATCCGTTTTGCTAACTCAGGAATTCCATTCTCATCCTTCGGCCCCCACTCAATCTCTGGCACAAACACCACTTTATCCCGGCTTTCCAAAATCTGCTGAATCTGATCAGCGGTTTCCTGATCAAAAGCAGGGTCTTTAGCCGGCTCTAACTTCTTTCCGCCAGACAAGCTGAACGTGTCGACTCTATAACCTTCCGGCAATGGATGCTTAAACTGAAATTCTCCCGCCATTAGTTTTTCGTGCCTCCATCGCATAGTTCATAATTGATTCTATTGTTTCTCTATTTTGTTCCCATGAATCGGCATCGATCATGAGTAAATCGTTTAAATCCTCGACGGGCTCGCCGTCAGCTTTCCATAAGCCGTCGAATCTGTAGCCGTCTACGCCGCTCGCAATTCCGCGCAGTTGATGCGCCCAATCACTCGTGGCACCACGGCCCGCGTCATCGTCGTGAACGAAGATTCTGACTCGCTTTCCTTGGAAGTACGGCAATGACTCGTCGTCTATCAGATTGGCGGCCGGTACGCAGACGGGCGCGACTAGATGATCTACTCCACTCGCCCAGGCGTGACCAAATGCTGCCAGAAAGTCGGGGCCGCCCTCGACCAGCGCGATAGCAGGAAAGTCTCGCGATTCCTCGACTCCAATCGCCCATTTGCCGCGGCCGCCAGAGAGGGTTTTTGGCTTGCTTCCATTCGCCCAGGTCTTGCCGTCAAGGCGGCGAGCCAGATAAACCTTTCTGGTCTTATCGGTGATGACGAACGATTGATAATACTCGCCATCGTCGTATATATCGGCCGTCCATAGGAATTCGCGCTTTACCGCGATCTTTAACGCCTCTACAGCAATCGATCGGAGATCAGAAAGCGCCCTCAAGTCGCTGGCGGACGGCTCTTCTAGGTCCGGGTGGTATTGCTGGCGCTTTACTGGAACAGATTCCAAATCGTCTGGCTTAGGCGCGCGAATGATCGGGCCGCCATCGGGCGCAAGTCCCAGCAGGCGCTTGGCGGCGTCTACCGCGCTACCGCCGTATAAAGCCATATCAAGGTCGATGATAGTGCCGCCCTTGCCGCAGTGCGTGAAGCACTTCCAGAGCCAAACGCCGCTCTTCTGAGTTACGCTAAAGTTCTGGCCGTCGCCGCCATGAATCGGACAGGCGCATCGACCGTACCGTAACTCGAGGCCGAAACGGGCGCGCAGATAGTTCGGTATTGGTATCTGTTTAACCGCCTGCCAGTCTATTGTAAGGGCGCTCATTCGCCCTCCTCTCTCAGCTCGCGCCGCGGCGTATCGTCGACGGTGCCAATATAGCTTGCGCTGATTGCGTGGATTTCGGCACCGTTGATCGGTTCCAGATTATACGAATCACCCTCGTGGTTCTCGAAGTTGACTATCTCCTCAGCAGTCCACGAGTGTGGAACGTTAATAGCTGCCTCCACTACGTATCGAACCAGCACGCGCTTGGTGACTGTCACGCAATCGCGTCCGTGGGGTTGCCCGACTTTGTGATTGCAGTAGAAGCATTCGTCAGGTTCTCCGGCTGGGCGTATACCGTCGTCATTGATGGCGACTAATGGCCAATCGCCGGGAATGTCATCACGAGAGCGGAAACGAGGCGAGATATTCATTGTGCGCCTCCTTGCAGCTTGAGTTGAGCGTTTACCCGATTCGGATTCGGCTCTCTGGTTTCTGATTGGCCGAGGAATCGCTCCAATTCCTTGTCGGATACCATCCGAACGCCGAAACCTTGAATGACCTTGATCTTACCCTCCAAGACCATTCGGTGGATTGTGTAATACGAGCGGCCGACCATTTTGGCGACCTCTCGCAACGTGAAGGCCCGTTTTGCAACGGGCTGCATACATATGTTTCGCATATGTGCAATATATGCAGAGCAAATATGCTACGTCAAGGCTTGACGCGAATATTTTTTGCATATATGTTAAGCCAATGAAGCCGAATCCTTTACGAACGACAGTTTCCGTTATCCGGGGCGAAATTGGGATAACTCAGGAGGAATTTGCGAGGCTGATCGACAAAAGCAGGATCACGGTTCAGAGCATTGAACTTGGAAAATTGAACCTGTCGAAGGGGCTTGCGCTCCGCATCGCTCAGGAAACTGGCGTTGCCCTGCCCTGGCTGCTTGATGAAAAACCGGATGAACCGCCATGGGCATGGGCCGTAGGAGGCGGGACGCGCCCATGGACCAAAGCTGATTACGAGCGAGCGCAGGCCAGAAAAGCGGAACGGACATCATCCGACTACAAGCCCGACCTATTCGAGATCATTGAGCGGGCAAAGAAAGATGTTCAGGACTGGCCAGCGATCGTGTCATCTGCTTACGCAAAAGGCGAAGGGCAGGTCTGTCATTTTCTTGCCCGACAGTTTATGGCCGATATGGAAAAGCGATTTGGAAAGGATACGAAGAACTTTGATGGGAAATGGGTAAAGGTCCGTCCTAAAAAGTGACCTTTTCCGCCATCGCGCGCGAGTGCTCCGACCGCAAGTGTCCGTACGTTCGCATGGCAAGTGCGCCACCGTCTCGATGCCCGAGCCAGCGAGAAACTGTGATAATATCGACGCCCGACTCGATCGCTGTCGTTGCAAACAAGTGGCGCAGATCGTGATGACTGAAGCGCCGGACCTTGAGACGCTCGCAGGCTCTATCAATCGCTTTCTGGCATTCTCGGACAGCCAAAACATAGCCCGCGGCGCGTCGCCTGGCGCTTCTCGGATACCGCGGATTCGCCGCCAGGTCGCCCAGTAGACGCTCCATTGACGGAATGATCGGAATCCATCGCCCATCGCCCGACTTGGTGCCGGCGTGCTCGTGACCCGAAATAAAAATCTGTTTTCCGGCTCGGTCCACGTCCGTCCACTTAACCCATCGGCTTTCGTCAATGCGACAGCCGGAGAACGCCAAGAATTCGACAAGATCCGCTGAGCATTGAGAAACGGCGCCTTGCGCGTTCCGAATATCCGAAACCAGGCTTGCGAATTGTTCGCGCGTCGGAATCCTTATCGGCTTTTGCTTCGGCGATACTCGGCCGACCGCGGTTCCTGGATTTTGGAGAACGACGCCGTGCTTGATCCCGACATCAAAGATAGCCCGCAAGGTCGATAGCGTATTATTGAACCGGCTGGCGCTGATAGTCTTTTCGGGCTCCGTTTTCCAGCCGGGGCCGGCCGCACGCGTGGACTTCAAGTAGCCGGCCGCCCATTGTTTGCACTGCGCCTCAGTGACTGCGGACAAGCGCATCGTCTCAAGTCCTGGCCAGGATCGGAATAGCGCCTCTATGGTCTGCAACCAATAGTGCTTTGTGCTCTGCTTGGTCGTAACGTCGTTCCTGATGTTCTCCCGATGGAGCTCGGCCACTTCTCCGACCGTAGGTTTGCCGGATACCAGCGCGTCAGTCAGCCGGCGCCCCTTGTGTATGTCATCGAGAGTTTCCTTGGCCTTACCGCGGGCGACTTGGTAACTGGTCGTGCCAAGAGCCTTCCAGACCTCACGCCCTTGCGCGTAGGCTCTGACGTAGTATCGTCCGCTCTGCTTATGTCGGTAAACAAATTGAGTCTTGGTTTTGGTCCACAGATCGGCCTTGGGCATGGCGGATCGTACCAAGACTTACGCCCGAAAAGCAAGACAGGGGAATGGACCGGGGAAAAGCGCTCTTAGCTCAGCTGGATAGAGCAAGGGATTTCTAATCCCTCGGTCAGAGGTTCGAGTCCTCTAGAGCGCGTTCTGATCCTCCTTCAGAGCCAACCCCCGTTTGCGTTCGGCGGTCCGTCTCTGTGCGGACCGCCCTACCTGCTACCGTTGCGAGCCCAGAGTCCGACGGTCTCGCCCGCCATCTTCTATCCGATTTCCGGCTCCCCGTATTCTGGCCCGCATCACCGAATACTCTCGTCCGTTTCCGGATCGAATAGATGAATGAGTTCGCTTGCGACCGTAAGCGTCAACTTTTCGCCGGCGACCCGGCCCCACTGTTCGTTGATTTGCGCGATGATCTTTTTCTCTTCGCCGATATTGATCTGAAGGATGGAGGTAGCCCCTTGTGGCTCAACGACCTCGACCGTGCCTTTGATGACGTTCTTAGTCGCACTTTCCGGATTTCTCTCGATCACCAAGTGTTCCGGACGAACTCCGATCCATACTTCTTTGCTGGCCTTTCGTTGAGCCGCAACTGCACGTTCCTTTGTTAGTTGCAGTCGAAAATTCTCTCCGGCAGAGACGGTTCCATCAGCGCCGACCTGACCACGTAAGAAGTTCATGGAAGGGCTACCGATGAAACCGGCCACGTAGCGATTAATGGGCGCATTGTAGAGATCCTTGGGCGTCCCAACCTGCTGGACAAGTCCTTTGGACATCACCACGATCCGATCACCCATGCTCAACGCTTCTACCTGATCATGGGTGACATAGAAAGTAGTAACGCCTAGCCGTCGTTGCAGCTTGATGATCTCGGCTCGCATTTCCACGCGCAGCTTGGCGTCAATATTCGATAGCGGTTCGTCCATCAAAAAGACCTTGGGCTCTCGGACGATGGCGCGCCCCAGCGCAACCCGTTGACGTTCACCTCCGGACAGTTCCTTGGGCTTCCGCTCAAGCAAATGTTCGATACCGAGGATTTTCGCGGCGGAGTGGACCCGCTCGGCCACGCGTTCTTGGGGAAACTTCCGTAACCGCAAGCCGAAAGACATGTTGCCGAACACGTTCATATGCGGAAACAGGGCGTAATTCTGGAAAACCATAGCGACGTCTCGTTCCCGCGGGATCATTCCGACAACGTTCTTCCCGCCGATTTTGATCTCGCCTTCGGTCACGGTCTCAAGGCCAGCAATCATCCGCATTGTCGTGGTTTTGCCGCATCCCGAGGGTCCGACCAACACGACGAATTCGCCCTCGGTAGTAGTGAGATTAAAATTCTGGACGGCAACAACGTCGCCGTACCGTTTCAATACATTGGAAAGCTCGACTATAGCCACGGTTACTCCACTGACATGGTTGAACTGAGAACAGGTTTATCCTTTCACTGCACCGAATGATAGGCCCCGCGCAAGGTAGCGCTGAACGAAGAATGACATAATCACCGGAGGAGCAATCGCCACGATCGTGTTCACGGCGGCAAAGTTGAAATCGACACCTCTGGTACTGCGAGAAGCCAGAATGAAAGCCGGCATAGTAGCCGCATGCTGGGAAGTGAGTGCGGAAGCGAACAGTGCCTCATTCCAACAAAAGGCGAAAACGATGAATGCGGTAACGATCAGTCCATCAAGCGAGAGCGGCAAAGCGATCATCCAAAAGATTTGCCAAAGAGAAGCTCCCTCAATTCTAGCTGCTTCCTCAACCTCCTTGCTGACATCGCGGAAAATGTCACGCATAATGACCACGCAAAAGGCTAGGTTGAACGTGGAATAAAGAAGGATAAGTCCTATCCAAGTGTCGATCAGGCCGAACGAGGCCAGCAAGATGTAGAATGGGGTTAATACGACAACCGGTGGCAGCACGCGCTGGGACAGGAACCAAAGAGTAATATCCTTGCTCTTCATTCTCTTAAACTCAAATCGGGCCAGGCTGTAAGCCGCAGGTGTTCCGATCAGCAGAACGAATAGCGTCGTGCCAATGCCCACCAACGCGCTGCTGAACAAGCAATTCAGCGCTTGCGGATCATCGAAAACACTGATCCAATTATCAAGCGTGGGTGTAAACTGCAGAAACGGAATAACGGCGCCGGCCTTGAATATGTCGGCATGAGTCTTCAGTGAGTTAACGATGGCCCAGAGAAATGGGAGCGCCACCCAGACTGCCGCCAGGCAGGCGATGGTCATCGCCACGAATTTTGATGCCGATTTAGAGTTGCGCCAAAGCAGATTTTCCATACCAAGTAGCGGTCAGCGTCTATTCGATACGTTTGCGCATCTGTTTGAAGAAATAGCTAATCACGACAGATGCCAGGATCAGGTAGATTATTCCCATGGCCGATCCTCGACCGAAATCAGTAAATTGAATTGTCGTCAGGTCTGCCATGATGCTGAAAAGCTGCGTACTCGTACCGGGGCCGCCGCTGGTTAACGCGTAGGGCAATCCGAAAGACTTCAGCCCTTCGATCACGCGCAAAAGAATGGCAATAGTCAGAACCGGCCAAGCGAGGGGTATCGCGACATGACGAAACACCTGCCAGTGGCTGGAAGATTCCAGCATTGCCGCGTCGTAAATGTCGTTCGGGATGGCGGACAACGTTGCCAACGACATCAGAAACACGAACGGAGTCCAAATCCAGATATCCAGAATCATCGCCGCAGCTAGCCCTCCGGCCGCAGTGGAGAGCCATGGGATCTGGATCCCGAATGCCGCGAGCAGTGCGCTGACCAACCCACCTTGGTCGGTAAAAAGCGTTACGCCCAGGTACCCGATAGCAACCTCCATCGTGAACAACGGAGCGGTCAGAACCGGCCGGAAAAAGCTCTTCCCCGGCAGACCGATGGTAATAAGCCAGGCCAGGATAAAACCGGCACAAACTTCAATCGGCACCGTGATCCCGACGAAGAGGACCGTGATAAAGATCGCGTACCAAAAGCCGCTGTCGGTTAACAGACGAGCGTAGTTGTCGAAGCCGACATAGCCGGTAATCCCTTCGCCGAGCACATAGTTGGCAAAGCTATAATGAACCGCAGCTAAAATCGGAAAGAAGGTTAATCCGATGACCCAAATAACCGCCGGAGCAAGCAAGGCGTACTTGAATCCTCTTTCCGCCTTGCTCTGAACTGATGCTGTCGCCTCCATCAGACCCGCTCTACACCCATTGATCCTTTGCCATACGGCTGATTAGGCGAACGATTCTGCGTATAGCTTTTTCTGCTTGTCGCGCCCGTAGCGCTCGGTGATCCGCTCCCAGGCCTGCGCGGTGTCATCGAGTGCAGCTTTCGGTTGAGTCTGACCAGCCAAGACAGCAGAGACACGGACGTCTAACTCATGCCAGTACTCAGCCGCTCCGGGAATGCGTAAGTAGGATTCCTGCACCGGTAGCGAGAGGTTCTGATAGTAGGCGTCAAGGTATCTCTTCGCCTCGTCTCCGTCCCATCCCTGTTCTACCCACTCTTCGGCCTTCCCGGTGCCTACCGGTGGGAAGTATTCAAACTTCATGCCTGGCTGCACGCCGGTAAACCCGTGAGTGCAATTGTAAAGAGCATTCTTCCTGGTGGCCATAAACGCCAGAAAATCATAGGTCGCTTCCTTCTTCTTGGAGAAACGCGAGATGACACAGTGCCAGCTTCCGCCGTTTACGTTGCCCACGGAGTTCAAGTCGAACTTATCCCACTTACCTTTAATCGGATCGAACGCCTCGGATGTACCTGGAATGATCGCTGCCCCGACTTTTCCTTTAACCGTCGACTCTTTTGGATCCTGGGCAAAGGTCGGTAGATCGCCCCAAGTCGGCTCCATGACTGCGTGACCGGCCAAGAAAAGGCTCCAGCCCTGACCCAAGGTCCAGCTGATTGCTTCTTTCGGTCCACAGGGGAGGAACTTGACATAATCTTCCAGGGCTCGGAGATGGCCTTCGGAGTTGATCAAAGGCTTGAACGTCTCCGGATGGAACCAGAAGTATTTGTTGTTGGGCGAACAAACGTAAGGCGCCGCCAACGTCAAGAAGTGGAAAAAGCCCTGTTCGTTCACCTTGGCATGCAGTGAAATACCCCAATCGTCTTTGCCGTCACCGTTCCAATCCCAACCGGTGAAGAAAGTCGCCACATCGTGCATCTCTTTCGTCGTCTTAGGCGGATTGGGAAGATCATAACCCAACTTGTCCTTGAACTTTTGCTGGTTCTCCGGCTTTTCCAGAACATCTCTACGGTAATAAAGAATCTGGCAGTCGGCATCGAACAGAACCCCGTAAACCTTACCCTGCCACGAATAGAGGGTCTTCATGGCCGGGATGAAATCGTCCGGATTCCAATAAGGATACTTTGGATCCTTCAAGAACGGGCCGACGTCGATGATATACGGCTCTTTAGGCACAAAAAAGTCGCCATAGAACCATGCTCCGGTCATGTACGTATCGTACTTGTGCGTCGTCTGAAGATCCGAAAAGATTTGCTGGTGAAGCGTATCAATCGGGACCTCGGCGACGTTTACTTTGCCGCCCGTCTCTTCTTCCCATTTCGGCACCCAATACTTGAGGCCATCGCCAACCGTCGCTTTCAGGACCATCACGTTGATCGTTTGACCTTTGTAAGGCTTGGTTTTGAGAAAGGCGATGCGCTCGTTCGTGATCGGTGACTCGTTGGGATAGTCCGGCGACGAATCGACTAGATTGCTTCCCGCCGCGTAGGCGCGGTACGTCATTACCCGGCTTAGCAATGCCGCCGAAATTCCCAGCTTCGCTGCCTGGCCAATAAAGTGCCGCCGACTAATTCTGCCTGCTAAAAACCCGGCAGCTAATTTTTCAAAATGCTCTTTCGAGCGGTCTTGGGACATAGATGATGCAAACCTGATGATGTTTCCCAAGCACTCTTCCGATCGATCCAGCGGATCGCACACAGTCGTCAGATCTGTGCCGCCGCGACATCGGAACACCAGTCGGGCAGAATGGAAAAGTAGGATTGGGGGATTTCTTTAAAGATAGTGAAATAATATCTCCCCCGTCAAGCAACGGGCTCGGATTTCAGAAGCCGGAAGCCAGAGGCCTGGAGGAGCCAGGAGGAAGTCGGGGGTGTTGCCACTCTATCCCGCGCCAATCCGCCAATCTATCTCTCCATCACCTAAGCTCCTGGCTTCTGAAATCCGTCTTCTTGCTCTCCCTCTCTTTCGTTCGCTGCTGTTCATTGACGTTCGCTCTATTGCCCTTATACCGCTTCCGCGATCGCCCGTCCCATCTGCTCAGTTGTGGCTTCACCACCGATATCGCGGGTCCGCGGTCCCTTGCTCAGAACGGTTTCGATTGCGCTTAAAACCGCCGCCCCGGCTTCGGGATGACCGAGGTGATCGAGCATCATCGCGCCACTCCAGATCTGACCGATCGGATTGGCAATTCCCTTGCCGGCGATGTCCGGAGCAGAACCGTGAACCGGTTCGAACATCGACGGAAATTCACGGTTCGGATTCAGGTTAGCTGAAGGCGCGATACCGACGGTACCAGTCACGGCTGGTCCCAGGTCACTCAGGATATCGCCGAACAAATTGGAGCCGACCACGACATCGAACCAGTCCGGATGACTGACAAAGTGCGCCGTCAGAATGTCAATGTGATATTGGTCTACTCGAACTTCCGGATAAGCGGATGAAACCGCCTTCACCCGTTCATCCCAGAATGGCATCGTCACGGTGATCCCGTTACTCTTGGTCGCAGAAGTAAGGTGCTTCTTCGGCCGGCTCCTGGCCAATTCAAACGCATAATGCAGGATCCGATCTACGCCTCGCCGAGTGAAGATCGATTGCTGGGTTGCGATCTCGTCATCGGTCCCTTCATAAATGCGCCCGCCGACCGACGAATACTCGCCCTCGTTGTTTTCGCGGACGATCAAAAAGTCAATTTCGCCGGGTGCGCGATTCTTCAAAGGCGACTCAATCCCAGCCATTAATCGTATCGGCCGCAGATTGGCATACTGACGGAAATGACGACGAATCGGAATTAGCAAACCCCAGAGTGATATGTGGTCCGGTACTGAAGGAAAGCCGACCGCTCCAAGAAAGATCGCATCATGACGGCGAATTCGGTCGAGACCGTCTCGCGGCATCATGGCGCCCGTTTTCTGATAGAAGTCGCAGCTCCAGGGGAGATGATCCCACTCGAAATTGATTCCGAATTTACGGCCGACCGCATTCAGGACGCGAATGCCCTCTGGTACTACCTCCGGGCCAATCCCGTCTCCGGGGATGGTTGCGATACGATAACTCTTCATCTCCGGCCAAACATAGGACGAAACCCGGATCCAGGCGACAGCGATAAATACGGATCGGCGGCACGAAATCATACGAAAGATGACAGGAATCGTCGATAGACTGCATCGATCGATGTGATTAGATCAAACGATTCGATGAATCACTGAATCGACAGCAGGTTACTTTCAGCAATATCATGAATCTCGAACTGACCGAAAAAGTCGCTCTCGTTACCGGCGCTAGTCGCGGGATCGGACGCGCGATCGCTCGACTGCTCAACGAGGAAGGTTGCCGCCTTGCTCTGGTCGGCCGCCGAAAAAAACTTTTGCACGAAGTAGCTGAGGAGCTCGCCAAAACGACGGACAGAACACCGTTGGTTTGGCCGAGGACATCACAGCGCCCGATGCGGCTGCACGAGTCAAAGACGCGGTGTGGGAATCGTTTGGTCATTTAGATATTTTGACTAACAACGCGGGAGGATCGCGACCGATCGAAAACGGACTCGGATCACCAGCCGAGTGGGAAGAGGCGATGCGGCTCAATTTCGACGCTGGTCGCAATCTTACCCACGCCTTTGTTGGAGCGATGCAGAATCAAAAATTCGGGCGAATCATCAATGTCACTGGAAGCGAGGAACCGATCGCATTGAACGCCGCAATGCCACCGAATGGCGCTACCGATATTTGGTCCAAGGCACTTTCGCGGGTCGTAGCCAGAGATGGTGTGACGGTGAACTGCATCTCCCCTGGCATCGTCCATTCCGAGCAAATTGATGAGCGCGTGTTTCCGTCGGAAGAGGCGCAGCAAAACTGGGCTCGAACTCAAATCCCGGCCGGCTATATCGGCGACGCCGAGGATGTCGCGTTGGTCGCAGTCTTTCTTAGCTCCCCGCGGGCCAGGTATATCAATGGCGAGGTGATTTACGTCGACGGCGGAGCAAAGCGGTTTGCGCATTAGCGGACGTCTGGTTGAGCCGGCGGGAGAAACCTGCAGAATACTGAATACGACCTATATGTCTTATATGTTCGATGTCGTCTCCCATGGACAGCCTTAGAGAGAAACGGTCCTCCGACGAACCGCCACGATCAGCCGCCGCTCCCCACGCGGCGATAGTACCGATATCGACTGTAAACGCCGAGCACTACAACTGGGGAGAACGGTGCCAAGCCTGGTTCTTGCTGAAGAGCCCTAGCTTGACGGTAATCGAAGAGGAGATGCCGCCTGGAACGAGCGAATCGCTCCATTTTCACAGCCGGGCTCAACAGCTCTTCTATATTCTTGAGGGCGAAGCCAGGATGGAGATTGGCGGTGAATCCGCTGATCTGAAACCATCCCAATCCATACCTGTCCCGCCTGGGAGCCCTCATCGGATCCTGAACGTGAGCACTATGGCATTGAAGTTTCTCGTGATTTCCGAGCCCGACAGTCACGGAGATAAAGTGCCGCTGACTGGTAACACAGGATCAGGAAACTCACGCAAAGACGCAAAGGCATAGCGCGGCAAAGCCGCAAC
>DASTDH010000290.1:0-16528 GCA_035710445.1 Chthoniobacterales bacterium
TTATGTCCTAACCCCAACCGGTCGCCTCATTCTCACCGCTTTACGGGCCGCCCACCGCGCTGATGTCGATCAACTTACTGCCATGGCGGCCTAAAAAATCTTCCAAAAATTGAGCGATTTTCAGAGATGGCACTGCAAAGGATTAGGAGCTGCCTCTGTCTTCCCGAAAACGGCCGTACAAAACAGGGCTTCTAGATCTTCATGCCGGTTTTCTCGCGGGTGTCGCAAGCGACGCACCCTCCGATCCAACGGAAGCCGGTTAGCCTTGTTCCCTTCCTAATCCTTTGCGTCTTGGCGTCTTGGCGTGAGATTCTCTTTATTTTTCCTGGCGGTTTTTGGGTGCGCTCAAGGGCCTATTGGAAGCGTTTCAGGCGGCCCCAGATTTCGTCGAGGCTACGACGCAGACCGCGGCAGATGAAGATTGGACGCCCATTTTCGTAGGGCATGGCATACGGGACTCCGAACGTTCCAACGACGTTGACCGACTCACATCCTCGCCGCCAACGACCCGGGTCGCCGTTCACGTGAATGATGATGCTGCCACGGTAACCGTGCGTACCCCACAAGAAATACTGATTTTGCCCGCACAAAGCCGGAGGCAACCCATCTTCGCCGCCATATACATTGAGCGCCGCTGCCTCGCTGTAGTTGGTCACAAGAATGGCAACCGCTGCACGCTCGTCGGACGAAAGCGACCGGTAGACGGTGGCAACCTGCTTCTCGAGTTCCCGCCACCCCAGTTCGTCTGAGAAGATCTGCGTCAATGGAGCACCCACGGCAGCGGCCTCTTCGGGGGTTGGAGCGAGATGCGTTAGAGTGAGATAGCGAGCGAGTGCCGATGGATCAAGAATCGGAAGAGCGACAGGTACCGCCAAAACGAAAATGGCGGTTGCTGTGGCCAGCCAGACGATTTGCAGCCAGCGGTAAAGAGTAGCCCAGGCGGCGGCGCCAACAGCGAACATTGTCGGATAAGCCGGGAAAAGATAGTAGTCCTTTCCGTGGGTAACAAAGACAAGTGCGGTCGCGGCAACGAAACCAATCGAGAGAAAGCGCGCTTGCTTTAACGACGGGCGGAGAAACGGAATTACGATTCCGCTGATCCAAAGCGGGGCGAGAAGGATATTCATCGCCCAGACCTGTTGTCGTTCGAACTGCAGAGGCGTGCCGGTGAAATTAGTTCCCTCCGCCAGGTGGCGAGCATGCACCTCGCGGAATGGCCAACCGTGCGCTTGCTGCCAGATCAAACTGGGCGCGGCGATGACTGTTGCGAGGCAAATCGCCAACCAAAAAGGTCGCCACAACAAGAGGCGCCTGATCGGAGAGACGGCGGCACCAAGCGCCAACGCGATGGTCCAGATGGCAATACCATATTTCGCCTCCATCGCTACCCCGGCGACCGCGCCGGCGCCAAGCAGTGCCCATGCGCTGTGTTGGACCAGCGCACGCGTCAAGAGGTAGGCTAGCGCGGTCCAGGCAATCGGTTCCAGGGTAGCAGTTGTCAACACCGACGTCAGAGAGCCGCCAGAGCGGGTGCAAGCCCGGCCGCCGCTCCGGCGATCAAAGCGGATCGTTCGTTGCCGCCGAGAAGACGGGAAAAGGACGCCGTTAGCGGCACAAGAGCCGCCGCCGCGATCACCCCGGGAATCCGAAGCAGCCACACATTGTCACCCAAAAGTTGGGTGGCCGCTGCCAGCAATGGGATGAGAGGCGGTTGGTCAACATAACCGAAGTCGGGATGACGACCGCAGTCGATGAAGTAGAGCTCGTTGCGAAAAACATCGTATCGACCAGCGACGATGAGATGAAGTAGACCCACCCAAAGCGCTATCCACCAGACAAGAGGAATTCGGTGGACGGTCCCAGCCACCGCTTGCGCCGATTTGCTAAACAAAGCGCGAAAATTCGTCATGCTCCTATTTGCTCTTTCTCGGTAGCCGGCGGATCGGCATCGGTCAGCCGCTGCATGAGCTGGGCGGCTAAGCGAAGCAATTCTTGTTCGACCGGCGACAGTACAGTCGACATGGCCCGTGCGAGCCACGCAGCCTGTGGGCGGGCATCTTCAATGAGCAGCTCCGATCCTTGAGACGTGATCTCTATGATCACTTGGCGCCGATCGGACTGGCCTTGGCGTCTGACAACGAGTGCTCGTTGCTCGAGATCGGCCAGGAGCCGAGTCAGCGACTGCGGTTGGATCCGTTCTTGTTCGGCAAGGTCGGTCGCCGTCAAGGGGCCGTTTTTGCTGAGGCGTCCCAAAACGCTGAGCTTGGACAAACTGATTGCGTGAGCCGGACGTTCGGCGCGCAGACGTCGGGCTAATTGGGCAACACTACGCCTTATACGGCGAGCGATCATTAGTTGATCCTCCCCTTTTGCGTACGTCTCGTCGGCATCCACTTATTACGTTCAAGCTTATTACTTTAGTTCGCAAGTAGAAAAATTTGCGATACGACGTACATGGCCTAATATGCGGTGATAGTGAATAATGGCTATGATATTACTGTAATTAATGAAAAATTATTGGGCGCCAATTTAATAAGCTATAACATACTTATTCTACCCTAGGTCCAATAGTAATTGCCGTGTGTTTTAGTCTATTTTTAGCGGCGACGTGTCCGACGAAGCCAACCGGAAATCTAAGCCATGGCAGGTCGAGCCCGCGAAGTCCGGCAAGCCCGAAGGAACAGAGTTTTCAAAAGGCGCACAGCCAATCCATCGCGGCGCAAACTGGGCTCACCTGCATTTTATCCCTTCCTCCTCCCACTCTTTGTGCTCCGGGCGGATAGGGAGCGCACTCTCTTACAGGCCGGGTATGATGGCGCGAAGAACGCGGGCTTGACGTTCGCTGACTTCGATTTGGGTCTTGGCCGGATCATCCATGACGAGCAAGAACGCGCTTCGGGTACTGGGCCTGATCTCTTTAACCCAGCGCAAATTAACCAGGGAAGCGCGATGAGCGCGGAAGAAGTTGAACTCGTTCAATCCCTGCTCCAGATCACCCAGTTGATAGTTTACCCATACGTTATCGTCGCTGGTGCGGGCACGGACGATGCCGTGGTCCATGTAGAAATAAAGGATCTCGGTTGGGTCCAACAATAAGAAACGATCCAGCTTGCGGGCCACGATCTGGCGAAAATTCCGCGGCACGTTAGCCGTGAGTTGCTGAACTTGGTTGGTAGCTTGGGCACGATCTTCAGCAAAATGTTGTAATCGCCAGGCCCGCTCCACCATCTCGCGAAGGCGTTCTGTCTCGATTGGCTTCAGCAAGTAAGCAACGGCGTTGGCATCGAACGCGGCCATGGCATGTTCGTGAAAGCCGGTCACAAAAATGATCAAAGGCAGCGGCAATTCAGACGGTAGCGCTTTGAGGGTTTCGAAACCATCCAAACCGGGCATCTGCACGTCCAGAAACACTAGGTCCGGTTTCAACCGTTGGATCTCGGTTACAGCTTCGAGTCCGTCCCTGGCTTCACCGATTATCTCGACGCGCTCGTCATCGTTCAATAAACGGCGCAGACGCATTCGAGCGTTCGGTTCGTCATCAATGAGCAGCGAGCGCAGTCTTTTCATGCAGCGCTGGAATCGGAATCAAGATCAGGGCGCGCGAGCCGGTACGCGGCTCGCTTTCGAAAAAGAATCGAGCGCTTCCTCGATAAAGCGTTTGCAGTCTCTCTTCCACATTTCGGAGGCCCAATCCGGTTGAGCGGCTGGAGGGCTTGGTTGCCACATTGGCGCCAACCCCATTATCCTCGACGGTTAATTCGAGATAATCGCTTTTCTGGCGCGCGCGAATAGTCAACTGGTTCTCGCCCACCTTTGGTCCTAAACCGTGCTTAATCGAGTTCTCCACCAACGGTTGGAGGATCAGAGTCGGAACCGAAAGCTGGGTCACTGACTCCTGGATATCAAAGTTGACTTGAAGTCGGTCACCAAATCGAACCTTTTCGATTTCCAGATAGGTTTCGAGAAACGAAATCTCCTCGCGGATCGAGCTGAAAGGACGATCGGTATAAGTTAGAACGTGTCGAAAGATTTTGGCGAGCCGGATTATCATCTCTTCGGCCGCTCGCGGGTCGGCCGCGATTAACGCCGCCACGCTATTCAGCGAATTAAACAGAAAATGGGGGTGGATCTGGGCGCGAAGGGCACGGAGTTCCGCTTCCACCAACTGTTTCACCAATTGCGCTTCTCGGCGTGCCCGTTCGATATTCTCCTTTTCGCGGTCGATCGCTTCGAGACGGCGTCCAATCGCCAGACAAACCTCCCGCAGAAAATCTATTTCAGCGTTAAAGAGCGTGTGTCGACCCGGACCGGGTGAGATTTCTAAAGAGAATGGCGCCAGATCCTCCCCTTTCTGAATTGGGAAAATGCACTCCCGGACAGCGCTCGAGCAGGACACGCCACCGAGCTTTGGAGTATCGCTAGTGCGAACCGTCGCATCGGCGATTCGCAATACGCCTTTGGCCAACTCTTCTCCGGTATTGAAAATCGCCATTGGTTCGGATTGAGCGGCGATGGCTTCGCGAAAAGATTTCAAGGCGCGCTGGTAATCGGCCTGGCGAAAGATTTGCCGATCGACTAACCAGTCGCTCAGCATCGTAATTTTGGCGTAGCAAACGATCCCAATCCACATGAGCACGGCAAATCCAAGAGTCGCCAAGCCTTGCGAATGATCACTGCCACTGGCCAACGATCCAAAGATAGCTCGAGCCAGGAACGAACTGACGAGTGCGAGCAATGCACCCAAAAGGATACGCAAGCCTTTCTGGGCAAAGATATCGCTGAAGCGAAAGTGAGAAAAGCCGAATAACCCGCCGGCCACGACAAAGAGTATGGTGAATGGTTTGGTAACCAGGATCACCGAATGCAGCCAGGCTGGAAGACTAATGAAATGTTCTTCCAGCGCACGGAGCGTTGACAGGGAAATACCGGCCAAAAGGGCCGTTACCGAGATCCAGGATAGCCGGCCGCGCAGGCGTCCGGGCAAAAAGACCAGGGCACCGAACCAAAGAAAGAAAAGCCCGTTGTAAGCGGCAAGGCTCAGCTTTTCTATCGGGTTCTCCATTCCCAGAGGGTTGTAGACCCGCTCAGGAAGCAATCCGGCAACATGCACGACACTTAATAAGACCGCACTCAAACCAGCCGCTGCGAGGACCAGTCGCCCAAACTGCTCTCTCCAATGAGAAGAATAGGTGCCTTGCGCCCACAGACCGAGTATCGTAACCGGCCAAGTCACGGCCGCGCAGAATGCCAAGTCACCTGCTAGAACAACCACCAGCGACCCACCCGACTGGCCGAGGCCGAAAGCGATCTGCATGACACAAGCGCCCAGTGTAAAAATGAGAGCGCATACGGCGAAACCAAGCCGAGCCAGGCGATTTTCTCCGGTTGAGCGTACGGCCAGAATCAACAAGAGAGTTGCTAGTGCGGTTCCGACACCGAAATTGAAGCATCGTTCGACAATACTCGAATCGTTACTCAGCGCGTTAGCAAGTAAGAACGAATGCGAACGGATCACGGCTTCAGTGGTTCTCTGGCGGTCGCTTCATCTTTCTCGGATGGCAAAATAAACAATTAGGCAGGCTTAGCGCCTTGGCTCAATAGATTATTTGTTGCATCGTCGCGCTTGGAGCGCCGGAAAATCCAACGAAACAGCCGCCATCGCCGCTTACCGGATAAGAGAAACGGATTGCGTTCACGAGGCACTTTGTTGGTCTTCATAAAGCCATTGGAAATAAGCACCCAAGTTAGGTCCGAGCAGCCTTGGTTCAATCCTTTGCCAACGAGCGCGTAAGATTAGCCGCTTAGCGCGGGCAGCTACGACCTGAGCGCGGGCGGCGCGGAGGGATGACACGGCGACGCGGCGAATGGCTCAAACCCGGCGCATGGGAAAACAGAACGAAAGAGCGTACCGAGTAAAGCGCCGAGGCCGCCTTCGCAGACTTCGGCGCGCCCTTAGTCCTGAACGTTTGGAATACCGGAACACGTGGCCGCGTCGCCTCTTTGCCGCGTCGGTCCCACGCTCCCCTCTCCCCGCGTTCACTAGCTCGTTCGCGCCATTCGTCCGGCTTTTTCCGCGTCCATCCGGAACCAGTAGTCATCGAATGACCGACGTCTTTAATTAGGCACTATGGCAAACCAATATCCCTGGGAAACGGCTCCCGATGACCCGATGAACACATCCCAGGTCAGCACCATCAGAAAGCAACCAAATTGGCTCCACTCCATCATCGCCGGCGCCGCCATGCTAGCCGTCGGCTCACTGGGAGTAGTGCTTATCTTCGATTGGTATTTCTTTTCTGTGATTGACGGCCTTTCGTTCAGCCTGAAACCAATTGCCAGTGTAATCCGTCACGCTAATGGCGATACCGCAACCAATGCCGGGCGCGCACACAACCGGCGAGAACGCCGGGAACAATCTGGCACAAAAGCGATAATGGCTCATAGCTGGTTGTTCGATGAGTCGGACCAGCCTCGGGACGGTGATCAAGACGGGTCGCTGTTCGCTCCGGTTCGTGCGGCCGCCGACTCGAAAAACCCGGCAAACTGATGCCAGCTCTCGCCTTTCTTTTATTTGCATTATCACAGCCGGCATCGGCTTTACCGGCAATCCGTGATGTCGAAAATCACCGCCGCTGATTCGTCGCTGTTTGAAGAGCCCCCTGGCTTCGCCCATTCTCGAACTGCACTATGAGTACCGTACTTGATTTTGATGAAAAGAAATTTTGGATCGTCCTCTTTTCCATTGTGGCCCGGCGAGAAGCGGCTCGACAGAGCGGAATCGAGGGTAACCGGCGTGCCTGCCCGTGGCCTAGGGTAATCCGCAATCCAACGCAGGATTCAGACAGCGATGCTCCCGACCGGAGGCCCTACCAAAGCCGTCCGCGAAAATGATTTCTCCCTGGATCTCCACCTGTCTTGCCGGTGTTGTCAATTACCGTCGATCGAAAGAATGAATCCCCTTGCGCGCTGGCTCTGTCCGCGTCTAGTTTCTAAAACTGCAGGGGAGCCATTGGCTGAGATCCTCGACTTATGTTGGGGAACCCTTAGAACCTGATGCGGGTAATGCCGCCGAAGGGAGCCAAAGTGGTCCTGCGATCGAATCTCATGACCACAAGCCCGTTTCAGAAAAGCCGCCGCATCTACGTTAGTGGCCGGCAAAACGTTCGTGTCAGTCTTCGTCAGGTCGACCAATCACCGACCCAGTTGCCGGACGGGAGTTCGGAGAATAATCCGCCGGTGAAGCTGTATGATACCAGCGGGCCGTGGGGTGATCCGGACCAGGAGCACGATATTCACAAAGGGCTTCCCCCGCTCCGCCGAGATTGGATACTGGAACGCGGCGATATTTCCGAGTACGAAGGACGCTTCATTCGTCCGCAAGACGACGGCTACTTTAGCGAGTCGCATGCCAAAAGGGCTGCGGAACGAAACGGGACAAACGGCCAATTTCCCGGTCTACGACGCCGGCCGCTGCGGGCTTCGACCGGGCATCCGGTTACCCAACTCTGGTATGCTCGGAACGGCATCATCACTCCGGAAATGGAGTATATTGCGATCCGGGAAAATCTGGGCCACGAAGATTTCGGCGGCAAAACAAACGGCAGCCATCATCGTGGCCAGGCCTGGGGAGCGGCAATTCCGGCGCATATTACTCCGGAATTTGTGCGGAGCGAGGTGGCGCGGGGTCGTGCCATCATTCCGGCCAATGTCAATCATCCGGAAGCGGAGCCGATGATCATTGGGCGCAATTTTCTGGTGAAGATCAACGCCAACATTGGCAATTCGGCGGTTGCTTCGAGCATTGAAGAAGAGGTCGAGAAAATGCGTTGGGCTACTCTCTGGGGAGCTGATACGGTGATGGATTTGTCGACGGGGAAAAATATTCACACTACGCGCGAATGGATCATTCGGAACAGTCCAGTGCCGATCGGGACCGTTCCGATCTATCAGGCGCTGGAGAAGGTCGGTGGACGTGCCGAGGAACTGACCTGGGAAATGTATCGGGATACATTGATTGAGCAGGCCGAACAAGGTGTAGACTACTTCACGGTACATGCCGGCGTGTTGCTCAGATTTGTCCCGCTGACGGCGAAACGCAAAACCGGCATCGTTTCGCGTGGCGGTTCGATCATGGCGAAGTGGTGTCTGGCCCATCACCAGGAGAGCTTTCTCTACACCCACTGGGATGAAATCTGCGAGATCATGGCCGCTTATGACGTGAGTTTCTCGATTGGCGATGGTCTAAGGCCTGGCTCGATTGCCGACGCCAACGATGAAGCGCAATTTGCTGAACTAGAGGCGCAAGGAGATTTGACGCGACGCGCCTGGGAGTTTGGTGTGCAGGTGATGAACGAAGGCCCTGGCCACATACCGATGCACATGATCAAAGAAAATATGGAGAAACAGCTTGAGTGGTGTCATGAAGCTCCGTTCTACACCCTCGGCCCATTGACCACGGATATTGCACCTGGGTACGACCACATCACCAGCGCGATTGGCGCAGCCATGATCGGATGGTACGGCACGGCGATGCTGTGCTATGTCACGCCTAAGGAACATCTCGGATTGCCGAACCGGGACGACGTCAAACAGGGAGTCATCGCCTATAAAGTTGCCGCCCATGCCGCTGATCTGGCCAAAGGACATCCGAGTGCCCAATACCGCGATGACGCGATCAGCAAAGCGCGTTTCGAGTTTCGTTGGGAGGATCAGTTCAATCTGAGCCTCGATCCGGAAACAGCGCGGGCCTATCACGACGCCACATTACCGCAGGAGAGTGCGAAGACAGCGCATTTCTGTTCTATGTGCGGGCCGCATTTTTGCTCCATGAAGATTACCGAAGAGGTACGCAAATACGCGGCGGAACACGGCGTATCCAACGACGAAGCGTTGGTTGCCGGGTTGAACGAAAAGGCGGAGGAATTCGCCAAGTCAGGGGCAGAAATTTATCGGTGAAACGTCGGTTGTTCTCCGGGCAAATTTCTAGTTCTGCGGAGCCATTCGGTAAGCTCGCTTTGGTAGCGGCGACTATCCCGTCCGACATAGTCTTTTCGTGCTCTGCCAAACGGGTTGCATTGGCTCGTAAGGCGACGTCGGATCCAACCGGAAGCCAAACACCTTCCGAAGTGAATTTGATCGAACGGAAGCATTGACGACCCTGACCATGGAGCGCAGTTGCATTGGTGCGTTCGTAAATGCCGGCGAGATGTGAAATAAAGCCCGATACCAAATACCAAACCTCAAACGCAGCCACACGATGGCGACTGTGGCTTTTGGCGGCTCAGCGTGGGCAGCTTCGGTCAGCTTGTTCTTAGCGCCGAATCGAGGGCGTGTCAGGGACAGTCGCCGCTACCGAAAGGCGCTTCGTCCGGAGGCGCCGTGTTTGGACGCGTCTTCATAGCGAAATAACTCGTTTCCCAGCAACTCAATCCTAGCGGATTAGCCCGACGTCGTTAGACTACGCATCAGTGAAGTTAGGAGTAGACTTTGGAACTAATCGAATCGTCGTGGCCGCTGCTGATCGCGGTAATTATCCACTCGTCAGCTTTGAAGCCCCCGACGGTACATCGTCCGACTGGTTTCCTTCGTTGGTAGCGATCCGCGGCGACGAGCGTCTCTATGGCTGGGACGCCTACGATAAACAAGGAGATCCTTCCTGGACTGTGATCCGCTCAATAAAGCGCCTTTTGGAAGACGCAGGCCCGCAAACGCTACTCGATTTGGGCGAAAAACATCTCAGGCTCGCCGGGGTGCTCGACGGCCTCACTGGCGCTCTGCTCGCCGCCTTGCGTCAACGATCGAACCTGCGCCCTTCTTCTCACGAAGCGCTCCAGATTGTTCTTGGCGTACCGGCCCACGCAAACAGCAATCAGCGCTTCCTTACGGTGGAATCGTTTCGTAATGCAGGCTTCGATGTACTTGGTGTACTTAACGAACCGAGCGCGGCCAGCATTGAATTCGGCCATCGCCAACGTCAGAGCAAGGCCAGCCCCGAAACCATCCTCGTCTACGACCTGGGTGGCGGTACGTTTGATGCCTCGCTGGTCACACTCGATGAGAATGTTCATCATGTCGTTGCTTCCGAAGGGATCCCGACCATCGGCGGAGATGACTTCGATCAGATCCTCGCAGAGCTGGCACTCGAGGCCGCCGGAATTGATCACACTGCCAGCGATAATCTTCCCGCTGCGGCCTGGTTCCGTCTGCTCGAAGAATGCCGACTCAAAAAGGAAGCATTGAATCCGAATTCGCGCCGCATCACGATCGATCTAGAGCATGCGAATCCGGAGTGGCAGCCCGTCCAAATACCGGTCGCAGATTTCTATGAAACTGCTCGCCCGGCGGTGGAAGAAACCATCCACGCGGCGGAAGATCTTAGCCCCCAATGCGACGTGCTTTACATCACCGGAGGCGGAAGCGAATTGCCCTTGATCGCACGCATGCTTCGCGAACGCTTCGGCCGCCGCGTCCGTCGCTCCGCTTATGCGCGCTCGGCCACGGCAATCGGCCTGGCGATTCAAGCCGATCAACCTGGCACCTATCGGGTCAGCGAGCGTCTCGCGCGTTCCTTCGGCGTGTGGAGGGAAGCAGATCGCGGTTCGACTATCATCTTCGATCCACTATTTGAAAAGGGGGTTACCCTGCCTGCACCAGGGGAGCCGAATCTCTCTATCAGTCGCAGTTATTTCCCTGTCCACAACATTGGGCATTTCCGTTTCCTTGAATGCAGCCACCGTTCACCGCTTGGTGCGCCTAGTGGAGAAATCACTCTTTGGGATGAGATCCGGTTTCCCTTTGATCCTTCGCTTACGAATGCGCCGGATTTGCAGTCTAAGCCTGTCGTCCATTCATCCGGAGCTGCATCGCAAGAGGTCGAGGAGCGCTATGAGTGCGATTCCGGTGGTTCGCTGACCGTTACCATCGCCAACCGCACCGCCGGATACTCCCGCACTTATCGCCTCGGTCGCTGGTCTCTCGATTCCAAGCCGGTGAAACCGGCTCGTAAAAGGAAAAAGTAGACCATTGCTGTCGCTCTGAGAAATTCCCTGCGCCAGATAAGTTAATCACCGGGCAGACGCCCAGTAGCGTCTGCCCGGTTCATCAACTCACCATGAGCTTCAGCTGATCAGAATTCGATTCAGTTGCCGCTTCTAGTAATCCGCTTGAGCGGTCCATCGGTGTCGGCGAACTCTCCAGTGTTCAGGACCTGGCCACCGGCATCGTGCTCTCCGTTGAAAGGAGTGATCACGCCAGGACCACCTAATTTCTCGAGGTCCTTCGGATTGTTGAACCAGAGGCCGATGTGATACATCTGGATCGGGTTAGTCTTAGGATTCGTGGTGGCGTCCTGGATCCGATTAGGATCGTGGAAAGGGTCGGCCGGCGCCGGAGCAACATCCTGCGCCACCATGAAGGTCTCGATATTGAAGCGGCCGATAAACTCACCGTAGCCCACACCGTTCTTATTGGTTTCGATGTCTCCTTGATACCAGGCCATGCCAAACGGCTTATTGGGTACCTGGATCACGAAGAGATCAAAATCGGTATTGGGCGGCAGGCCCCAGACCTTGACCTTCATAATTTCGACTGGCCCGACGGATTCAATTTTGACCTGGCCGTGCGCATGAGGCAGAACAGCAGGAAAATTGGCAAGTCCATTTGAACGAATAAGATCGAACTTGAAGTCGTCTCCGTCATTGTCGGTGTCAAAGGCCAGAGCAGACGAGGAAGTCAAGCCGGCAAGCGCCAGAGCAGCGAGCCCCGCGGTCTTCATTTTAGCGAATCGGTTTAGAACGTTGTTGGTACTTTTCATTAATCTTTGTCCCCCGCCGGGTGCGGCCGGGGTCTCGGTCGGTTGTTATAGGTTGTGCATTTAAGCGTAGGCTGACCGGCCTGGTTGGTTGGTTCTGATGGCCGGTCTCAACCCCGTACTAAGGGATCGGCCTCTCCGAGTTCGCCGAATTTTCAAAAAAAGTTTCGGGGCGAGATGCCGATCGAGATCGAAAAATCCGGTGTGAGGCGTTGTTCCTCAGTCTCTCCGGCGATTTTTGGAGGCAGAGCTACTCATGGTCTCCGAACACAAAGAAGACGAGCGGGCATTTGGTCGTGACTCTTGGTGTGGAGCGTTCCGCTGCCCACCAAATCTCAAAAGCTCTTCTCTATTTCTAAAATTCGGGTGCGGCTCACGGCATTTTTTTTGTCCAGATCGGCCAGAACGCTCTGAAATTCGCGATCGGACTTGAACGGATCGAGCCCGGGATCAACTCGTCCCAACACCGGGTCAGGGAAACCGCCGCCAGCCATCAACTCGCGCAGACGCTCGTAAGCGGATTCTTTATGCTCCAGCAATCGCGCGGCGACCGCTAGATCGAAACGCATCCAGCGCGGCGATTTGGCCGTCGGCAATTTTTGCTGGGCCAAAACCGCGACTCGCTCCGTCGTCCGTCGAGCTTCCTCGTCCCGATTCGTTGCCCGCAGCGCGAGTGCAAGACGGAGCAAGTTCGTCGGGTTATCTTTGTCAACTTTAGCTTCGATGACTTGAATCACAGCAGGCCAATCACCTACCTGCATTGAACAGAAAAGAAGCAAATCGCCTGCCGCCGTATAGTGTGCTTTCAGGTCTGGCGGCAACTGCTGCAATCCGGGTCGCGCGCTGGCGTAATCTCCCCGGTAGACCAACCGTTCGCTCTCCATCAATTGGCGTCTCTGCGCATTCGGCTCCAGATAGATGGCGCGCTGCATCCATTTTTCCGCCAGTTCCTTCTCTCCCACTGTCCAACAAATTAAGGCCAGCTCATAAGGAGCCCATGAATCAAACGGGTTGGTCACGAAACACTTCCGAATTGACGCGTACATCTCCTCTTGCCGCCTGAACTCCGTAAATTCGGCCGCGGCCATTCGATTGGCATCCCAGTCGTTTGGGGCAAGTTCCAATGCTTTACGCACCGGTTCCTCCATCCGGTCGAACCAGCCTCTGAGGCTGAATGCGTTCGCCAAGACCGTATAGGCGCGCAATTGATTGGGATCGATGGCAATGGCCTGCCGGCACAGGTCAATGGCGGAATCTAACCACGAATCCTCCGCATGAAAACGCTTGGTCCGGTCGATGTAGGCGTCGGCCAGCCCGATATAAGCCAGCCCAAACTGATGGTCTTGTTCCAACGCCTTTTTGAACAATTCGATCGCTTTATCGTTGTCCGGCTGGCGATGGAGTTCCCACAACGCCCGTCCTTGCAGGTAAAGGTCGTAGGCCGTCAGGTTGTCCGTCGGTCCATGCTGAAGACGGGCGCGTTCATTGGCGGAGAGTCGTGCCTGTAGGGCCGCGGCTATTTGTTCGGCCAGGTCCGTTTGAATGGCGAATACATCCTTGAGCTCACGGTCGTAGGATGCGCCCCAGAGCCTCTGATTCGTGTGTCCGTCATAAAGGATCGTTACGATTTTGATACGATTTTCGATCCGCTGAACAGTGCTCTCCAGGATCGCGCCCACATTTAGCTCGGCTCCGATCTCATTCAGCGGCCGCCGGTGTGCGCCGGTAACGTCTTTGTAGCGGAGGATTGAGCTGCGGGCGATGACTCTGAGATCGGCTACTTTGGATAGTTGATAAATCACCTCAGAGGTAAGCCCGTCGCTGAAATACTCGTTTTGCTTGCTGTCGCTCAGATTATCGAATGGCAGCACCGCAATCGACTTGGCGGCCACCAAGGCAGGATTGGATTTGGGTACCAGGAAATAGATGCCGATCCCTGCGGCAATGACCAGTAGTCCGATGCCAACACCAAGCCATCGGACCAACCTTCTTCGCCCATTCCTAGCCATTGCCGGTTCTGAGACGAGCGTTTGCCGTGCAGCGTATACCTCCGCTCGCAGCAAAGACGGAGTCTGCGGACGGCGGTCAGGGTCTTTTTCCAACATACGTCTCACCAAGGCGACCACTGCCGGCGGAATCTCTTCGAGTTGTTCGAGGGGAAGCGGCGCGTGCAAATGCTGACTCATCACTTGGACCGTGGTACCCCCGAACGGCACCTTACCCGTCAACATCTCCCAGAGCGTCACGCCCAAAGAATAAATGTCCGAACGTGTATCCACTTCGCCACCTGCACACTGCTCTGGGCTGGCGAAAAGAGCGGTCCCGGTGAAGGTGCCCGGGGTAGAATGCGCCGGATCGGAGAGCGAACATGACATCGCTTTTGCTAAACCAAAATCGATGACTTTGACGTTGACGCTTCCGTCGTCGCTGAAGCGCAGCATGAGATTTCCTGGTTTGATGTCGCGATGAATGATCTGTTCCTTATTGGCTGCTTCCAAAGCAGCGGCGACTTGATCAACGATATCGAGAGCCAACGCCGTGGGCAGCCGTCCTCTTTTTTTGATCAGTTCGTCGAGCGATTCGCCCTCGATGAACTCCATCGCATAAAAATAGTCATCATTCCTCATTCCTAGATGAAAGACCGAAGCCACGTTTGGATGGCGCAGGCTGGCGGCGGCCCGTGCTTCGCGTACAAAGCGAAGGCGCGCTGATTCGTCCTTCAAATAGCGCGCATTGATAACCTTGAGGGCCACCGGGCGACGAAGATTGGTGTCGAATGCCCGGTATGTCAGTCCCATCGCACCACGGCCCAGTTCAACTGGCGAACCGTCGTCGTGAGTTAGAAGCTCATAGTGATCGAATCGGTAAGACGCAGGAGCCGTTTTGGTCTCCCCGTCTGACACCTTCCCTCCGTTTGCCGCAGATAGATTTGACGCTATTTCCGGATCGAGCGCGCCCTGTAGCTGGCAGACTGGACAGCGGTCGAAGGGAAGCGAATCCGGAATCTTTGTGCCACATTTCGGGCAAGTGGATATTGCCCGGTAGGCGGCAGCCGTTTCGGTCCTTTCATCAACCGTCGCGTCTCGAGGGGCGTCACTCATAGGTGGCCTTCAGTGACGGCCAACGCATCACACAGAGCCCGGATTTCGTCATCGATTTCCGCCGGATCTGAAACCGTGCGACTGATCTCCTCGCGTAGAAGGGCCGCATATTGCCTACGGAATCGATGGACCGTGGTTTTAGCTGCACCGGCGCTGATATCAAGCGACTTAGCCACTTCTTCGTACGACGGCGGGGCTTTCCCCAAGTGGACTCCGACGAAGGCGCTTAGCACTTCGAATCGCGACGTCTCGCCATTTGCGGCACACTGTTCTCGCAAACGTTCAACTGTCCGAGTCAACAACGTCATTGCCCAACGCGCATCAAAGATCTTCTCAGCGGTCAAGTGATCGGCCGGCTCCAGCTGGTAGCGGTTTTCCGCGTCTTCGGCATCAAGAAAAACGAACTCGCGATCGCCCCCGCGTTTGAGAGAACGCGCTCGATCCCCCTCGTCCGCTAGAAAATTGCGGAACGAGGCGAGCAGGAACGATCGAAATTTACCTTTCAATGGGTCAGCACGTTTCAAAGCACGATGTTCCAACAGATGCAGGAAGAATCCTTGAGTAAGATCTTGTGCGTCGTGTGGCGCAGATCCTCGGCGCCGCGCAAAGACGTATAATGGATACCAGTAGTGTTGACAAAGCTCGGCCAACGCCGCCTGACTCCCTGGCATGTGGCTTTCAGCGGCAGCAAGGATCACGCTCCAGCGAGTGGTGCGAAACTGCGCTGGATCACCCGACATCGAACCGTGCTCCTGATTCACTGGGATCTCTCATTCAGAGCAGCGAATCAATTAAAGCAGCGGACAATTTCGGTGTCGACATGGAAGTTTGGCAGATTTGGACAATGTCGTACTCTCTAGGGCGAGCGCAGACCACTGCCGGCGAGGCTTAAGCCCGCTTGCGTTTCGAGTCCTTCTGCCGACAAAGTTCTGAAGCATTGAGCCGGCTCATTGTCGAATTGAATCGTGATACGCAGCGACCCAAGCTTCCGTAGCATCGCTTGAATTCGCATAGTCAAAGTCTCGTGTGGTTGTCTCATTCGGTTCTCCTTTCGCTGGGCATATGGCCACCCTGCGTCAGTCGCTCTCAAAGAGGAGATGTTCCTCGGTTGGTTGGAGGCGACTGACTTCTATCCCGTTCTACGGGATTGCACCTGGCGAGTTCTTTGGAATTTTCGCGAAAAGGCCGATTTGTGGCTTAGTATCGATTGGCAATACTTTGACTCAATCCGGAAGGCCCTATGGGATCTATCAATTTTGTTTTCGCCCACGGAGCCGGCGCATCCTCCTCGCATCCGTGGATGCGGCGCTGGGCGGCCAGACTGGCGAACATCGGAACCGTTTCTGTTTTTGACTACCCATATATGAAGGAATTGCGGAAACGCCCGGATCCCTTGCCCAAGCTCGTTGCTGCGCATCGGGAGGTTCTTCTCCGAGTTCGACAAGAGCACGATGGGCCGACGGTTCTGATTGGCAAGAGCATGGGCGGTCGAGTGGGATGCCACCTTGCGCTGGAAGAAGATGTAGCTGCGGTCATTTGTCTTGGCTATCCGCTTTGCGGAGGAGGTAATCCGGCCAAATTGCGCGCGGATGTGCTCCACCGATTGACAACGCCCATT
>DASTDH010000291.1:0-7904 GCA_035710445.1 Chthoniobacterales bacterium
CTAGAGGTCAATCTTCCACCGTGCACAGATTGGAAGACCTATCGATCCTGGCTGCAGTGTCTCGACTCGATTGCACAGCAGTTGGGTCTGCGCAGTTTCAAGCAGGACGGTTTGATCGTAGGTACAGGTGGTGGCAATCACCTGCTCTTTGGCGGGCCATCGTTAACGCGCAACGCTCTTTTCTCTCGCCCAGGTTGGATCGCTTCCATCGCGCGTTACTGGCAACACCATCCCGCACTCTCTTATCTTTTTACCGGGATTTATGTCGGTGGTTCCGCCCAGGCTCCGCGTCCGGACGAATCAGGACACGATCTGCTTGACCTCGAGCTCGCCTACAGGCAGCTCGAATCTTTGCCCGCCGGCGATCAACGGCAAAGTATTCACGAGACCATGCGGCATCTTCACACAGATCCCACCGGAAATCCGCATCGGAGCGAAATCAGCGTCGACAAGTTCTGGGCGCCTCCTTTAGGATTGTGGGGCCTGCTCGAATTCCGAGCGATCGAAAGTCTCCCTCGGGTCAGCTGGGCTGGCGCGGTTGGGTTTTTGTTCCGGGCGGTTCTGGTCTATCTCCTCAAACAGCCATTTCGGTCCGCTTTAAAGCAGTGGGGCCAGGAATTGCACGATCGGTTCTTCTTGCCCACACCGCTCTGGAATGATCTGACCGATGTTCTGACCGAGCTGGCCCAATTCGGCTTCGCGTTCGATCCCGGGCTTTTCCGAGAAATCTGGGATTGGCGTTTTCCTCCGCTGCTTGAATGGCAAGGCCTAGCTGTCCGAAAAGGCTTAGAAGCATGGCCGTTGTTGGCGGATACGCCGGTCGAAGGCCAAACTACGAGCCGGTTCGTGGATAGCTCGATAACTCGGCTGGAGTTTTCTGCGAACGCTGAATTTCATCGGGAGCAGCAAGTCTTTGTGAATGGCCGCGAACTGCCGTTTCGCGCGCTTTCCGCGCGAGAATTGATCGTGGGGCTGCGGTATCGGAGTTCTGCGCTCTATCCTTCCCTGCATCCGACGCTGCCGATCCAGAGCCCTTTGATCGTCACGATCTGCAGTCGGGACCCGGAAAAAGTGACGACTCAGTTTGTTCTTTCCCAGAACCAAGACCGCTTTGCCGAAACGGATCAACCGCCTTTCGTCCAAGGCCAACCGTGCGAACCTCCCGCTCCCGGTCTCTTGACGTGCGATCTGCGAATCGAAGGTTCGTTATTCGAAAGCCAGCGATGATTTTGATTTTTATCAGAAAGTCGGCCTGCAGATGAAGAAGAACGCCGTGAAAGCCTCACACCTAGTACAATCGAGCTTGGGTTTTATCATCACTTTGTTCGCTTACCAGAACCTACCAGGTCAGCAGGCGAATGATCTCTGGCAAGTTTATCAAGCGACTTTGCGCAAAGCAAAATATGTAGATCTAACCCACACCGTCACACCCACAATCCCGGTCTGGAAAGGTTTTGGTCTTTCCAAGTTCACGCCAACCGTAAATCCAGAGAACGGTCAACCGTACAACTATGACAAGGACGGTTTCGCAGCGACAGCCTACCAGTTTTCGACCGACCAGCTAGGCACACAGCTCGATCCGCCCGCGCACTGGAATCCTGATTTTCCATCGATCGATGAACTTCCCCCTACGTTTGCCGTGCGACCGCTAGTAGTAATCTCGATCGTGGCTCAGGTCGCCAAGAACCCTAAATACGCCTTACAGGTGCAGGACATTCTCGATTGGGAAAAAAGGCACGGAAAGATTCCTGAAGGCAGCGTCAAACCCGGATTTCCCTGGCGTCTCGCTGGCCGCACTCAAGTTTCTTCACCTTCAACGGAAGATTTTGTTTCATGGTCATGAACCGTTGGATACCGACACGACACCGGATCTCGAAGGGGAGGCATGGCTTCTGCGGAATGGTTACACCCAGGCCGAGGGGCGTCACCAATTTGGATCAAGTTCCTGAGAAAGGTGCGTTAGTAGTAATCGGGTACCCGAAACTTGGCGGCGGGACGGGAGGTTATGCGCGGTACATAGCGATCTGTCCGTCCGATTGGAGATTCGGAGTAACGATCGACTCTGCGAAAGAGTCGCCGCTGCCCAAAGCCGCGAGTCCGCTCCGGTGGGACGAGCAGGCCGGTATGCGAGTCCGCAAATAGAGGTCGGCTATTCCCGAAATGAATAGTGGGTCGGTTCTCCGACTCCGAAGATGAACGATCCGCAGATTACGTGGATTACACAGATTTAATGCGTTATGGCTGAATGCAGACTTGGCCTCCAGTATGGCAAAGTCCACTGACTTTTGATGATCCGGAGCGGATCCTAATCTGCGGAATTCACGTAATCTGCGGATGTTTCTTCGGTCCGTTACGCGGCACGGATTCGGGCTTCGTCCTGTCCCTCCGTAAGGAGTTTATGGACTTCTATTTCATCCGATCCAAGGTCTTCTGCAGCATTTGGAGGTCGCTGGCGTTACCGGTCTTGGCCCGGCTCGCTTCAATCCACTTCTGCTCCAGTGCGTTCTTGGTCGGACGATCAATTTCGTAGAAGACCCCGAAATAGCCAGGGAAGGCGGCATCGGCGAGTCGGTACGCTGCGATCTCGTCCGTAACATCGTGCCGCGCTTCGTCCTCTGGTGAGTCATCCCATTTCTTTTCGTCGATTACCTTAAATTCACCACCCTTCCGTGGGTTACCGGCATCGAAAGCGCCGGGATAAAATTCGATGCATTCCGACAGACATTCAATGACCGAAAATCCATCGTGATCCATTGCTCGCTCGATCATTTGGATCATGTGGTTTACTTGAGCAGCGTGGGTTCGCGCCACGAAAGTGGCGCCAGCGGCAATCAATTTTTTGATTGGGTTAACCGGATGATCGATCACTCCGGTCGGATCAGTCTTGGATCGATAGCCAACGGGCGAAGTAGGCGAGGTTTGCTTTTTGGTCAGACCATACACGAAGTTATCCATAATCACGTATGTCAGCCGGATGTTCTTTCGAGCGCCATGCTCAAGATGATTCCCGCCAATCGAAAAGCCGTCACCGTCACCGCCGAAAAGGAAAACATGCAAATCGGGGCGAGCCAGGCTGATAGCGGATGCTAACGGTACGGCTCGTCCGTGGATGAAATGGGCGCCGTGAGAGTTGACGAAATATGGGAAACGGGAAGAACAACCGATTCCCGCCAAAGTAACGATATTTTCGTGCGGTAGCTGCCGTTTCTCAAGCACCTTATAAAATGAGGCCAAGACAGCAAAATCCCCACAGGCCGGACACCAGGTGGGATGGTCCGCGGTAATCGCTTTCTTGGTCAACTTCTCGCGTTCCGGCGGTACCGCCGGGGCTGCATCTACAGGGTTCATTTAAGCGCTCCTTCTAAGATTTCGCGCACCCGATAGGTCAATCCATCGGTCTTAGTCAGGCTCTCAATCTTTGGGTTGCAGAACTGGGCCCGCAAGACGGTTGCGAGCTGACCATGGCCGTACAAGCCTTGATCATTCATCTCGACCACAACAATCCGTTGGAACCGGTCGAATATCGTTTCCAGCTTGCGAGGCAGCGGATGCAAATGGCGAAGATGCACGGCGGAAACCGATTCGCCCCGCGCCCGAGCTCGATCGACAGCTTCAAAGATCGGACCATAGGTGGAGCCCCAGCCAACCAGCAGCGTGTCACCCTCAGGATCGCCATGGATCTTCGGCAGCGGCAACTCGTCGGCCAGTTGCTGGTATTTCTTCCGGCGTTTCGCCGTCATCCCTGCATGCAAGCGAGGAGAGGCTGTAGGATGGCCCATTTCGTCGTGCTCAAGCCCGGTCACGACTGGATACTTGCCTTCCAGCATCCGGGTTCCCGGAGGAGCATGTTGCGTGATGCTCTCCAAGGGATAGGGTTTGAAGCCGACCGGGCGCGGAGTCAGATCAGGCTTTGGATCTTGCATTACTTCGGCCAGATTGGGTTCATCAAATGCTTCGATCCGTGTAGCCAAGGAAGAATCGCTCAAAATGAAAACAGGTGTGCTGTACTTTCGCGCGATTCGAGTAGCCTCAAGCGCAATATAAAAACAGTCTTCCACGGTTGCGGCAGCCAGCACCACTCGCGGGCTATCCCCATGTCCCCCAAATATGGCTTGGTAAAGGTCGCTCTGTTCTACGTTGGTCGGCAAACCGGTACTCGGTCCGCCACGCTGGACGTTGATGACGATGAGAGGGATCTCCGCCATCGAAGCCCAGCCGATTGCTTCCGCCTTCAACGAAATGCCGGGGCCGGCACTCCCAGTTACCGCGAGCGAGCCAGAATAGGAAAAGCCGAGAGCGAGCGATACCGCCGCTAATTCATCTTCTGCTTGAACGAACAAACCCCCATATTTCGGCAGTTCGGAGCGGAGAATCTCCATGACTGAGGACCAAGGGGTAATCGGATAACCGGCTCCATAACGCACGCCACCGGCAATCAGTCCGTAGGCCAATGCCTGGTTTCCATCCATCGTCACCTGAGCTCGATCCGAGGCTCGGGGGCTCGGCTCGAACTCGTAAAGTGTAGAAAGCAGGTTACGCACTGGATAGGCATAGCCGGCTTGAAATGCGGTTAGCGCAGTACTGACGATACTCTCGTTCTTACCGCCGAAACGCTCCCGAATGAGCCCTTTCAATTTTTCCGTATTGAGATTGAAAATGCTCGCTAACAACCCCAATACGAAGATGTTCTTGCCTTTGTCTTTAGCGGTCCCACCCAACGCTTCGACCGTCAATCCCGTGATCGGTACCCCCACATGAACAAACCGCTTATCCTCGCGGTTTGGTTGAACCTGGTCCGAGTCGTAGAGCAGGATGCCGCCTTCGCGGAGAAAATCGATGTGGTTCTCATAGCTATGCTGATAAAATGCCACGAGAAAATCAGCTTCATCACCGGCTGAAAGCACTTCCCCGGAACCGATGCGGACCTGGAAAATCGATGGTCCACCCGAGATCGTCGAGGGAATCGTCATGTACGTCATTACATCCTGCGCGCTACGTCCCGCCAGGCGGGCCAGGAACGCGCCGGCGGTTTGGATGCCATCTTGGGAATTGCCGGCCAGCCGAATTACCGCGTCGCGAATGTGCTCGGGTCGCAGGTCGGCGCGTCCGGGAGGGACCGAAGGGGCCGATTCAGGCAAAACGGGGGAAGAACTCAAGGTAAACCTTTTTTAGACGCTAATAGAGGGGATGACCGTTTGTCAACGACGGGAACGTCGGGAGCGCCGGGATTGGCGATGCCAGCGTTCCGAGTGTCCCAATCACGCATTATGAACGGCTTGCACGAGATGAGTGAGCGATTCTTTCGCGTCGCCATACAGCATTCCGCAATTGGGCTTAAAGAAGAGCGGATTAACGAGACCGGAGAATCCTTTCCCTTGTCCCCGCTTGAGCACGACAACGGTCTTGGCCCGATCCACCTCCAAGATCGGCATCCCGGCGATGATGCTTTTTGGATTATCCCGAGCGTCTGGATTCACCACGTCGTTTGCGCCAATCACGACGGCGATATCGGTCGATGGAAACTCCGGATTGATCACTTCCAACTCTTGGAGTTGTGAATAAGGAACGCTAGCTTCGGCCAACAAAACGTTCATGTGGCCCGGCATTCGGCCGGCTACCGGATGAATTGCATACTTTACGGTAACTCCCCGTTCTTCCAGTGCGTCGGCGAGCTCCCGCAAAACATGCTGTGCTTGCGCGGTGGCCATGCCGTATCCAGGTACAAAAACCGCCTGACGGGCATAAGCCAGTTGCACGGCCACATCGTCGAGACTGATCTCCCGCATTTGACCATCACTTGCTTGCGTGGTTTCGGATACGCTGCCGAACGCTCCAAACAGGACGTTGGTGATGGAGCGATTCATCGCTTTGCACATCACAATCGATAGAATAAACCCGGAACCTCCGTCCAAGGTTCCCGCAATAATCAACACATTGTTGCCAATGACCATCCCGGTTGCCGCCGATGCCAAGCCGGCATAGGAATTCAGCAACGCGATCACCACCGGCATATCGGCTGCGCCAATTGGCAACACCAGAAGAACACCAAAAGTGAATGCCAGGATTAGCATCAGATAGAACAGAACCGACATGCCCGGAAAAAATAGCAGACAGACGAAACAGATAATCGTCACGGCCAGAAGGGAGAGATTAAAGACGTTTTGGCCTTGGTAGGTTAGTGGCGACCCGGGCATCAAACCTTGAAGTTTGGCGAACGCCACTAAGCTGCCGGTGGTAGTCAGTGAACCGAGCAAAACTTCAAAACTGAGCGCACCCATCTTGAATTGCCCCAGTCCGGCGCCGTGCAGATAATATTCGGAAATTCCTACCAGTGAGGCGGCAAGCGCGCCAAACGCGTGGGACAACGCGGTCCGTTGCGGCATTGCGGTCATCGGCACCCACAAGCCCATGGCTAAGCCAATGGTCGAGCCAATCAGAAGTCCGGCGATGATCCACTCGTAACTAACGATCTCGCGGTTGACCAGGGTGCCGAGGATGGCAAGTAACATCCCGAACTCGGCTAAATGCATTCCTCGCCGCGCGCTATCCGGGTGACTCAATCCGCGGAGTCCCAGGATGAAGAGAATCGAGGCAATCAGATAGCTGATCTCAATAAATATGCCACGTATATCCACGGCTCAGCTCTCTTTCTTTGCCACCGGAGTTTCCCGCTTTCGGAACATTTTCAACATCCGATCGGTGATCACAAAACCGCCGACCACGTTGATCGTGGAACAGGTAACTGCCAAAAAACCGAGCACTGCGCTTGCCGCGGTCTGATGTGCGCCGGCGGTTACCAGCGAGCCAACCAAAGAGATACCGGAGATCGCGTTGGTCGCCGACATCAGTGGAGTGTGCAGCAGTGAAGGCACCCGTGAGATCACCTGGTAGCCAAGAAACGCGGCCAGGATCAGAACGTAGAAAGTTGCGATAAGTGTTTCTGGGGGCATAGACTCGAATGCGGAACGCGAATTGCGGATTGCGGAATGTGAGATCCGCGATCAGCGTCGCTCAGTTGTAGGTTGATAATCCGCTCCCGGCGAGCGGCAGCGGGGTTTATATTCAGCAATCCGAGTTTCGCGTTCCGCATTTCTTCAACCTCCGTATGCTTTGCGAATTGTTTCATTGCAGATCTCACCGCCGTGTGTGATGACGCACGCTTTGAGCAGCTCGTGATTCAAATCGAGAGCGAACACCTTGCGTTCTTTATCCCAGAAGTGCTCGACAAAAGCGGCCAGATTGTTCGAATACATCTCGCTGGCGTTCGCCGCCACGCGTCCGGGCAAGTTCGCGCACCCCAGAACTCTGACGCCGCCCACCTCAACTTCTTTGTCGTATTGAGAACACTCCACGTTACCGCCAGTCTCAACCGCCATATCGACGACGACGCTCCCGGCTCGCATTCGCTTGACCATCTCAGTACTGACCACGACCGGCGCCTTTCTTCCAAAAACCTGAGCAGCAGTGATGACGATATCAGCGAGCGCCACATGTTCGGCCATCACCTCGCGCTGTTTCGCTAATTGCTCAGGAGTAAGCGGCTTGGCATAACCGCCGGCCGTTTCTCCGGTTTCGCCAAGATCGACCTTCACAAACTTTGCGCCGAGCGACTTTACCTGCTCTTCCACGACCGGCCTGGTGTCGAAGGCTTCTACCCATGCTCCCAGCCGCCGGCCGGTCGCGATGGCCTGTAAGCCCGCCACTCCGACTCCAATCACGAACATTCGAAGCGGTTTAATTGTTCCGGCCGCCGTCGTCATCATCGGCAAAATCCGTTTGCTGGCGCTGGCGGCGAGGATCACAGCAACGTAGCCCCCGAGGTTTGCTTGCGAGCTGAGCGCATCCATCTTTTGAGCGATCGCCACGCGAGGGATCATCTCCATGCTCACAGCAGTAACTCCGGC
>DASTDH010000292.1:0-6785 GCA_035710445.1 Chthoniobacterales bacterium
CGGTCCCCCCGAAAAAGCAGACCTGGGCTTTGGGAGCGGCTCCGCTTGCTGTTTCGCGCCCCGAGCGACATCGGGAGCAGAAAAAGGAGACCATCGCAATGTCTTTAACAAATCGAGTTTCACTCATCGGGTTCTTAGGCAAAGACGCCGAGACCAAAACTACTCGCAACAACGCGCGTTTTACGGTGCTTTCGTTGGCAACGAAGCGGAGCTGGAAGGACCGGCAGACCGGGGAGTGGCAGTCGAAGTCGACCTGGCATCGCATCATCTGCTGGGGACGGCTCGCCGACTACGCCGCGGGTTTCACCAAGGGCGCGCATTTGCAGGTCGAGGGCGAGATTACCACGCGCGAGTACGACCCGCAGTCCGGCGGCAAGAAGACGATCACCGAGATTCGCGCTATCCAGATCGCGAAACTCACCCGTCCCAAGAAGGACGACGAGTCCGCACTTGAGTCCGAGGGAGCCGCTGCCTGACGGCGGCTCCTTCCACATAGAGGCACAGGAGTGACGCCATGACCACCGAACAAGCCAAACAACTCAGCGAGAGCGCGTTGAACCGGTTGATGGCGGCTCTCGAACAAGGCCAGAGCGCCGCACTGAAACAGTATCTGGCCGTCATGTCCAGATTCCGGAAATATAGCTGGACCAACTGCTTGCTCATTTGCACTCAGTTTCCCGCCGCGACCTTCGTCGGAGGCTTTCACTTTTGGCTGAAGTTGGGCCGGCACGTGCGCAAGGGCGAAAAAGGGATCGCAATTCTCGCACCGATGGTCGGCCGCAAACGAAGTTCCAATGACGAGGAACTGGAGGAGAACGAGCAAACCCGCGTCTTCGGATTCAAAGCCTGCCACGTGTTCGACGTTTCGCAAACGGATGGTACGGACCTACCCGAGTTCGCCACTGCCACCGGCGATCCACATGACTATCTAGCTCGTCTAACCCGATTCGTCGCAAGCCAGAACATAGCACTCGAATACGATCCCAGGATCGCGCCTGCTCGAGGTATGTCATCGGGCGGCAAGATTACGCTCTTGTCCGATCTTTCCCCCGCTGAAATGGTGGCGACACTCGCGCACGAAATTGGTCACGAACTGTTGCACCGTGGAGAGCGGCGAAGTCAGACCACTCACACGGTCCGCGAGACCGAGGCCGAAGCAGTCGCATTTGTGGTCTGTTCCGCCATCGGACTCGACACCAACACGGCCAGTGCGGATTACGTGCACCTCCATGGCGGTGATAAGGCCACGTTAGCCGAGTCGCTCGCCCGAATCCAGCAAACCGCTTCCGTCATCCTCCAGGCGATCGAGCCAGCGCAGGATACGGCGGCAAACCCGCCACTCAACTAACTCAATAACAAGGAGAATCCAAAATGCAACCCACACAGAATACGTCTATCCAATCGCCGGAATATCGCGATCTGCCGATTGAGCAGCTCGTCGAATCACCGACGAATCCCCGCAAACGTTACCAGCAAGCGAGCCTCGAGGAGCTGGCTCAGAGCTTCCGCTCTCGGGGCGTGCTCGAACCGTTGCTAGTGCGGCCAGTCGAGCCAGGGCGGTTTGGGATTGTTGCCGGATCACGCCGGTACCGTGCCGCGCGTATCGCCGAACTTCAGACCGTGCCGGCCCGCGTCCGGGAAATGACCGAGGCAGAAGCTCTCGAAGTTCAATGCATCGAAAACCTTCAACGAGAAGATATTCATCCGCTCGAAGAGGCGCAAGGATTTCGGGCGCTGCTGGACCTGCCGGATCAGTAATACACAATCGCTCGTAGGAACGCGCTGGAAAGAGTGCCGCATATATCGCCGGCCGACTGAAATTGACGGAACTGATCCCCGACATTGCCGGCGCGTTTCTGGCGGACAAGATCACCCACGGACACGCACTGCTGATCGCGAAGCTGCCTGCTGCCCAATAACAGGAAGCGTTCAAAGCGGTGTTCAAATCCACCTGGATGGGAAGCGCCCAGACGGAGGTGCTGGTGCCTGTCAGAGAGTTAACAGCTTGGATCGACTCGAATCTGCTGCTCGATCTCAAAACGGCTCCGTTTGATCGTGCGGATGCATCGCTCGTGGCCGAGCCGGGGAGTTGCCACGAATGCACGAAGCGGACCGGAGCGAATAGCCTGCTATTTCCAGAGACCCTGCACGACGCTTGCCTGGACGGCATTTGCTGGAAAAGCAAAGTAGCCTCACATCTATCGGCCTCGGTAGAACGGAATCCACAGCTCCTTCAGATCTCGTCGAACTGGGGGTCACATCACAGCGGCGTTCTCGGCCGTGGCCAGTACGTCGAGATCGTCAAGAAAGCATCGCGCAACGGCAATTCTAAGCTCTCGCCCGAACGAACGAAGTGCCCGCACATGACACCGGCCATTGTCGTCGAGGGCGGCAACTTTGGGCGTATCGTCGATGTCTGCGCAGATCCTGCGTGTGAGACGCATCACACCGAATCCAGAAAGGCGCGGGAGGCGCAGGAGCGGATGCGCACCGAGAATCGCAAACAGGAGGAGCGCAGAAAACAAGGAATCGTAACGCGTACTCGCATTCTGGATGCCATCCTTGAGAAGATCGCGACGCCACTAGGCAGAGTCGACCTGGAATTGATCGGCCGCGAATTCCTGAACCGAGTTCCCCAGGAATACCGCACCGTGCTTGCGCAACGACACTCACCAGCGGCAGCGAAGGGCAAATCTTCGAAACAGCCCATCGAGATTGGCAGTGCACTGAAGAATCTCGATGAAGCCGGATATTGCCGCTTGCTGATCGAAATGTCGCTGCTGGATGCGACCTACAACGCCTACTCACGCGATGGAGCGAACCGACTCGATGCGGTCGCGAAACGCTATCGCGTAAATATCCAGAAGATTACGGAATCGGTTGCCGCGGAATTCGCAGCCCGGCGTAAGAAGCGCGACGAGCGTCAGAGGGCTCGCGCTAAAGACAAGCGATTCCATACCGGAGATGTCGCATCAGCGCGACGCCCGACAGGCCCATGGCCCGCTGTCCGAGGATAGCGGGCCTTTTCCAATTCCGGAATTACATCATGAGCCACCAACAAAACATTGGACACATTTCCAATTCGCAGTTACGATCGATTTCACCAGCGGATTCGCATCGCGAAAGTAAGTCTACTTCGTAAGCGAATCCGAAGCACAAAAGGAGATTACTGATCGATGAGAAACGCCGTTCGTGTGTCTACACATTTGCCGGCACATTTGTTTTGGAGCCGATGGCCAGCCGGCCGCTTCCGCGCCAGATTCGCAGCGTGGGTTTCAGCCACGCTCGCGCTGCTAGCAGCCGCACCCTTGCACGCGCAGTCGGACCCGTGGGAACAAGCCGTGCAAGTATTGCAGACCGCCTTCACGGGTCCGATCGCGAAGGGTCTAAGCTTGGTAGCCATCGTTGTTGGAGGGCTGTTGTTCGCGTTCGGCGAGGGGCATTCAAAGAAGGCGCTCGCCGGCATCATCTTCGGCGTCGGAATGGCCATCGGCGCCGTGAATTTCATGGCTTGGTTGTTCCCATAGGAGCGATAAATTCAAGAGAAAAGGAGGAACTGAAGATGCCGAACGAACCACGATTTCACTCGATCTATAAATCGATCAACAAGACACTCACGATTTGGGGAGTGGAACGGCGGCTGTTTTTCCTGGCTCTCATTATGGGCGGCGCAACGTTCAACTTGTTCGGAAGCCTCCTGAGCGGACTGGTGATGTTCGCCGCCCTCTACTTGCTTGCTCGATGGGCCACCACGGTCGATCCGCAGATCCTTCGAATCCTGCTCAACTCATCTCGTTTTAAGACGCACTATGACCCCGTCAAACGTGACCCGAGCACTTTCCAAATTACAGGGAGGCGACCATGATCAGTGTTGGCCAGATTGCCAAGGAATTTCTCGAAGCCGGGCCGATGAGCTCGCTCATCGGCCTGTTCGGCTTCATCGATGAGCATACGTTCCTTACTAAGAGCGGCGACCTGGGCGTCGTCTTCCGCGTGCCCGGCATCGACGCCGAGTGTCTCGATCACTCTGAGCGCGACCAGATCGCCCGGCGATTTGAAGGCGCAGTGCGCGCCCTGGATGAACGCTTCCGTGTTTACCAGTATCTCCTCAAGCGCGATCACCCTGATATTCCCCATCGGCATTATGAAAACCCCGTCGTTGAGCAGGCCATCTCGAACCGGATCGAATTCCTTCGGGCCAAGAGCAACGAGCTGTATACGCTCGACATCTTTTTCGTACTGATGTACGAAGGCTGGCATCGCGGTGGCGCCGCAGCCAGCAGGCTCCGCGACGTCATACGCCGTCCGCAATCGGCGATTCCGGAACTATTATCGGCCGGTAAGAAGTTAACAATCATTCAAGCCGATCTGGACCGTGCGCGGGAACTGCTGGCGAATAAAGCTACGAGCTTTACCATCCAGTTGCACGACGTACTCGGCATCGAGCTCGTTGGGAAGGACGCTGCCTTTCAGTTCTTGAGACGTCTGCTGAACTTCGCGCCTCATAAGCTGCACTTACGAATCAAGTACAACCATCACCTCGATTACTTTGCTTGCGATTCTACGCTCGAATGTCATCGGGATCACCTCCGCATTGATGATTACTTCGTCCAGGTCCTGACGCTCAAGGAGGCGCCCGCCCAAACCTTCGCCCACATCCTCGAAGCGCTGGAGCAGATCCCGTGCAACTACATCATTGCCAATGAATGGAGCAGAGAATCTAATGTGACGGCGCGCAAAGAGATCACCTCCAAACGGCGGCATTTTCATAATTCGAAAGCATCATTGATGAACTACGTCACCGACCAGCCGGTGAATCCTCAGGAAATATTGATCGACGACGGCGCGGCCGGCCTAGTCACCGAGCTCGGCGCGTGTCTCCGCGAAATCGAGATCAACGGCAACTATTTCGGCAAATATTCGCTCACGGTTGTCCTCTATGACCAGGACCGCACAAAGCTGCACCGCTCGGTCGCCGAGTGCTTCAAGTTCTTCAGCACTCATGACGCGGTGCTGACGGAGGAGCGCTACAACCTGCTCAATGCTTTCCTGTCGGTCATTCCCGGAAACCGCTCTTACAACCTGAGGCGTGTGTGGCTACTGAACACTAATTACGCCGATTTGTCGTTCCTGTTCACCCTGCACGCCGGGCAAACTCATAATGCCCACTTGGACGCCGAATACCTGGCGGTCCTGGAAACGAATTCGTCAACGCCGTACTTTCTGAATTTGCATTATCAGGACATCGCGCACACCATGATCCTGGGTGCCACGGGATCGGGCAAGAGCTTCTTTCTAAACTTTCTCATTACCAACCTCGAAAAGTACCAGCCGTTGACCTACATTTTCGATTTGGGCGGCTCGTATGAGTCGCTGACCAAGCTGTTCGATGGCAGTTACCTGCGCGCCGGTATCGAAAATCGGGCGTTCACGATCAATCCATTCCGGCTACTGCCGACAAAAGAGAATCTCCACTTCCTGTTTTCCTTCGTCAAGGTCCTGGTCGAGTCCGGCGGCTACTCGATGATCAGCAAGGAGGAGCGCGACCTTTATGAACAGATTGGCAGTCTCTATGAGGTCGATCCGGAGCAACGCAGGCTCTTCACTCTGGCGAATATCCTGAACCGGAACCTCGCCGACCATCTTCGGAAATGGGTCGAAGGCGGCCAGTATGGCGCCCTATTCGACAACGTGGAGGACAACCTGACGTTCGCGGCATTCCAGAGCTTCGATTTCGAAGGCATGGATAAGTATCCACAGGTTCTTGAACCACTGCTCTTCTATATTCTTCATCGGGCAAACGCTTCCATCTACGATCCCGCGCTCGATACCAGGTTCAAGGTGTTCGTGATGGACGAGGCATGGCGGTTTTTGAAAAACGACACGATTCGCCAATACATCACGGAAGCGGTCAAGAGGTGGCGGAAACGGAATGCCGCCATGATCCTGGCCACACAATCGAGCGATGACCTGGAACGCTCCCAGATGTTGAGTGTTATCGTCGAAAGCTGCGCGACAAAGATGTTTCTCGCGAATCCCGGCATGGACCGGGACGCCTACCGCGAGATCTTTCATCTCAATGAGACCGAGGCGGCGCTGATTGCCGGACTCGTTCCTAAACAGCAGATTCTCATCAAACGGCCGGATTTCAGCAAGGTAGTCAACCTTAACGTGGACCCGGCCGGCTATTGGCTATATACCTCCAATCCCTATGACAACCAGCGCCGCCGGGAGGCCTTCGAACAACACGGCTTCGCGCGTGGCCTGGAAATACTTCAAAGGAGCTCTTCATGAATAGACGGAATCGTATTTTACTCTTGACCTTGGTGGGCGTAACGCCCGCCGCTATTGGAGCGTCGCCGCCGGCGTCCGCGCCACCGCAGACTGCGAAGGTTGTTTCCTATAGCGAGAAGGATGTCATCGCGGTGAGAGCGAAAGTCCGCTTCAGTACGCTCATCGTCCTTCCCAAGCTAGAACAAATCCTCGACTTCACGTGCGGCGACAAGGAGTTTTGGATCGTCAACGGCAGCCAAAATTTCGCGTACGTGAAGCCAGCTAAGACCGGTACCCAAACCAACCTCAATCTCATCACTGCTAGCGGAAATGTTTATTCCTTCGTTCTTTCCGAAGTCACAGATGCAACGGATTCGGAGCCCGACCTGAAGATATTCATCGAGCCTAAGGATGAATCGATGCTCTCGGCCGCGAATGGCCAGCCGCGATTCGGGACCGCCCAGCAGGTGGAGGACTATCGCCAGCAGGCGCAGATCGCAAAAGCAGAGGCC
>DASTDH010000293.1:0-7381 GCA_035710445.1 Chthoniobacterales bacterium
AAGGGTTCCGCCGGGACCCGTCGTGGCGACCCCGCGCCGCTCTGACAATCGTGAGACCCTCATGGATGAAGCCTCGCCGAATGAGGTGCGAGGCCATCATGTATTCCAGCCCGGTCCACACCTCCTCTGCGTAAGGAACGGGCAATGCCGGCTTCGTCGCTCCATCCGGCCAGGTACAGTTAAGAAGCCCAGCCTCGTCCTCATATGCGTAAACGCGGCACGGATTGAAATGATCACGGAGAATCGGCCGATAATTTTCGTTGAACACCGTTTTCAGCGCGGTTCGCACATTTTCCGGATCAAGCAGGTCCCCCAGTCCGGCGATATCTGCATGCCACTGGCCGAGGATCTGATCGGCGAGGCAGCCCTCTCCGATCTGGTACTTGACCTCGCCGTACTCCTCGGACCAGTAAGCTTCCATGAATGGTTCGGTGAGGACCCCAGCCCTGGGCCGCTGGGCAAAAGGAGTGAGTACCGAACGATCGGACAGATCGATTTTCTGAGCGTAGTAGCGACCGTTGAACAGTTCGCGATCGACATAGGCGCCGCCTCTTGCTGCCAGCTCTCGGCACTCCTTGGCAAAAGCCGGATCGTCCATTACCTCCGCCATGATCGAACCGGCAGTCAGCGCAGCCAGATACATGGTGGTCAGCCAGGAGCTTGGACCAAAGAGTTCCATGTCGAGAGTGTGGTGTTGGCGGCCCCACAGCACGCCAGTCTTATCCGGGTCCCATCTATCCGGATTGTCCGGCGACCAGGCGTACTCGATGGCGCGTTTGATGTTCGGCCAAAACCGTTTCAGCCAGGCGTTGTCGCCAAGGTTCTTCCATTCGCGATACGCTTTGATAATCGCTCCGAAGTGGCCGTCGGCACATGGACCAATGATATCGAACCCGGAACCGAGAGGAAGTCTTTGGCGGAACGTCAGGCCGCCGTTCGGCAACTGATTATAAGCGAACTCGGTTTCTCGAAGCGTGCGCTCAAGTGCCGGGAAAAGATTGGCCAGTGCCTGTTGATAGTTCCAGACGTGAGTGCAGCTCCCCTCGCAAGAACCTTCCTGAATGTGCTGGCCTTCCCATCCCCAGATCTCGCCACCCTCCAACCGAATGAGTGTGGCCGAACGCAGGATGCCAAGCGTTCCGCTGACCGCGTTAATGATCTCCGGCGGCAGCGACGAGCCAAAGAGCGAGTCCCGAAAGGTGAAGGTCTGCGCTTCGAGTGTATCCCAACGCCTGAAAGCGTCTGCGCCACTCGCCGCTGAATCCGCCCATTGGGTCGCGTAGTAGTTCTTCCATGTTGGGGGCGTACCGGCAAAGGGCGGACTGCCGGGCTGATCGCGGTTGAACCAATAGATGCCGCCGAACGGATAATTCCAGCTGATCGAAAAGCGCACTTGGCGTGTTTCGCCGGGCATCACGGAGATGCGCGCGGCCAGTGTGCCGTGCTCGGGCTGCTGGAACATATTCCTTACCGCGCGCGGTTTCTCATAACGGTGTTCCCGCATGCGGCCTTCCCGCGCGAATTCTCTCCAGTGGCGAGCAAGGCTGTCGAACCACTGTCCGCGGAAATGGTAGTCGACATGTTCAACATCTGCTTCGTCAGTAGTGATTGCGAGGTCGCCATGTCGTTCCGGATTTCCCGTGTCGGCCGAAGTGAAGTGGAGAATGCTAAGCCCGTTCTCCCGGGTAAAGGTATGAATGCCGCTGTCGCAACCGTAATTGCCCAGGGTCGAGGCGATCGTGTAGTCGATCGGTGCGCCTGTCGTGTTTTCGACCGAGAAGGTGAAAAGCGCGACCGGCATCGATGAGTCGCGATCGTTGTGCGGAATAAATGGGCTGAACGCAGTCATCCGCACGCGACCCGGAAAGCTCGCATGGTGGAACTCAAGCTCGGCGACCGGGAAGCGGCCGGTGAATGTGACGTCATCAAAATGTGGGACTCCAACCAACGAATCGCGATTGGCGCCGAAACCAAACCCGTCGAACTTGCGCGCACTGGGGGAGCCCGTGGGAATCCCTTCGTAGGGTCCGTTCAACACGCGGGCGCCGAGCAGTCTGCCATGCTGCTCTGCCTTAATGGCGAAGTGGCTGTAGCCATTAAAGTGATGGATTGCAGGCCGGTTGCGAATGCTCCAGTCGATCAGCCGGCCGCTGCCGGTCAGCGACACGCTGCCGGTACCGATGCCGCCAAGCGGAAAGGCGACATATCTGCGCCGCTCGCCCGTGTAAATGAAGTGGTTGTCGGTGGTCGTAAACTTTTGCAACATTCGATTTAATTCTTGATTCCGCTCATCGCGACGCCCTCGATCACTAACTTTTGAGCCAGGAGGAAGATCAGGATTACCGGTAACACGGCCATGCTCATCGCGGCCATAACCACGGAAAGATTGCCCGATGCGAGGTATCCGCGGAGAAGATCCATCGCGATGGGTAGCGTCATTTCCTGTTGTGGCTCCAGTAGCACCCGTGCTTGGAAATAATAGTTCCAGGTCTGGGTAAAAGTGATGATTCCTAGCGCCGAGAGTGCGGGCCTCAGCTGCGGCAACGAAATCCGATAGAATATCTTGAAATAACCAGCTCCGTCCATCAGTGCCGCCTCCTCCAACTCCTTCGGCTGCGAGCGCATAAACTGCCGAACAAGAAAAACGCCAAAGCTCGATGTCAGATACATGAGCACGAGGCCGATCGGATGATTGAGTAGTCCAACCTTAGCGAAACCCAGATAGATCGGGATGATCGTTACCTGCGCAGGGAACATCAGCCCGATTAGCATGACAAAAAAGATGCTATCCCGGCCCGGAAACTTGAGCCGGGCAAAAGCGAAAGCAGCAAGAGTGCAGGTGACGAGCTGTCCGATGGTGACGAGCACCGCGACTTCGACGCTATTCCAATAGATCTGTAGAAAGGGGACACTGGAATGCAGGACGGCCCCATAGTTCTTAAAGTCGAGCGAGGGAGGCAGGAAACTTGGCGGCATCTTATATGCCTCTCCCGGCGCGCGAAACGACATGCTGAATAGCCAGGCGAAAGGTAGGATCATAAGCACACCTAGCAAGGCCATAACGGCAATGATGATGCGGTCGACCCAACGCTGTGCGGCCTTGGTTTGCATGATTCAATGCCGAACCCATCGCCTGGAGGCGAGTAGCTGAATGGCGGTGATAATCAGGATAACCAAGGTCATGATGACCGACACCGAAGCGGCGTAGCCGATCTCGAAATTGTCAAAAGCTTCTTCGACGATGTAGATCGACATGGATCGCGTAGCATCGCCCGGCCCGCCTCGGGTCAGGATGACGATCGATTCGTACACTTGCAGCGCGCCGATCGAGGCATAGACAATTGCGAAGAAGACGACCGGCGAGATCCATGGCAACACGATGCGAAAGAATCGGCGCCAGTAGGAAGAGCCGTCCATGATCGCGGCGTCCATGATGCTCCTTGGCACACCTTGCAGAGCAGCAATGAAGATGATCATGAAGAAGCCGGTATTCTTCCAAATATCCATGATGACGATCGACATCATGGCCGTGTGACTCGATGTCAGCCAATGGATCGGAGTGAAGCCGAGCTTGATCAGGTAGTAGTTAATGACTCCGAGATCGTCACCGTAGAAATAACCCCACACGATCGAGACGAAGGCGGCGGCGATGATCACCGGCAGGAAATACGCCAGGCGAAACAGATAAAGGAGGAACGCGGGCATCGCCCGATTGAGGGCGAGCGCCAGGAGAAGTCCGACGACGACGTTTCCCGTAACCGCAAAGATTGCGAAACAGAGCGTGTTACCAAAGATTTGAAGCGAGCGATCACCGGTGAAGAAGCGTTGAAAATTCTCCAGTCCTATCCAGCGCGACCCAGCCATCGGATCGTAGTAAGTGAAACTGAGCACGAAGGTGACGATGACCGGCGCCAGCACAAAAACGGCGTAGAGGACGAACGACGGCAATATGAATAGGTACCCGGCACGCGTTTGCGCCCGCTCAAGGTCGGATTTGGTTCGCGTGACCGAGACCGCTGAGGAAACGTCCGCAGATTTCACAGATTACGCAGATTAGAATTGGTTCGTGATCATCCCACTCTCCAGGAATAAGGCTGGGGGAAAGGCTTTTTCAGATAGCGTGCGGGATTCTTCGGCAGCGGCGACTGTCTCTCGAAGCACCTCGTGTCATTGAACTTAAAGCCCCGAACGGAGCGACTTGTTCAACCCTGGCCCGAAAACGCAGTCGCCCTTGGCGCCGTTCGCCCCAACAGTACGCCGCACAGGGTGAGGGCGAGCCTTGGCGACTGCGGCCTCAAGTCAGCCACACTCGTCGCTTCGTTCCATCGCTCTGACCGGGAACGCCGACGCGACCTTAGGGACAGTCGCCGCTACCAAAAAACAGGAGCTCCCTGCCAGCAATTGCACAACGTCAAACATCCGTATTCCTGCCTCTGCCAAAGAGTACTCGCTATTTCTTTTACTAATCACCGCTCACCAGTCACTTCCCGGCTTCTCCGCCCTGGTGCGAAGCAAGGCGCTTGAACGACTCGTTCAATTCCCGGTCGGCGCGCTTCACGCCGTCCGCGATCGAGATCTCGCCCGACATCATTGCGATATAGTTTCGAATAAAGATCTTTTCCACCTCCTGGAAATTTCCCGGCGATGGCACGGGTAGCGTATGCGGTATGGTCTGGTAGTAGAGCGCCGCACTTGGCGGATAAGCGAGGAAAGCTTCGGTCTCAGCCGCCGATTTCCGTCCAGGCACACCGCCTCCGCCTTCCCCCTCTTCCTTTTGCGTCTCGAAGCTGGTGAGTTCGCCGACCAGTTCCTTGGCTACGTCCTGGTATTTCGACGTTCTTGAGACGGCATAACCGCCGAACCCGATGACCGTATAGTCATTTACTTTGGAAGGCGGGATCGCGATATCCATATCCAGCTTGGCTGCCTTCGCATTCTGGACGATCCAATGACCGCGTGAAATCATCGCGACCTGACCAGCCATAAATTGGTTGTCCATCGTATCCTTACCGGGGATGGGCGACACTTTGTCGACGTGGATCAGGTCGTAGAGGAACTGGAGAGACTCGGACACCTTGGGGTCAAGCATGTTAGATGCAGTCCAGTCCGCGTTCAGGATCGACGTCCCATTCGAGTAGAACCACGGCTGCACGAAAAAGAACTGGTTAGGAACCTCATAACCGAATTGAGTCACATTGCCCGCCGCGTCACGGACGGTCAGTTTCTTGGCGGTCTCCCGGAAATCATTCCAGGTCCAACCAGTCTTTGGAAGATCGACACCGGCGCCCGCAAACAACTTCCGGTTGTAGTTAATCATGATGTTGTTCCAGGTGATCGGGATAAAGTATGTTTTACCGTTGTTGGAGGCATACTTGAAGAGAGCCGGATCGAAATCGGAATAACTCGTATGACCGGCAATGTAGTCATCGAGTGGAATGAACAGATTGCGGGTCTCGAATGTTCTGAATGTTTCGATGGCCGTCCCGTAAACGTCATAGGCATTATTGGCGTTGAATTGCGAGAGAACGTGAGTGACGTAATCGCCCCATCCGTTTGATATCGGATCGATGGCAATCTCCACTTTAACGTTCGGATATCTCTGATTGAAGCGGGCGACGGCGTTGGTGACCGCTTTGAGCTCTGCGGCGTTGCCGAAGGCCATCAACCGCAAATTAGCTGAAGTGTTAGATTCGGCGGCAAAGCCGGCGTGAGACGCCAGCGCGACGATGGCGACGAGCAGGAAGGGGGTCGGTTTCACGATCGTTTCAAGGGGGGAAACTGGTTGGAGAAAAAGCTGGAAAACGCCGCCATGTTAGCGCAAACATGAGGTGGCGTCAAATGCGTTATCAGCCTATCATTCCAACCGGTTCCAAGCTCCAAGTTACCGGTTAGAGGTTGGCAGGTTGGGACTAACAAAACGGGGGCGCGTTTTGCCACGACCAACTCGCAACCTGTAACTGGCAACCTGCAACTTGTAACCATGAAACAGCGTTCCCCAACCGATGCCAGGCGCCCAACTCTCAGTGATGTCGCCCAGGTGCTAGGCCTTTCCCAGCAGACGGTGTCCCGCGTCATAAATAATCATCCCAGAGTCCTTCCCGAAACTCGCGAACGCGTACTGCAGGTAATTGATGCAATTGGTTACAAGCCGAACCAGGCAGCCCGATTTCTTGCCAATCGCCGGTCGACATTGATTGGATTAGTGACCGATGATCCCGGGATTTATGGACCGGCCCACGCCATTCTCAGTCTCGAGCAGGAAGCTCGGTTACATGGCTATACACTCATGATCTTTGGGCTGCGGAGTTTGACTATCGCCGAAGCCAAGACCGGGGCCGAACAGCTGAGAGCGAGCTCAGCCGAAGGACTCATCGTCGATGTTCCCGTCGAAATCAACAAACTGGAGTTGGCCGCGGCAATGGGAGATATACCCTTTGTCACACTCGATATCGACGGAGGTGAATTATTTCCGTCGTTTCGGGTGGATCATATTCGCGGCGCCAGGCTGGCAACTCGTCACTTGATTTCACTTGGCCACACTCGGATTGCCGGACTTCTCGGTCACCAGCCGTACCGAAGCTCGAAGTTAAGACGAAAGGGTTGGCTGGCCGAACTCCAAGCAGCCGGACTTGAGCCCGGTCCGGCCATGCACACTCCCTGGACACCGGACGGTGGCTATGATGCGACGAAAGAACTGATCAAGACTTCCGCCGGGAAATTTACCGCGATTTTTGCCGCAAACGATTTGATTGCCATGGGTGCTCTGTTGGCGTTGCATGACGCCGGAATCAAGGTCCCCGCCGAAGTCTCGGTCGTCGGTTTTGACAATATGCCGGAGGGCCGTTTCTTTCATCCACCGCTCACGACCGCAACCTCAGACTTCGACGTCATGGCCCGCGAAAGCCTCGACATCCTGTTTGCTCGAATCCGTCGAACCCCGGGCGCCGTCCTCCGCCGAGTGTTTCGACCGGAGTTGATGGTCCGCCAAAGCACCGCTCCGGTGACTAAGGGAGCGAAAGACAGTAGAAGAATCAGGTAGGGCGTTCCGTCCCGGAGCCCCGTGGCTCTTCGGCGTTCCACACCTGCAAGGCGCGTCTACGCTCCTGGGCAGCTATGCTCGGCAGCTGTTTCGATTCTCCGGTTGTTTTGTGAGGGTAACGAGAAATAGAAGGACGCCGCTCTAAAGTCGGATTTTTTTGAACAGAAGACCTCAAAGATCACAGCGCGGCGTAGCCGCAAGCAAAATCGCGCCGTGAGAAGTGATTAGTACCTCAAAATAGCGGCGTTGGTTGGAGGGTAGAGGAAACCACGTTTGCTGCTCGCCGATAGATCGGTCCCGGAGGGACCTTGTGAAAGTAGCCCACCACTTTAGTGGTGGGGC
>DASTDH010000294.1:0-6089 GCA_035710445.1 Chthoniobacterales bacterium
CTTGATGAGCGGAACCGCGGGGCCCTGGAAGCTCACCAGAAAATCCAGAATGTGCGGCAGCGCGAGGTAGTACGCAAATGCGATTCCGGCGAGAAACAAAAACACCGTGGAGAAAAGGAAGCCCGTGATAGCGCTCCGTTCGCGCCTGTATAGCGCAGGCGCCACGAACAACCACACTTGATAAAGGACGATCGGCGACGCCATCACGATTCCGAGGTAGATGCTCAGCTTGATCAGGAGGCTGAGATAATCCGTTGGCCCCGTGTAAACCAGCTCGTCTCTCAAGCCGTGTTTCTTCAGGGCGTGCTGGATCGGAACGGTTACGACGTTTACAAACCTGGGCGCGACGAACCAGCCGATCGCTGCGCCTGCAGCAATCGACAGCAGCGAATTAATGATGCGCTTGCGCAGCTCAATCAGGTGCTCGAAAAAGGACATCTGCCCGCCCGCACCATCCTCGTGCTCCGGCGGTTTGGAGGTGCCTACTTCAAGCTGGCTGTCGCTGGTCATTGGGCTGCTGGAGAGGTGGATTTTCTGTTAGCGAACTGCCGGAATCGGATGACGTCTGTTCTTCGGCTGGGACCTCGCGGGAACCATCCATCGGGTCAACGGACGAAAATTCGTGAGCCCCGGAACCGCGAGCCACCGCTTCATTCACCGGTTCGACGACAGGCTCGAAGGGACCGGCCGATTCAGTCGCCGCCGTTTGCTCAGGAAGAATCTTCGGCTCTGTGCCGCCTAGTTCGGCAGCCGATCCGCTGGCCAGCTCTTTCTGCCGTTTCGCTTCCGCCTCTTCCTGAGACTTTTTCCACTCCGCTTCCCTGTTCTGGCGCTCAATGTTGCGCATTTCTTCTTCAAACGCCATCTTGAAATCGTTCGAAGCCTTGCGGAATTCCGCCATCAACCGGCCCAGTCCGCGGGCAAGCTCCGGCAGCTTATGCGGACCGAACAGGACCAGCACCACGAGAAATAACACCACGAGATGGGGAACACTGAACATTTGAGGTTTGCAGTAACCGCGCTGCGTCTCTTTGGCATCATAGGAAGTGGGTTGCAGCCTGTCAAACCGCTCTTTGGCAGGAACCGGATAGCGTCTTCTGACGGCGCGCGCCTAACTGGAAGCGGCATGCGTCTAACCAGTCGATGCCCCCGCAGCATAAGTGGGTTTTCTGCCCGGATTGCCGTGTTATACTTGAGAATCTGCAGGAAGCCTCTTGGGGTCAGCAGCAGCCCTGGAGCCTGCCGGTCGCGTGAGGTCAGGATGAATCAGAATCGTCGCGGCGTTGTAGTCATCGTTACCGTTTTACTTGCATCTGCCGTATTCGGATGGATTTACGGGCCTTCGGTGCGAGCCACCTCCGGCGCCGCCGAAGATACACAATCCGCCGTGCGCGAATTCACCACGGTTCTGGACGTCGTGCAGGCGAACTACGCCGAACCGGTGGACGTTGACAAAGAAGTGTACGCCGGCGCGATCCCCGGCATGCTGCGCGTTCTCGACCCCCACTCGAACTTTTTTGACTCGCGCCAGTACGCGCTTCTCCGCGAAGACCAGCGCGGCAAATATTACGGCGTCGGCATGATCGTCGCGCCGCGCGAAAACAAAACCGTGGTCATGGCTCCCTACGTTGGCGCGCCTGCCTACAACGCGGGCTTGCGGCCCGGCGACGTCATTGTTCGCGTGGATGACAAGTCGACGGACGGGCTTTCCACGACCGAAGTCGCGGACATGCTCAAAGGTCCAAAAGGGACCGTTGTGCGAATCGTGGTGACCCGCGAAGGCTACGCCGATCCGCTGACCTTCACCGTTACGCGCGGCGAAATTCCGCGCCACTCCGTGGACATCGCATTCATGTTGAAGCCCGGAATTGGCTACATCCGACTTTCGTCGTTTAACGAGACCACGGATCGCGAGATCGCCGACGCCTTGAAGCAGCTCAATGCGAATAGCCTCGACGGACTGATTCTTGACATGCGGGGCAACCCGGGCGGCTTGTTGAACGAGGCTGTGGCGGTCGGCGATATGTTCCTCGAAAAGAATCAGCTTATCGTTTCGCACCACGGACGCACTTCGAGCGAACGGCGCTACTACGCGGTGCGCGGCAACCAGGGCATGAACACGCCTCTGGTAATCCTCGTGAATAACAACTCCGCATCGGCGACGGAAATTGTGTCAGGCGCGGTGCAGGATCACGATCGCGGCATGGTTGTAGGCGAAACGACCTTCGGCAAGGGTCTGGTGCAGACCGTCACGCCGCTGAGCGAGAACACTGGCTTGGCGCTCACCACCGCTCGCTACTACACGCCGAGCGGCCGCCTGATTCAGCGCGACTATAAATCCATTTCTCTCTACGAATACCACTACGAGCGGAAAGTGCCGGACCATCCGACGGAAATAAAGCTGACCGATAGCGGCCGGCAAGTGACGGGGGGTGGCGGCATCATTCCGGACATCGTCGTTTCCGCGCCGAAGCTCACCAAGTTTGAGCAGGAACTTTTCCGCGCTGATGTTTTCTATCCCGCCGAAGCGGGAGTCGGCGGCTTCACGCGACACTATCTCGGTTCGCGACCGACCGTTACCAAGGAATTCGCGGTCGACGACGAAGTGATGCGCCAGCTGCGGAACTACCTGACCAGCAAGAACGTGCGCTTCTCAGAAAGCGATCTCGCCGAGAACCAGGACTGGATCAAGCGCAAGATCAAGCAGGAAGTGTTCATGTCCACCTTCGGCATGCAGGAAGGCTTCAAGGTCCTGCTGGAGGCCGATCCGCAAGTGCAAAAGGCGGTCGAAGCTGTTCCGCAAGCTCGTGCGCTTTATCAAAACGCCCGGAAGATTGTGGCGCAGCGCACCGGTGCGGGAATCGATCAGCCGTAACTGTCAGACTCCCATCACGAAAAATTTCATGCAAGCTGAAAAGCCGCTCCGCGCGACGCGAAGCGGCTTTTCCTTTCGGCAACGACTAGAAGCCATCTCATAAATGCCTCAAGAGGATGATGGCGGAAGCCAAGTGAAGCATCGCGAGGAAATTTTCCGGGTAGCGTTCCCAGCGGACCACGATGCGGCGATAGTTATGCAGCCATGCGAACAAGCGTTCGACTTTCCATCGACGGCGATAGCGCCGCAGCACGCGGCCATCTTGGGTCAGAGTTCGGGTGCGTATGGAACTGTGTGGCGCGATCATCTCGATACCGTAGTGCTGCATCAAGCGCTCGTCCAGTCGATCGCTGTCGTAGGCGCGGTCGCCGATCAACCGTTCCGGGAGGTCGGCGAAGAATCGTTCCTCAAGAGTGGCTTCGACGAGTTTGGTTTCATGCGGAGAAGCGCTGGCCACGTACACGGCGAGAGGAAGACCATGGCCGTCGCTGATCGCCATGATTTTGCTGCCCTTACCGCGTCGAGTAGGGCCGATGGCGGAGCCCCCTTTTTCGCCGAGCTGAAGCTGGCGTCGACAAACGCTTCGCTCAAATCGAGCTTGCCGCGATCGCGTAAGTCCTCGGCGAGTTTTTGGAGCAATCGCAATAGCAGCCCGGAACGCTGCCAATGCTGAAAGCGGCGATGACAGGTCTGATAAGGCGGATAGCGACTCGGTAGATCGTGCCAAGGAGCGCCCGTGCGCAAGATCCAGAGCACTCCGTTGAGCACGGCGCGCGTATCGCGCCAAGGTCGCCCGCGTCCATCGGACCGTCGCCGCGGACGGAATAGTGGATCGAGCACCGCCCACTGGGCGTCGGTGAGGTCCATGCTCTCGATTTACGCCGTTCCACATAAGTTTCAACGGATCAGTTGGTTGAAAGTGTTTATGAGATAACTTCTAGACAAGAAAATTGACACTCCAAGATAGGGCAACCCAAATGAGTCGCCCGTTCTCGGATGTTGGGGGTTGAGGGAGGGCAAGTCTAATTGTTTCCGTCAGAGCTTCCTGAGGCGGTTCCGCTGTGGGATGGTGCGGATGCCAGCAACGTCGCCGCACGTGGCACTTCAATGTTGAACACATGGTCGCGAGTCTCGATCTTGCTCAGGAAATGCTGATCTCCGGCTTGTTCGAAGCTGAAGTGAATTTTCCCCTCGCGAACGCTTTCCACTTCACTTGCAAGTACGAACACACGTGCGTGAGCCTCGGGCCCGCTGAGGACTAACCACTCCAGGCTATTTCCCGACAAGCGGTTTACTTCGTAGTTGCCAGCCGGAAGTGTTTTGCCAGCGGCGACAAACTCGAAGGGTATATTCACAACGAGTTGGTCCACGTCCTGGGCTTTGGCCGTAATAGCTAACGCTGCAAAACAGACCGGCGCCAGTAGAATACGCAAGAACTGCGGTTTCATTATTTCTCCTTTGAATCTTATTTAGATAACTGCCGCGCTACGGTCGTTACTGCCGCAAGCCGGATAGAACGCTGTTTCAACAATTATCCTCACATCGTTGGACGCGGCAGCGGCTGTGTCGTGACACGAAAACTTGTAAAGGCTTTGTAGTGCCTCAAGATGACAATCTTTTGACTGGCACATTTCCGCGACTTCGACTTTCAGGGAGTTATAAGTAGCGGACTCTTGACGCATCTCCTGCCTTCGGCGTGATATCTTTACAGCGCAACGTCGGGAGCAAAACTCACATGTCGGAAATGACGAACTTCACGCAACCTGACATTGCGCCTTCGTACTTCATTGATTTCCTCGAATTCCTGGATAACCACGCTGAGATCAAAAACCTTCGGGCCGAAATCAGCAAACGCATGAACTTGGCCATCGGCAACAAAGTTCTGGATCTCGGGTGCGGGATTGGCGGAGCGACCTTTCCAATTGCGGACGCGACCGGCCCGACCGGGCTCGCCGCTGGGGTCGACATCAGTTCTGCGATGATTGAAGTTGCCAACCGCCGCGCCGGTAACCGCCCAGGGCTCGAATTCCGGGTTGGCGACGCCTGCGCCATTCCTTATCCCGATGGATTCTTCGACGCTGCGCGCAGTGAGCGACTCTTTCTTTACTTGCCCAACCGCCTCGCCGCTATTCACGAGATGAAGCGCGTGGTTAAACCTGGAGGTCGCGTGTGCCTCGTGGACACCGACATCGACTCCACAGCTATTTACTCAAAGAAGCCTGAGTTGACGCGAAAGATGACGTCGATTGTCGCGGCATCGATGCCGAATCCGAATTCAGGACGCGAATTGCCTGCGCTCGCCAAGCAAGCCGGTTTAAAAAACATTAAGACCGAAACCTTTGCCGTGTCGACACCGCATGAGTTCTTTTTGCGTGCGATGGCCGGATCTCTGACCAGGGCTGCCGATGACCACATAGTTCCGCGCTGCGAAGTGGACGAGTGCCTGGCAGAGCAAGCCTCGTTACATGCAAACGGCGATTTCTTCCAAGCGTGGTTATTTGTTGTCGTCAGCGGTACCACGTAAAGACATATCGCGAACTCCCGATTAACGCCGTTCGCGGACGAGTAGATTCATATCTCCGAGAATCCGACTTCCCGGGACTTGATCTGAAATTTAGCCGCAACTCGCTTTGCGGGAAGCGGATTCATGAAAATATCTCTCTGCCACGAGGCTTGGCACTGAAAGTAGCCCGGTGGCTAGATCAGCCGAAGCGTTTCCGAGACATTCACGATGACAATGCAAGTTCCCAGACTTTGGATGAGATTGCCCATCTCACTGCGCGCCATCGTCTCCGGCCTTCTGATTGCGCTTGTTGCTGCCAACGTGTGGCTGCTACTGCTTCTGAACCTGGGTGCGCCGCTGGCTGCGATCGGCGAGGCAATATTCCTGGCGCTGTATGTGTGGTGGGCGAGCGGCGGAGGCCCCCCAGGCACGACGCAAGCGGCCCGGGCCAAGGCGTTTCGCCGAGGCACGCTGTCACCTAGGCAATGGTTTTGGACCGTGATCGCCGCGTTTTTCTTCGCTGCGACCGTGCATAGTTCGATTATTTTGTTGTTTCGATTTGTCTCCTTTCCGATGGCGACGTTCCGACGGGGTTATGACTTTTCCTTTATCCCCTCCCTCCCTCTCAAATGGCTAGTAGTGGTGGTCTCCGCAATCTCGGCCGGGATCTGCGAAGAGACCGGCTTTCGCGGTTACATGCAGCGCCCGATC